>JBDNJA010000213.1:0-39936 GCA_041688005.1 Gammaproteobacteria bacterium
ACTTACTGTAAATAGACTTACTGTAAATAGACTTAGATCGTAAGAAACTTCGCCAGATATTGGTATGTTTTTGTCAATTTCAAGCTTTTTTAGCCATTGACCCGATATTACTACTTTCGAGCCAGCTAAAAATCATTGCCTTTACTCATTTCACACTCATATCAATCAACCTAATACAAGGCCAATCAGGGGATGAAATGATCGATGCGGACATCTTGCAACCGGCACTTGCCAGGTTGGTAACGATAGTGCCGAGCAATCATTAAACCAGCTCATCAGCCAGATATGCGCTGATGGTTAAGACATAGTCCATTACTTGATGGGGAATACTTGATAACGATTACTTGATAACCAACTGCCTTACCTCGAAACAGTTGCCTCACCTATGCCACGTGGGTCAGAGGCGGCATCCAGTTGACCGTTGTCATGATTAACCACAATCGCATGCATATTACCGTATTGGTAGCTCATCTCCTGTAATTCATGCCCTAGTCCTTTTAGAGTCGAGATTGTCGCCGGATCAAAAGCACCTGGTTCATAGAATATTTTGTCCGGAAAAAACTGATGATGAAATCGGGGCTTTGACACAATAGCCTCGGCATCCCCACCATCGAGAAATTCCAACATGGCTAGTAATTGCATGGTGATAATGCGGCTGCCGCCGGGTGTTCCGACAATAAGACTCTTGCCTGGCAGCCTCACAAAAGCAGGCGTCATACTCGATAACATTCGTTTACCTGGCGCAATCGCATTGGCATCGCTACCCAATAAACCATAAGCATTAGGCACGCCAGGACTAGCCGAAAAATCATCCATTTCATCGTTCAATAACACGCCTGTGCCGTCTGCAATCAACCCGGAACCAAACGGATAGTTCACCGACAAGGTCGCCGATACCATATTGCCTTGCGCGTCGATAATCGAAAAATGCGTGGTATCAG
Source organism: Gammaproteobacteria bacterium (assembly GCA_041688005.1). Lineage (GTDB taxonomy): Bacteria > Pseudomonadota > Gammaproteobacteria. The sequence goes on from JBDNJA010000213.1 coordinate 942, forward strand.
TGCCAGCGGCGTTATCGACTATCGAACCCAGGTCAGCGCTCTTACTGGCTTGCCTAGTCGAAATATCAGACGCCAGATTCTCGATATAATCATCACTCAACAATTTGGCGGTGGGTACATCGACATAATCTTCATCCCCCATGTAAGCAGCGCGATCTCGGTAAGCTCGGCGCATCGCTTCTACTAATAAATGCTTTTTTTGCGGTGAATCTGCCTCATCAAAATTAAGCTTATCCAGCATTTTAAAGATGCTAGCCAACACCAGTCCACCCGATGACGGCAATGTAGCGGTGACGAACTCGGCTGATCCATATTGAAACCGCATCGGCTTTCGTAAAATGATTTGATATTGATTCAAGTCTTGAAGTGACCAAACACCGCCATTCGTTCGAACACTGGATACCAATTTTTGCGCTGTTTCGCCCTGATAGAAACCACTGGCACCTTCGTTCGCTATCAATGCTAATGTTCGCGCCAGATCAGGCTGCTTGATTAAACTGCCCAACTCAGGGATTTCACCGTTGCGTAATAAAATATTGCGACTCGATTGATATCGCTGCAATACTGGCAATCGAAATTTAGCCAGACGGTGATAGACCGAGTCCACTTCAAAACCATTTTCTGCATAGCTTATCGCGTTAGCCAAACTGACATTTAGTGGCAATACGCCATAATGGCGTTGCAAGTGATCCAGCGCTGCCGGAATACCTGGAATACCCGCCGATGTTGCACCATTCATTGAAAGGTCATGATCGACTTCACCATTGGCTTTCAGGTACATATCGCGATGTGCTTTTAAGGGTGCTCGTTCGCGGGCGTCGAGCATCACCTGTTGGTTACCGTCTTGCCGATGCAATAGATAAAAACCACCACCGCCTAGGCCAGACGAGTATGGCTCGACCACTGCTAGCGTACTGGTTACCGCGATAGCGGCATCAAAGGCATTACCACCTCGCTTGAGTATCTCGATACCCGCCTGTGTCGCTAACGGATGTGCAGTGGCAACAGCATATTCGGCACTATTCGCCGTTGTTACTATCGAACATTGCATCAAAAGTAAAAAAGCCCCGACAAGGTGAGGCCGAAATAAACGCTCTGCAGTCATCTTTTACTCCATTACTATTAAGGCAAGCTATTAAGGCAGGTTATTAAAGCGAATCGCTAAGCCTGGTCATTACCCGTGAGTCGTTTATATTTATCCATTAGCTCATCTTGCGTTTCGACCACCTCTGGGTTAAACGGAATGCAATCGACAGGGCACACCTCCACGCACTGGGGCTCCGAGAAGTGCCCGACGCACTCAGTACACAAAACAGGGTCAATTATATAAATTTCTTCGCCGGGATAAATAGCGTCGTTTGGACATTCGGGTTCACAAACATCACAATTAATACATTCATCTGTGATCATTAACGCCATTCTGATTTTCTCCTGATATTAATCAATTTAGGTTATAAAAATCTCGGCCGCAAGCGACCGAATTTTAAGAACTGAGCTCTAAAGAGCTAAGAGTTTACTCACTTTGCGAGAAAACTCTAAAACAAAAGTAACATCAGTAATATCCCTCGAGATTTACGCTTTGCGGTTAAACTTTGCTAATTTTTTGGTCAATTTTTTCAAAATTAAAGGGTGTAAAAATTCAGATACATCGCCTTCGAGACGAGCAATTTCACGCACCAGGCTCGAAGATACAAAAGCATAATGTTGCGCAGCCGTGAGGAAAACGGTTTCGATTTCGTGGGCGAGAGAACGATTCATACCCGCCAGTTGGACCTCATACTCAAAATCTGATATCGCTCTCAACCCTCTGATAATGATTTTAGATTGGCACTCGCGTGCAAAATCAATCAGCAACCCAGAAAAAGGTCGAATCGATATTTTCGGGTTATTCGCGAATACCATCTCAAGCATTTCAGTGCGTTCTTCAATATCAAAGAACGGTTGCTTGGCAAGGCTATCCGCAACCCCTATCACGACATGATCGAACATCTTTGTCGCCCGTTCACAAATGTCAATATGACCTTTGGTAACAGGGTCGAAGGTGCCGGGATAAATTGCAATTCTTTCCATTGTCATCTCACAGGAAATCAGCTAGGAAAATTAACCTAGAAAGTTAGCTAGAAAAAATCAGTCAAATCGACCACAAACATACTCGGCTCAGTTTAGCGACTTCCTAACCATTCGACCATAGCATAATTAACCTGCCCGGCCTTTTTCTGTTTGAGCCAACTAAATTCGTTTGGGCTCAATTCAAATCGTTCGTATTTAGGCCATTCCAGATAGAGTTTCGCCCCCTGATTGAGTCGTTCGGACTCCATCAGAGTATCTATGACAGCTTGCTTCAAATGACCCTCGGCGAAAGGCGGGTCAATAAATACCAAATCGTATTTCAAGGTCAAGTGGGAAACCAGCTGTAAGGCATCTCCCTGATGTATATCTAATTGACCCACCTCAATCGACTCGTGCGCCAGACGGTCAGCCTGCAACATCAAACTTTTGCAGGCCTGAGGGTTCTTCTCAAGCATGGTTACTTGCTTTGCCTCTCGGGACAAGGCCTCGAACCCCAATGCACCGCTACCCGCAAAACAGTCGAGCACATTGGCACCCGGACAATCCAGCGCAACCCAGTTGAACAATGTTTCACGCACTCGGCTAGTCGTGGGCCGAAGCCCGTCAATATCGGCTACTTGAAGTTTGCGGCTGCGCCAACGCCCACCGATGATTCGTACTTGTTGTGATTTGCCGTTATTCATTTATTTATGTCGTAGAATGTGTGTCAGAATATGTGTCGGAAGGTGAATCAGAGTACACAGAATTGGTCGCTTTCTGTTAGCATATTGTGCCTGAAATCCCTACCGCAGGAAAATAGATGTTCGGCTTTAAACCGGGTGATAAAAAACAGGACTCTGAGCCTCAAAAAAGCAAAGGTTTGTTTGCATCTCTGCGCGAAAGGCTTGCCAAGACTCGATCTAACCTGTCATCAGGCCTGGCCAATATTTTATTGGGTAAGAAACTAATCGATGACGATTTACTCGAACAACTCGAAGATCAGCTTCTGCTAGCGGATATTGGCTTACCAACCACACAAAAGATCACTACCAGCCTGACCGAGTCACTCAACCGCAAGCAATTGAAGGATGGAGAAACTGTATTATCTGTGCTCAAACAGACAATGGCTGACGTTCTCCAACCGAGTGCTGTTCCGCTTATCATCGACAACCAACATAAGCCGTATGTCATATTAATGGTTGGCATTAATGGTGCTGGTAAAACAACAACTGTCGGAAAGCTCGCTCAAAAGTTAAAGTCTGAAGGCCATCGAGTTATGCTATCAGCAGGCGATACTTTCCGTGCTGCCGCGGTCGAACAACTTCAAGCCTGGGGTGATAGGCTCGACATTCCCGTCGTCCAACAAGGTCAAGGGGCCGACTCGGCATCCGTTATATTTGATGCGTTGCAATCCGCCCAAGCCCGTAATATCGACGTACTCATTGCCGATACAGCGGGACGCCTGCACACTCAAAGCAACTTGATGGAAGAGCTCGAAAAGATAAAACGCGTACTCGGCAAACTCGATCCAACTGCGCCACACGAAACTATGCTGGTGCTAGATGCGGGTACAGGCCAGAATGCGATGGCTCAGGCTGCTCAGTTTAAACAATCGGTTGGTGTCACTGGCGTCACATTAACCAAACTTGACGGAACGGCCAAAGGTGGCATGATATTTAGCGTTGCCGAGCAACTCAAATTACCCATACGATTTATTGGAGTTGGTGAAACAGTTGAAGACTTACGCCAATTCGACAGTGACGAATTCGTCGACGCCCTACTAAGTGAGTTCGAAAATTAAACTTATTCATGATTGAATTCAAGAATGTAAGCAAGCGATTCGAAGGTGGTTTCGAAGCACTTCGCAATGTCAACATGCAGCTAGGTGAGGGAGAAATGGCTTTCTTAACCGGTCATTCCGGCGCGGGGAAAAGCACTCTTCTTAAGATTATCTCACTGATAGAAAAACCCACCCGCGGTCAGGCTCTACTTAATCGTATCAATTTAAAAACAGTCTCAAAATATAGAGTGCCTTATATTAGACGAAACATTGGTATTATTTTTCAGGATCATCAGCTGTTGTTTGACCGAAGCGTTTTTGACAACGTCGCCTTACCCTTAACTATCCAGGGCTATCGACATCAAGAAATAGCTAAAAGAACACGCGCCGCTCTAGATAAAGTCGGATTACTTCAAAAAGAGAAAGCGATGCCAATTACACTATCGGGGGGTGAGCAACAGCGCGTCGGCATCGCTCGAGCTGTCGTACACAAACCTATGCTGCTACTGGCAGATGAGCCGACAGGTAATCTTGACCCGGTACTTTCGCGAGAAATCATGCAAATTTTTGTCGATTTTCATCAAGTAGGCGTATCGGTATTAGTCGCAAGCCATGATTTAAGTTTGATCGATGAGCTGCAAAAACCGGTGCTCACTCTAAATGGTGGACAAATGACCCACAATGACCTGCAACCCATAGCAGCATACGAATCATGATTGGGAGCGACTAGTCATGGTCATGGCGACGAGCAAAAAACGACGAGGTATACCAGGAAAGGCCAATAAATTGGTCGCTTACTTTTTACATCACCTTCAGTCGTTGGTGTTTAGCCTTGGCAAAATTTACAAGGCACCAACCACCACTATCATGACCGTCGCTGTCATTGGCATTACTTTATCGTTACCCAGCGGGTTCTACCTATTCCTTAAAAATATAGAAGCTATGTCAGGCGACTTAAGCTCTAGTACTCAAATTACATTATATCTTGACCTCAAAACCAGCGAGAAATCGGCGCGTAAACTAAGCAAAGCACTCGCCAGTCAAGAGACTGTTCAAAAGACCGAATTTATTTCTCGTGATAGCGCCTTACAAGCCTTTCGCCAAAGCTCTGGCTTTGGGAAGAGTATCGACACCTTATCGAGCAACCCACTGCCACACACGATTATTGTCATTCCAAAAAGTGACAGCGATAGATTCGAGATAAAAAACCTACTCAATAGTCTACAGTCTCTACCTGAAGTCAAAATAGCCAAACTCGATACCGAATGGCTAGAGAGACTTTTTACCATTTTAGAAATAGCCAAACGAGCAGTCGGCATTATCACGCTCTTATTTGCTTTTGCAGTTCTGCTAATAATCGGCAATACGATCAGACTCGACATACAAAATCGTTATCAGGAAATCATAGTGACCAAGCTCATCGGAGCCACCAATGCCTTTATTCGTCGTCCATTTTTGTATGGTGGTTTATGGTACGGCCTGTTTGGTGGCATTATTTCCTGGCTAATTGTAGAGCTAGGCTATCTCGCTATATCCGGCCCTCTCGGGCGGTTAAACATGCTGTATCAAGCCGAATTAGATATCGTCACATTTTCCTTCCAGGACTTTATCATTTTAATCTCTTCGAGTACCCTACTGGGTCTCACTGGCTCTTGGATAGCAGTAGCCAAACATCTGAACCAAATCGAGCCAACGTAGAAATCATGTTAAATAAACGTCGACTACTGTTGATTGATTCCTCAGAATCAGCCAGAACCAGCTCAATATTAAAGAAAAAACGATATTAACTTTGAACACTTTAACGAGCCCAGCGCAGCCCTGGCACACCTGGAACAGGATATTGAAACAAATTTGCGATGCACCTTCGATATCATGATCACCGATTTGATGCTATCATCCTTTTTTATTGGCTTCGATTTAATCCAAAGAGTTAGAAACCAGATAAAGCTAGGCTATATCGCCCTACCCATTTTATTAATGACGATTGAACCTGGTGACGATAAAAAAGCAGGCTCCACCGCTATCTTTGGAGCCGGAACCAATGACTTCATAACCAAAACCATTAACGAAGAAGACCTGCTCAAACGGATACTTACCTTTTAAAATATTAAACGCCAAAACGAAGCATTAAGCGTATAGCCGCATAACCTATAGACCAACCCCCAACAGGTTTCGCTCCAACTTACATTTAACGACAAACAATTTACTATTAGACAAGGTTGAACTAAGCATTCTATCTATGTTCTAATGGTTAGCACTCAACCATGAAGAGTGCTAAACACTAAACACGAGGTTTATATATGAGTACACAGCTGGTCAGTACTGGCAATTCACTGCCAATCCTTATGGGATCGTCTAATTTAGACGCCTATATACAGGCTGCGCGTAGAATCCCTATTCTCACACCAGAGGAAGAACATGCATACGCTACCGATTTGCAGGCAACCGGAAACCTTGCCTCTGCACAAAAGCTAGTTTTACCTCACCTTAGATTTGTGATTAAAATCGCCAATAACTATGCTGGTTATGGTCTGGCTATATCCGATTTAATCCAGGAAGGCAGCATAGGGTTAATGAAGGCAGTAAAACGCTTTGACCCTGAAGTCGGTGTACGCCTTGTTTCATTCGCAGTGCACTGGATAAAGGCTGAGATACACGAATTTATACTAAAGAATTGGCGCATTGTTAAAATAGCGACCACCAAAGCTCAACGTAAACTATTTTTTAAATTACGTAGTCAGAAGACTCGATTAGGCTGGTTCAAAGCTGAAGAAATTACCCATGTTGCCGAAACACTAGGCGTCACACGTGAAAATGTCATGGAAATGGAAAACAGACTCAACAACCAAGATATCGGTTTTAATATGAGCAGTGATGAAGACGACGACTCAGCCTATATAGCGCCGGAGAACATGCTCATCTCGAACACGCCGTCCCCAGAGATTACGCTTGAATCTAGAGACTCAAAACAGCAAAACAGTCTTCATTTGAGAAAGGCATTAGATGAACTAGATGATCGTAGCAAAGAGATAGTTTCTCGACGATGGCTAGATGATGAGTCTAAAGCGACACTGCACGAGCTTGCCGATGAATTTGGCGTGTCTGCAGAACGCATTCGACAAATAGAAAAAAATGCGTTCAAGACTATAAAAGCAACATTTGTAGCCTGATCCTAACGTATCAGGGCTAAATCAAAAGTACGGTTCTTAATTACCGTGCTTTTTTGCCTGTATATGAACATCGTCACTCCTACGCATCCTCGATAACTGCTCCTGCGTTTATTCTACTATACAGTGTCGATCCCTGGACTTAATGCGTCGTGACATACGACCGCCATGGATGGCGGAAGTGTCGTTTTGGCATCGTTACATGGATGTAACTAATTAGAGCAATGCAGCAATTGTCGAGGAGCATTAAACGACCCCGTTCATCCCTGGCCATCGTCACTCCTACGCATCCATGCGTCCGTGACATACGACCGCCAGGGATGGCGGAAATGTCGTTTCTGCATCGTTACAGGGATGTAACTAATTAGAACAATGCAGGAGCAATTGTCGAGGAGCATGCAACGCCCCGTTCATCCCTGAACATCATCGTCACTCCTACGCATCCATGCGTCCGTGACATACGACCGCCAGGGATGGCGGAAGTGTCGTTTCTGCATCGTTACAGGGATGTAACTAATTAGAACAATGCAGGAGCAATTGTCGAGGAGCATGCAACGCCCCCGTTCATCCCTGAACATCGTCACTCCTACGCATCCATGCGTCCGTGACATACCGTTCATCCCTGAACATCGTCACTCCTACGCATCCATGCGTCCGTGACATACCGTTCATCCCTGAACATAAAAACGCGACTCTGAAATCGCGCCTTACAATCTAACCTAGTCATTAATCTATCGTAATATTAGATCCAATAAACGAAGACAAATAGACCTAACCAAACTACGTCGACAAAGTGCCAGTACCAGGCGACAGCCTCAAAAGCAAAATGATTCTTACCGTTAAAATGCCCTTTCATTGCGCGAATCATCATAATCAATAGCATGGTTGCGCCCATAGTGACGTGAAAACCATGGAAGCCTGTTAACATATAAAAAGTACTGCCATAGATACCCGAGTCCATTCTCAAGTTGAGTTCGCTATACGCATGTGAATACTCCCATGCCTGCAAGCCAACAAACGAAAATCCCAATACCACCGTGGCGAACAACCAGTAAACTACTTTTACTTGATCATGCTTTTTAATCGCCCAATGCGCGAATGTCAGCGTCAAACCAGACGTTAAAAGAATAGCCGTATTGATTGCGGGTAATCCCCAAGCGCCCATTGCTTCTTTAGCAACAGAAAATTTGTCAGCTGCAGGTAATGCCATTAATGGCCATGCGGCTTCGAAATTTGGCCACAATAACCAGGCGGTCGCATCATTATTAGAAGCTCCACCCAGCCAGGGAACTGAAAGTGCACGAGCATAATAAAGCGCGCCAAAAAAGGCGCCAAAGAACATAACTTCTGAAAATATGAACCAGCTCATGCCCCAGCGAAAAGACCTATCAACCTGTTCATTATAAAGCCCTGCCAGACTTTCATCTACAACCTGTCCAAACCAGCCGTACATCATAAAAATGACAATAGCCAAACCAACAAACATCACTGTCATCTCAGACCCATGCAGATAGTTAGCAAAACCAACCACTGTTGTGATTAAGCCAATCGAACCTATAATTGGCCAGTGTGTACTCTGTGGTATGTAATACGTACCTTCCGATGCTGTGCTCATGAATAGTCTCTCTCAATAATCTAAACTTTATTACCTGTTATTAAACAGGCCATTTAATTTTGACTCAACCCTTATTTAAGCTGAAAAAGGTATAGGATAATGTTATTTGCTCAACTTTGTCTGAAACAGCGCTACCGATTATAAACTTCAGCGGCATATCTCTTCTCTCATAACCGGCCAGGTCTTGCTGGCTAAAACAAAAGCACTCCGTCTTATTAAAGTACTTCGCCGCAATACCCGGTGAGACACTCGGTACCGCCTGACCTTTCGTTGGCTGAGCCGTTGTGCTACGTACTCGGAAAATGGCTTCGTACAATTATCCCGGATGAACGTCCATCTTAGTGACTACCGGCTCAAAACTCCAAGGCAAGCCCGTGCCTGTGTTAGCTAAAAACCTAACCTCAATTGTTCGCGATGTATCAACATCACTTTCATCTATCATCGTCGCTTCGACACGTCCTGTTTTGCCATTTAAACCCGTTAAGTCACACAACACATCGTAGAGCGGCACCATTGCGAACCCAAATCCAAACATGAGCACTGGAATCAGGCAGATTTTTAACATCTGCGATCGAGGGATAATTTTCTTTAGACCGTTACTCACCAAAGATCACTCGCTTTTACCGCTAACAAACCAACAATATTTCATAAACATGCCCCAGCCAAAAAAACCGGGGCATGTTACGTTTATAGCTTTACTTAACCTCAGGAGGTGTATTGAAACTATGATAAGGCGCAGGAGAAGGTAGTGCTTCGAACTCCAGGCCTGTAGCGCCTTCCCAGACAATATCAGTCGCTTTTTTACCGCCTTTGATTGTCTTAATAATAATGAACAAAAAGAACAACTGAGCTAGGCCAAAAGCAAATCCACCAATACTTGAAATCATATTAAACTCTGCGAATTGCAAAGCATAATCAGGAATACGACGAGGCATACCCGCTAGACCTAAAAAGTGCTGAGGGAAAAACAAAACGTTAACAGCAATCGTTGACCACCAGAAATGAATCTTTCCTAGCGTCTCGCTGTACATATGCCCCGTCCATTTTGGAACCCAGTAATAAAAGGCTGCAATGATCGAGTACAAGGCACCTGTCACCAATACATAATGAAAATGCGCCACAACAAAATAGGTATCATGGTATTGCGTATCAACTGGAGCCACGCCCAACATCAAACCGGACAAACCGCCAATAGTAAACATAACAATGAAACCTAATGCAAATAGCATAGGAGTCTCAAAGGACATAGACCCTCTCCACATGGTTGTTACCCAGTTAAAAATCTTAACCCCTGTTGGGATCGAAACCAGGATAGTGGCGTACATAAAGAACAACTCACCCGCAACAGGCATGCCCGTGGTAAACATGTGGTGACCCCAAACCATAAATGACAGGATAGCGATAGAAGCCGTCGCGTATACCATCGAGCTATAACCAAATAGTGGCTTACGAGCGAAGGTAGGAATGATTGCCGAAATAATACCAAATGCGGGTAAAATCATAATATAGACTTCAGGATGTCCGAAAAACCAGAAAATATGCTGGAACATCACCGGATCGCCACCACCAGCAGCATCAAAAAATGAAGTGCCAAAATGACGGTCAGTCAACATCATAGTCACAGCACCAGCCAATACCGGCATAACGGCTAATAACAGGTAAGCAGTGATTAGCCAGGTCCATACAAACAACGGCATCTTCATTAACGTCATACCCGGAGCACGCATATTCAGAATAGTCGCAATCACATTAATCGCGCCCATCACAGACGAAATACCCATCAAATGAACACCGAAAATAAAGAAATCGGTACTGTCAGGCGCAAATGTTGTCGAGAGTGGCGCATAAAAAGTCCAACCAAAAGCCGGTGCACCACCTTCCATGAACAAGGTACTGAGTAACATCGTAAATGCGAAAGGTAATATCCAGAAACTCCAGTTATTCATACGCGGTAACGCCATATCAGGAGCACCAATCATCATTGGTAACAACCAGTTAGCCAAACCAACGAAGGCAGGCATAATCGCACCAAAAACCATGATTAAACCATGCATGGTGGTCATTTGATTGAAAAACTGTGGCTCTACAAACTGTAATCCAGGTTGAAATAATTCAGCCCGGATCACCATTGCGAAAGAACCGCCAGTCAATAGCATAATGAAGGCAAACCAAAGATATAGCGTACCAATATCCTTATGATTCGTGGTTGTTATCCAACGACTCAGGCCGTATCCAGGCCCATGATCGTCATGGTTATCATGTGTAGTTGCAGTTGTCATAAAAAAGCCCCCTTATCGCGCACGAGTAATAGCTGATGGCTGAACCATATCACCCACGCTATTGCCAAAACTATTTCTTTCAAAAGTAATTACTGCAGCCAAATCGACATCACTTAACTGCGTTTTAAATGCTGACATTGCAGTGCCCGTACGACCATTCACCACCGTGTTGATATGCTCCGCAACATCGCCAGTAGCAGTAGGGCTACCAGCCAAGGCAGGAAATACACCAGGAATACCCGCGCCGGTAGCACCATGACAAGCAGCACAGTTAGCGTTATAAACTGTCTCACCTTTTGCTATCAGGTCTTCCATAGACCACTCTTGCTCTGCAGCTGCCGCTACGGCTGCAGCCTGAGCCTTTTTACCGTCCAACCACTTCTCGTAATCAGCCTGTGTCACTGCTTCTACAACGATCGGCATAAAACCATGGCCCTTTCCACATAATTCAGCGCATTGGCCGCGATAAGTGCCCACTTCTTCAATAATTGCCCAGGAATCATTAATAAAACCGGGGACAGAATCCTGCTTTATAGCCAGCGCAGGTACCCACCAAGAATGAATGACATCATTTGAGGTAAATAGAAATCGGATTTTTTTATTAATGGGTAACACAAGCGGTTCATCTACTTCAAGCAGGTAATTTTCATTCCCGAGCGGATCCTTAATTACGTCACGACTGCTTTGTGCCAACGAGCTAATAAACTCAACATTTTCATCAACAAAGTTGTATTTCCACTTCCACTGAATGCCAGTTACCTGAAGGTTAATATCTGCATTAGTTTTAGCATCTTCAAGATCCAGAAGCGTAGAAGTCGCAGGAATTGCCACTGCAATCAAAATAAGTAACGGCGCAATCGTCCAGATAATTTCTACCGTGGTACTTTCATGAAAATTCGAAGCCTTTGCTCCACGTGATTTTCTGTGAAAGAAAATTGACCATGCCATCACAGCAAAAACTGCAACACCGACTACGACACAAATCCAGAACACGATCATGTGCAAATCATATAAATTTTGACTGATAGGGGTGACACCCTCAGTCATATTCAATTCATATTCAGCCTTTGCCACCGACATAAATAGCATGGATATAATACCTGCCATTGCCGCGAACCATCGCCCGGTTAACTTACTTAAAACCATTATAAACTCCCAATTCATGTCTTACCTTTGGATCCCAATTTATTGCCCAGGTAAAAAATGCCGGTATCTAAATATAGAAATGCCGCCCGAGTAAAACAACCCAGTACGGCTCGAAAAACCTCGCAGAATTATACAGCCTTTCACTTGAAACGCTAGCTCATCCCGCCTTGATTGTTACCGAGAAAGAGACTTATAAGTAAGCACAGACCACCAATAACTTCCGACCTACCAATCATAAGCATATTATCAATTAGATATAGTTACAATATATTCAGTTGCGCGCATTAAAATTAATCACCTGGTTTGCTCGACGCATCTATATCAATGATGGCTAATAATCGGCACAATGGTATCGAACCAAACTTAACCCATCGGATAACTCGGACAAATTGCGTGAAAGACACTACTGCAGTAAACGAAAACAACATTACCATTAGCTTTTGGCAACTACTATTGAGCACTCTGGCTGCCTTTATCGGCGTTCAAAGTAACGCTAATCGAGAACGTGATTTTAAACACGGCAAAATCTCTCACTTTATCGCGATAGGTGTATTGTTTGGGATAACGTTTGTTTTAACCATCGTTACCGTAGTTAAAATCGCCATGGCCTCCGTAGGTAGCTAAGCATGCTGCTCCTAAGCAAGCCGGTCAGAAACCAAATTACCCCTTAAGCTAAATATCCCCGAATAAAAATTCTGGCGTAATGATCTACTAATAAAAAACCGAACAAAACGCTAAGATAAAAAATAGAATAGCTAAATGTTTTCATCGCAATGACATTTGGCTCATCGTCTTGATAAAGTTTGATTGCATAGTATAAAAATCCGATACCAAGAGACACGGCTCCCGCAAGATAAATTAAACCGCTCATCTGTATCAAAAATGGCACTAAAGTGACGATAAACAACAGTATCGTATACAGTAAAATCTGAATCTTAGTAAAGTAAACGCCATGCGTCACAGGCAGCATTGGGATATCCGCCTTCGCATACTCTTCTCGCCGACGAATCGCCAGCGCCCAAAAATGTGGTGGCGTCCAGATGAAAATTATAAGGAATAGCAACAACGCCTCTGTCTCGACCTGACCAGTTACTGCCGTCCACCCCAACAATGGTGGAGCTGCACCAGCGGCACCACCAAGCACGATATTCTGCGGTGTAGCTCGCTTTAAATACATGGTATAGATCAACGCATACCCAACTAAAGAGAAAAAGGTCAATACCGCCGTTAATGCGTTAATAAAGATTAACAACATCGCAATTCCGATTGCGCCAAGGGAAAGCGCAAATATCAACGCATTGCCTTGCCCTATGTCGCCACTGGCAATGGGACGATTCTTTGTCCTCTCCATAATTTGATCGATACGCTCATCAACCACGTGATTAATCGCTGCTCCAGAAGCCGCAGCGAGGCCGATGCCAAGCAAACCAAATACAAAAATATGGAGCGGCACCATACCTTCAGTCGCCAGTAGCATGCCAACCATTGCGGTAAAAACAATGAGGTAAACCACTTTGGGTTTAGTCAATTTATAGTATTGCGACCAAGTGGCCATCGTTAGAGTAGTCATTTTAGGTTCTAGCTTTCGAGGGGCAAGCCCTGAGTAATCGATCAGACATCATACCAAAATCATCCTATCTGGGACAACTTTATCAACTTTCGAATATCTTCCAGAATTTTGTGCTGATCGCTCTCAGCTGGGTAATGCATCATATAATTTTGGTCGGGGTCGACTAAGTACAATTTAGGCGACGCACCAACAGCATCCTCACCTTCTATCTGAAACTGTTCAAATAGCGATTTCTCAACCACTTCGTCGACCACACCATCAATTATGATGAAATCAGGATAATCGGCGAAGAAGGCCTTCAACTCGTCGTCGAGCGGCTGCGTACTAATAAAAACATTCGAAATACGCGGTGTATCTCGTCCGAGCAAGATCCGTAGCTGGCGCATATAGTACAAATTAGATTGGCATAACTCAGCACAGGCGCCGTCACTAAACATCACAAAAGACCACTTACGCCCTAAGCCGTTTTCGTATCGGTTGCCTTGGGTACTCTCTAGTACCGGCCAGTTTAGCTTCTTAACTGGCTCAACCAGCGTGCCGTAATTGCCGTTAGCAGGCCTTACTTCAAAGACATACAACGCCATCCAACCACCAATAAAGGGCGCTAGAAAAACACCAATAAGGGCAAGCAGTTTGACCCTATGCCAAAACTGACTTTTATTTTCTTCACTCATTCCAATTTCCGTAAATTTAAAAACAAATATAATCCGACCGCAATCAGCGCAAAAATAAACCACTGCAAAGCATATGCCCGACTTTTTTCAGGGTCAGCCCAAACCGGATTCCAACTACGCTGATAATAACCCGGTTGATCCGGCGCAAGCCATAACACTAACGGTAACAAGTCACCAGGGAACGATTCCTGCATCGCCTCGATATCGATAAAGGGCACCACTTGCGGCCAACTATCAGTCAAGGATACGGCCCCCATACGAAAACCCTCCGTAGTAGGAACCGAAGCTATGCCTTTCACTTCATCCAACACTGCTGGCGGCTCAATCACCGGCAAAATGTTTCGACTATTACCCAGCGCCACCCAACCTCGATTGACCAACACGACCTTTTGACTGCCAGACAGGACAAATGGCGTTAACACTTCATAACCCACCCGTCCTTCATGCAATTTATTATCGACTAAAATTGCCCGGCTAACATCAAACTCACCGTCTAAAATCAGGTTTCGATAATCAATATCGACCAGGGAGTCTGCTGCCGAAAAACGCCGATAATCGGTCGCAAGCCGTGTCTCAAACTGCTCCTTAATCGCATCTTTAAAATTTGCACGTTCCAACTGCCATATCCCCAGCCTCACAAATATGACCACCACCACCAAGGTAATAATTGTCATTAGCCAGCCTGGATTAAAACGCCAGTTCAGAATAATCATATCGCAGTCAAAGCCCCTATCGAGTAAACTGACGCATCTGTTCGCTTGCGCAACCATCTCTGAAAGACGACTAACGCATCGAAAGTCCTTTCACAATATTGATATCGCTCTAATCGCGAATATAAAGTGCGCATTTACTACCCATAGAATTTGTGCTCATAAAACCACACCCATAAAATTATGTTTATAAAATTCATCATATTAATACTATTTGTTCTGATACTAGCCAGCCTCGCAGCTAGCATGTTCACCTTCATCCGAGACAGAGAGAACAAGCAACGCACAGCAAAATTACTCACCATCCGAATCACTTTATCCGTCATCCTGTTTATCGTACTTGGCCTATCCTTTTTCATGGGCTGGATACAACCCCACCCATTGCTGCCCCCTATGCAGTAGGAGGCCCATTGATCCAGGCATGTCCATAAATAACTTCGTAGCTGGCAATGAACTTGCCATCCTGGAAACCTATCTCTCGATACGCCGCCTCTAGTTTTTTCAATCGACCTGGCGTCAGCAACCCTTTATTTCGATTCTTATCGGCATTACTGGCTCCAATGTTTTTCAAATCATTGAGTACATGACTAAAATTACTATATTCGAGTTTGATCACCTCAGCATCGACCACCGGCTGGGAAAAACCCGCTTTCATCAACGCATCACCTATATGATGCATGTCGATAAATTGGTGCACATGCGGACGCTGATCAACTTCAAGCCAGCTATCCCGAAGCTCGATAAGTGTCGATGGCCCGAAAGTGGCGAACATGAACAAACCGCCAGGTTTGCCAATGCGAGCCACTTCACGAAACACGACATTAAGGTCGTTCGCCCACTGTACGGCCAAACAGGAAAACATCAGATCGAAGCAACCACTCCCAATCGGCAAACGCTCCATATCGGCATTAATCATTCGTTTCTTACTCAAAAATCTGAATTGTTTTTTAGTCTCTTGCAGCATCGAATAAGCCATATCAAGGCCGATCACTTTAGCGCCAGAATAAATTTTCTGTAACCCCGCGATACCTCGACCCGTACCACAACCAATATCGATAATCGACTCTGGTTCTAGGCGAACATATTGCAATCGACCTAACAGCCTCGACAGCACCTCGTCCTGCAAGACACCGGAATGATTATAAGTTTTAGCCGCGCGGTTAAATGATTTTTTAACCGCAGCCTTATCTAGCCGAGGCAAATTCAGCAAATCCAAGAGTGAAACCTTACTTAAATATTAGGGGGAAAAATCCAAACATACTTCGATTCATTATCTACATTAAATCATTGAAGCAATTTGTGCCGTATGCGATAAAAAAGGTGCATGCGCGGCGTCGGGCAGCAATTCTACCTGAATCTTAGGGTTAACTTCACTGATTTCTTTCGCAACGCTCACTGGAACCAATGCATCAAGTCGCCCAAAAATCATGTCGATTGGTATTTCTAATCGGGATAGGACTGAACGAGTATCGGCAGACTTCAACAAATCGAGCCCAAAACGTAAAGCCGCCGCATCTGGCTCACCTGCCTGCTCAAGCTTAATCATTAAACCTCGAACCAATGGACGAGCATTAGGGTTACCCAGCATTTGCAATGACAAAAAGTGCTTTATTGTGTCTCGCCAACCCCGCTGTAACGATTGAGAAAAATTGTCAAATACTGATTCATCAACCGCAAAAGGCCAATTCTCGCGACACACAAAACAAGGATTACTACACATTAAAATCAAACGATTAAAACGACCTGGATTTTGCCTTGCCATTTCTGTGGCATACAAGCCGCCCATTGACCAACCGAGTAGAATACCCTCTGGAACTTGCTCGCTAATCAAAGCAGCCTGATCTTCAAAACTCAACGACTCATCCCACTGACTTTCCCCGTAACCAGGTAAGTCGACCGCAATCACTTCACGCTGATGCCGATGAGACAGAGTCAACAAATCTCGTAGCGGATCAAAAACAGAAGCACTCATACCCCAACCATGCAGCAAGATAATCGGCTCACCTTGGCCAGACCGGTTACTATGCCGATTGGCCGACAACGTTTTCTTCGCCCCTTCTCTTTCCTTCAAGCTCTTGCCTTCAAATCGCATACTGCCAAACCCAATAGATTCTGCTAGAGTGCGGCCACTCCCATATAAAAACAACCGCTAGATCACGTGACTGCCGCATTATTCGAAACAATCAGCCTGCTTATCGGCGCCTATATTCTAGGGTCGCTATCCTCCGCCATTATCTTAAGCAAACTAATGGGGTTTACCGACCCTAGAAGTGACGGATCAAACAACCCAGGCGCCACCAACGTATTACGCATAGCCGGCAAGAAAGCGGCTCTTTTAACGCTCACCGGCGACTCATTGAAGGGGCTAATTCCGGTACTCGTCGCACAGTGGCTAACGAGTAATGAATTAGTCGTCGCACTGACCGGCTTGTGTGCATTTCTGGGGCATTGTTATCCGCTATTCTTTCGATTTAGAGGCGGCAAAGGCGTCGCGACATCGATTGCAGTTGCGGTCGGGTTTAACTGGATGATTGGCCTCACCATTACCGCAATTTGGTTATTATTCGCCAAGGTTTTCAAGATATCATCGCTTGCCGCCATCGTAGCGTTTGGCACCCTGCCCTTACTAGTGTATTGGACAGGTTCTACAACCTCAGTCACCTTAGTATTCGGCGTGATATCATCCATACTCATCTGGCGCCACCGCAGCAACATCCACCGTTTGCTCAGTGGCACCGAGGCTTAAAAATATCAGGCTGGAATTTTAACCAAATCCTCAAGTGACCAACGCGCCAACACGTCGGAAACATCATCATCCTGCAAGCCGGCCTTTAACCTCAAAGCACCCGCATAAGCAATCATCACGCCGTTATCCGTGCAATATTCATGTGCAGGAAAATAAGTCTTACCCGATCGGCCGACTGTTAGCCCAGATAATACCTCGCGTAAGCGCCTGTTTGCGCCCACACCGCCAGCCACCACCAAACGAGAATACCCGGTTTTGGTTAGCGCCCGATCGCATTTAATCCGCAAGGTATCAACAACCGCGTGTTGAAACGCAAAACAAATCTCGGCTCGTAAAGTATCGTCTAAAGGCTGATGTTTATGAATAATATTGAGCGCAGCGGTCTTCAACCCGCTAAAGCTAAATTCAAGCCCAGGCCGATTGACCATCGGACGTGGAAATACAAACCGTGACTCACTAACCTGATCCGCCAGAGCAGCCAATTCAGGCCCGCCCGGATAAGGCAAGCCCAGCAACTTGGCTGTCTTATCAAATGCTTCACCAACGGCGTCATCGAGAGACTCACCCAAAATTCGATAATCGCCAACAGCACGAACATCGACCAACATAGTATGACCACCAGACACCAGCAACCCCACAAACGGAAACTCTGGTTTATCGTCTGAAAGCATCGGCGCCAACAAATGCCCCTCCATATGATGAACGCCGAGTACAGGCTTATCCAATCCCCAGGCCAAACCACGCGCGATACTCGCACCCACCATCAACGCCCCAATCAATCCTGGGCCTCGGGTGTAAGCGATAGCATCGATATCGTCTAAAGAACCAAATTCCGAAAGGATATCCTTGATCATTGGTGCTGCTTTGACGACATGATCTCGCGACGCTAACTCAGGCACAACGCCACCATATTCACGATGTTTTTCGATCTGAGAATACAATCGCTGCCATATTTCACCGGTCTCAGTATCGAAAATTGCGATCCCAGTCTCGTCACAAGAGCTTTCCAGGCCCAAAACTTTCATATTTTCACCATAAACCCTAACTTATTTGCGTTTCGCAATTGATATTTAATATCGCCTCCTTATAATTGTTCGGCTCAAAAGCGGCGTGTGAATTTTTCTTGCGCCAGAAATTCAACATAGCGGATATTTCTTAATATGCCATCAGTTAAAGTAAAGGACAACGAGCCGTTTGATTTTGCACTTCGTCGTTTCAAAAGATCTTGCGAAAAAGCCGGTGTTCTAACCGAAACACGTCGTCGTCAGCATTACGAAAAACCAACGGCCGTACGTAAGCGCAAATCTGCTGCCGCAGTAAAGCGCAACTTCAAGCGTATTTCCAAGGATTTCGGTACTCGTCGTCGTATGTACTAAGTTTCTGTCAAAATGTCAGAAACTAATCTAAAGGCACAGCTTCAGTCTGATATGAAATCGTCAATGAAAAGCGGCGATAAATCTAGACTGTTAGTGATTCGCACCATGCTTGCTGCAATCAAGCAAATTGAAGTCGACGAAAGAATTGAACCTGACGATGCTCGCATCGTCGGGATTCTCGACAAAATGGTAAAACAGCGGCGCGAGTCAATCAGCCAGTTCACTACGGCTGGTCGCAATGATTTAATTGCAATTGAAGAAGCCGAGCTAGTCATTATCAAAGAATTCCTGCCCGAGGCTCTTTCTGAAGAGAAAATAGCCGAGTTAATCGAACAAGCGATTAGCAGCACCGGTGCTACCTCGATAAAGGAAATGGGCAAAGTAATGGGCATTCTTAAGCCCCAATTACAAGGTCGAGCCGACGTTGGACAAGTGAGTCAGTTAATAAAGTCCAGGCTGGCTTAAGGACACTTCTAAAAATGCACTTTTTCCGCGATTGCAGCGTCACCGATTTTTGTGCTCCTGCACCAACAGTAGGGACCACGAGGCCAAATCGACATACCGTACATCCATGTACATAAGCTCCGTGCTCGAATCCTCATATACTACCTGTACACTCCGGTTCTCGACAATTGCTCCATGCATTGTTCTACCTCCTGCATCTATGCAGTCGTCCGCGCGGTGCTTCTTTGCACTTATTGCGATGGATGGCATGTATGTCTGTTTTGCAGGAGCGAAAAAATCACTATTTTTAAAGGCGTCCTTAGCATTAAGGGGTAGTTCCTAATGACTAACGTATTCAAATTTCTGGATCAGCAGCGTGCCGATCCAGCTAAAAAAGTAGTCTCTAGTCGAATAGTTGAGTTTGGCGAAATCTATACCGATTTCGGTCAACAACAGGCAGCCGATCAATCAGAGCGTTGCATTGAATGCGGCAATCCTTATTGTGAATGGAAATGTCCCGTTCATAACTATATCCCCAACTGGTTAAAGTTAGTTGCCGAAGGCAATCTAATCGAAGCCGTTGAAATGTCCCACAAAACCAATAGCCTACCCGAAGTCTGCGGACGCGTTTGCCCGCAGGATCGGTTGTGCGAAGGTGCTTGCACACTGAATACTGGATTCGGCGCCGTCACCATAGGCTCAGTCGAAAAATATATTACTGATACCGCCATCGCTCAAGGTTGGTCGCCCGATTTATCGGATGTTGTCGATAGCGGGAAAAAAGTGGCCATAGTGGGTGCAGGCCCAGCGGGTATTAGCTGCGCCGATGTATTGACTCGTAATGGTGTCAAGGCAGTTCTATATGACAAGAACCCCGAAATAGGCGGATTACTTACCTTCGGTATTCCCCCATTCAAACTTGAAAAAGACGTGGTTACTCGCCGCCGAAGCATGTTCGAGAACATGGGTATCGAGTTCAAACTGAACTGTGAAATTGGCACGGACATCGAATTCGAAACACTGCTTGAAGAGTATGACGCGGTTTTTCTCGGTATGGGTACTTACACCTATATGAAAGGCGGATTTCCCGGGGAAGATAAACTAGGCGTCCACGAAGCACTGCCCTACCTTATATCCAACATTCATAACGAGATTGATTTCGACACCAATAACAAACCCGAGTTTATCGACTTCAAAAATAAAAATGTCATTGTGCTTGGTGGGGGCGATACCTCTATGGACTGCAACCGAACCGCGATACGACAAGGCGCTAAAAGCGTCACCTGCGTTTATCGTCGCGATGAAAAAAATATGCCAGGCTCGATGAAAGAAGTCTCCAATGCCAAGGAAGAAGGTGTTAATTTTTTATTTAATCGTCAACCGATAGAAGTCTTTGGTAGCGCCGCTGTCGAAGGCGTGAAATTCGTCTCCACCGAACTCGGTGATGCCGACGAAAATGGTCGCCGTGTCGCACAAGTCATTGAAGGATCAGAACAAAGCTTGGAAGCTGACGTTGTCGTTATCGCTTTTGGATTTCGACCTAATCCAGCTGACTGGTTCACCTCATCACAAATCAAGATAGATGACACAGGAAAGGTCATTGCGCCTGAACTTGGCCCTGGGGCACATCATTTTCAGACATCAAACCCAAAAATTTTCGCTGGCGGCGATATGGTTCGAGGGTCAGACCTCGTGGTAACCGCTATTTACGAAGGCCGCAAAGCTGCTGAAGGCATGCTCAATTACCTTGACCTATAGGCATTACTTGATAGGCATTATCTGATAGGAGAACTCGAATTGAAATTTGCTCCGCTACAAAATGATCGTATGATCAAGGCGCTACTGCGCCAACCGACTGATACCACGCCCGTTTGGATCATGCGTCAGGCTGGTCGATATCTACCGGAATACCGAGAGGTACGAAAACAGGCAGGAAGCTTTCTCGACCTATGTAAAAATAAAGAGCTCGCTTGTGAAGTGACACTACAACCCCTACGTCGTTTCGATTTGGATGCCGCAATACTATTCTCCGACATTCTAACCATTCCCGATGCAATGGGACTGGGCCTTTATTTTAGCGAAGGTGAAGGGCCAAAATTCGAACGTCCGGTTCGCTGCGAGCGCGATGTTGACCAATTGGGCGTTCCCGACCCATCAGAAAGCCTGCGTTATGTCACAGACGCCGTCACTTTGATCCGACAAGAACTAAACGGCAAAGTACCTTTGATTGGCTTTAGTGGCAGCCCATGGACGCTTGCGACCTACACAGTAGAAGGCGGCAGCTCGAAAGACTATCGCTATGTCAAAGGTATGCTGTATGAAAACCCAGCCGCCATGCATCGCCTACTAGATAAATTGGCTCAGTCGGTTGTCTCTTATTTGAACGCACAAATTGAAGCCGGTGCACAGGCACTAATGATATTTGACACCTGGGGTGGCGTACTATCCCCCGAGGCTTATGTCGAATTCTCGCTTAACTATATGCAGCTAATTGTATCTCAGTTAAAGCGTGACCACGACGGGCAGAAAATCCCGGTCACCCTCTTTACGAAAGGCGGCTCACAATGGATAGAAGCAACGGCCGAGACAGACTGCGATGCCATTGGCTTAGATTGGACGATCAATATAAACGAAGCGAAACAACGGGTTGGAAATAAAGTGGCGTTACAGGGCAACCTCGACCCTTGCACGCTTTACGCAACACCTGACACGATACGCGGCGCCGTCAAAAAAATAATAACTGATTTTGGGCCTGGCCCAGGACATGTATTTAACTTAGGGCATGGCATACACCCCTCAGTCAATCCAGACAATCTCAAAGTTGTGGTGGATGCCGTACATGAATACGGTTATGAAGTCCGCCAATAGGCCTTAATGGTCGCTGAAATCAGCTCGGTGAAATCAAAAAATTTCTTCGACCAATGCATCCTCATTTTCTGGTTCGGCTACCGCCGATTGACCTGATGAACTGTTCCTCGACCCCGAAACAACAAGTTCCTTCGGCGCGTTGGCGGCCCTGAAAATTTCGAATCGGCTATTAACAGTATCTCGACCCGCTCGCTTTCCAGTTTCTGCATCGATCTTAACGGTTACCATATCATCTGGTTGCTGCTCAAGATTTTCAGACATCCCACTTAATGCTGAACGCATATACTCAATCCAAATCGGCAAGGCAGCCCTGCCACCAGTCTCACGCGCACCCAATGTTTGCTGATTATCAAACCCAACCCAGACTGTCGTAGCCACTCGGCTATTAAAGCCACTAAACCAGGCATCGACCTGATTATTCGTAGTACCTGTTTTTCCACCTATATCGCTTCTACCTAACGCCTTGGCGCGAACTGCCGTTCCTCTTTGAACCACTTCCCGCATCATAGAACGCATAATAAACGCATTTTGCGCCGTAATAACCCGCGGAGCGTATTGAATCACCGGCTCCTTAATCAAAACAGGCTGATCGTCTTCGACGACTATTTCTTCTGCTCCTGCTACATCAACCTCTTCCGGCTTAGGCTCGACATCCCCCTGGGATTCATTCTCACCGACAGGCGCCTCATTGGCGATCGATTCTTTGTCACAGTCGTCGCAAATAATTTTAGGCGTATTTTTGAATACTACTTCGCCAGAGCCAGATTCGACACGAGTAATCAGATAAGGATCCACCAGGTATCCACCATTTGAAAACACCGAAAAACCCCGCACAATTTCAAGCGGAGAAAAGGCCCCGCTGCCTAACGCTAGTGATAAGTCATAGGGCAAATCCTTTGGTAGAAAACCAAACCTCTGCACATACTCAGTTGCGAAACGTAAACCGGTTGACCTTAAAATTCGAATTGATACCAAATTCCGAGATTTAACCAACCCTTCGCGTAATCGTGTCGGACCATATACGCGACCCGAATAGTTTTCTGGACGCCAGGTTGATTCCAACGAATCGTCATCAAATACCACCGGAGCATCATTGATAATACTCGCAGCTGTAAATCCCTTTTCGAGTGCCGCAGAATAAACAAATGGCTTAAAATTAGAACCCGGCTGACGTTTGGCCTGCATAGCTCGATTAAACTTATTTTGAAAATAGTCAAACCCGCCTACCATTGCCCGGATTGCGCCATTACCAGAGTCTAACGACACAAGAGCACCCTGAACCCGAGGCACATCAGCGAGCAGCCAGGACTCACCTCGTTTCTCCAACCAAATCACATCGCCCAGCGAGAGTACATCCGCTACCGTTGTTGGCTTTTTGCCTTGCCTATCGACTTTAATGTAACTACCAGCCCAATCGAGACCTCCTTTGAACAACACTTCGACCTGCTCGAAACTCGAAATCAGAACAGTGGCGGCTAAATCGTCAATCGACAGGACCACGCCTTTGCGTAAATCACCAATGCGCTCATCACTAACAAGATCCTCTTCGAACGGGTCATCCTCAATCAAGCTTAAATCTATATTATCAACAACACCGCGATAACCGTTACGACGACTGTAATCAAGCAATCCGCGTCGTACCGCTGTGTTTGCAACACCCTGCAGCTCACCATCAATACTGGTATAAACCTTCAATCCAATTTTATAGACGTCGTCACCATATGTTTCGAATAACTCTGCACGAATAGCCTCAGCAACATAATGCGCATCAGCCACTGTGCGAGTCGCATGTAACTCAGCAGTGACGTCTTCCTCCTTTGCCAACGCATATTGCTCATCATCGATATACCCTAAAACATTCATTCGACCTAGAATGTGATTACGCCTTATAAGTGCCCGCTCTGGGTTTATGATTGGATTATATTTCGAGGGCGCTTTCGGTAGACCAGCTATCATGGCTGCCTGCGCCAGAGAAAGGTTGCTCATCGGTTTATCGTAATAAATCTGTGCCGCTGCTGCCAGTCCATACGAGCGATGACCCAAATAGATTTTATTCAGATAGAGCTCCATGATTTGTTCTTTGCTTAACTCTCTCTCCACTTTCAACGCCAGCAATATCTCATTGAACTTTCGGGTATAAGTTTTTTCTGAGCTAAAAAAGTAGTTTTTCACCATCTGCATGGTAATGGTGCTGCCACCGCGAGTCTTTTTCCCAGTTGTTATCAACTGATAAGCAGCCGCCATTAAGGCCTGTGGATCGACACCAAAATGAGTCCAATATTGACTGTCCTCGGCTGACACAAACGCATCAATTATGTGCTGGGGAATGTCCTCGAAAACAACGGGGATTCGCCTGTGCTTTCCAAATTCGGCGAGCAAAATCTCATTTTTATCGTAAACCCGCATCGGCACCTGAAGCTGGATATCCTCCAAGTTTTCGATGGAAGGCAGATTAGGCACCAAAACGCCATAGATATAAAGCCCTCCTGTCACCAACGCAATTGACCCGGTAGCAAATAGCACCGACATTATTCTTACAAACTTTCTCATAAATTTAGACTATATATAAAGAACCACATGAAAAGTATCTACAAGAGCATTATCCTGAACTAACCTCTATTGCAGTTCAAACGGAATTAATTAATATTTTATATGCTTACGACTAGATCTTAATGTAATTTATCATATAAGTTAGTCGATTCTTACAGTTTTTTTAATCGGCTGAGGGAAACAATGGTGCTATCGATCACCTCATACTCGGAGGCGGTACTGCATGCTTACCAAACTTAGCTGAACTAACGGAATCTCATATTGGCGTACCAACAACAATAGCCAACCCTTTCATCGGCATGTCATCCACAAACAAAATCAATAAAGCAAACCTTGAATCAGATGCGCTTCGTTCATAGTCGCCCTATACACAGTAGGTTTAACCGTTAATCGAAACAAACCTGAAATTATTGCCGCTTAGCCTGATTAATTCTGGCAACTTCAAGTATCATATCGGCATGAATAATCGAAACATCATTCTTATCGGACCAATGGGGTCAGGAAAATCTACTATCGGTCACATAATGGCCAAAAAACTGAATCGCGAGTTTCAGGATAGCGATCATTACATCGAACACAAAACAGGTGTGGACATACCTCGAATTTTTGACGTTGAAGGTGAATGTGGATTTCGAGACAGAGAAACACAGGCTCTGCATGATTTGCTAAATCTAAATAACCAAATTATTGCAACCGGTGGCGGCTCGGTGATTCGAAAAGGAAACCAGACATTGTTGAAATCAAATGGCTTCGTCATATTTCTCGACACCTCGGTCAACCAACAAATGCATCGACTGAGACGAGACAAAAAAAGACCGTTGCTACAAACCGACAACCCACGTCAGCGTCTTGAAGGTTTATTCGAAGCTCGACGCCCTATTTATCTCGATCTGGCTGACTTAATTGTCAAGACAGACCGTCGATTAGCGCGAAAACTCGCCGCCGACATTATTGCCCAACTCCCCGACTCACTTCACCACTAGATTAGCTTAGCTTATGGAACACAATCACACTCTAAACGTCGAACTTAGTGATAGAAGCTACCCTATTTTTATAGGCAGTGGCCTACTGCTTCAACCTGAATTGCTCTGCCGATATATTAAAGGACGCACAGCACTGATTGTCTCAAACACAACGATTGCGCCACTCTATTTAGAACAGATAAAAACCAATTTAGACAGCCAAAACATTCAACATGACTACGTAATCCTCGACGATGGTGAACAATTCAAAACCCTCGAAGCAGTCCAGACAATAATCACAACGCTACTAGAGAAAAAGTATAGTCGGCAAACCACTTTAATTGCACTCGGTGGTGGCGTCGTCGGAGATATCACCGGATTTGCGGCAAGCGTCTATCAGCGCGGCGTCAATTTCATTCAAATTCCAACAACCACCTTATCTCAGGTCGACTCTTCAGTCGGCGGAAAAACAGGCGTCAACCACATTCTTGGCAAAAATATGATTGGCGCTTTTCACCAACCCCAGTGTGTTATCGCTGACATATCAACCCTAAAAACACTGCCCGACCGCGAGTTCAGCGCTGGTTTGGCGGAAGTCATCAAGTATGGATTAATACACGATTCGAAGTTTTTCGAGTGGTTAGAACAAAACATCACAAAACTCATGGCGCGTGATACCGGCACAATTGCGCAAGCCGTATTGGTCTCGTGCCAAACTAAAGCCGACATCGTCTCTATAGATGAAAAAGAAACTGGCATTCGAGCCATACTCAACTTAGGGCATACCTTCGGTCATGCGATCGAAGCAACGATGGGTTACGGTAATTGGCTGCACGGTGAAGCTGTGGCAACAGGGATGGTGATGGCAGTTGACCTATCTTATCGTCAGCAATGGATCGACAACAGCGTAAGGCAACGTACGATCGACCTGCTTCAAAAAGCCAAGCTACCCGTCACACCCCCCTCTGACATGACGGTTGATCAATACATGAATGCCATGTCCATCGATAAGAAGGCGGTCAACGGCACCATTAAATTCATATTACTCAAAAGCTTAGGCGAGGCCATCGTCACATCTGACTACGACCCTGATCTATTAAATCAAACGCTCACCCACAGGTAATGCACCTTATTGGTGCGTCACTTTACTCACAACAGCCAATTTCAGCGTTTACTTCAAATAATTGAAGCGCACCGAACTTGGCGAGTATAATGATGGGTCGATTATTGGCTCTTTTGCCTCACTGAGAAAGGTATACCACTGAATGAGCACAAACACCCCACTCAAAGGCCTGTACCACCCCAGTTTCGAAAAAGATAGCTGTGGTTTCGGTTTAATTGCCAATATCGACGACAAACCCAGTCACTGGCTCATAGAGACATCGATAGCCGCCCTCGCCCGTCTCACCCATCGCGGCGCAGTGGCAGCCGATGGAAAATCCGGCGATGGCTGCGGCTTATTAATTAAAAAACCCGACTCATTTCTTCGTCAAAAAGCAGCTGAACTGGGCATCAACTGTGCAGAGGAATACGCAGTTGCGATGATTTTTCTCTCTCCTCACGCGGGTGAAACAGAAATATCAAAAGACATCATCGAACAAAAAGTTGCTGACCAGGGGTTAGATTTCGCCGGCTGGCGCGAAGTACCAACCGATGCCTCCGCCTGTGGCGAAGAATCGCTCAAATCACAGCCCGCGATATACCATGCCTACATAAACGCAGCCGAACATCACAGCAATGCCGAGTTCAACCGATCGCTATACCTTGCACGTCGCGCCATCGGTAAAGCGCATGAAGCGCTGGAACAAAAACGTATCAACGACTATTACTATATCACCAGCATGTCATCCAGCGTCCTGTCGTACAAAGGGTTAATCACGCCAGAAAACTTACCCATTTTTTTTCCAGATCTCAATGAATATTCGATGGAAAGCGCCATCTGCGTTTTCCATCAAAGGTTTTCGACCAACACCTGGCCACAATGGAAACTGGCGCAACCTTTTCGTTACCTGGCCCACAATGGCGAAATAAACACAATCCGCGGTAATCGAAACTGGGCCAATGCGCGTGCCTACAAATTTAGTTCCGACTTGCTGCCGGATGTCGAAGCAATCAAGCCGCTCGTCAACATGTCAGGATCTGACTCAAGCTCCATGGACAACATGCTCGACTTCCTACTCACTGGCGGCATGGATATTTTCCGCGCCATGCGCTTACTTGTCCCGCCGGCCTGGCAAAATGTAGATCATATGGATCCAGCACTCTCTGCATTTTATGAATATAGCTCCATGCATATGGAACCCTGGGATGGCCCCGCTGGCATCGTACTCACCGAAGGTCGCTATGCCTGTTGCGTGATGGACAGAAACGGCCTACGCCCAGCCCGTTGGGTAATGACCAAAGACCGTCATATCACGCTTGGCTCCGAAATTGGTATATGGAACTACGCGCCGGAAGACGTCATCGCTAAAGGCCGATTGAAACCAGGAGAAATGATCGCGATCGATACCGAAACCAGCAAGTTTCTGTTATCGGCTGACATCGACAAAATGCTACAGGAACGCAACCCCTATGAAATATGGTTACGCGACGGCCTAAAGCGTCTGACCGCCAATCCTGCTCATACCAACCTTTCTGCATTAGCGATGAGCAAAGAAGTGCTCGCTCGCCTAGAAAAGCTATTCCAAATCAGCTACGAAGAACGCGATCAAATACTCAAAGTACTGGCAAAGGATTCTCAAGAAGCAACCGGATCAATGGGCGACGACACGCCATTGCCCGTGTTATCCATGCACCACAGATCGTTATACGATAGCTTTCGTCAGCAGTTCGCCCAGGTGACCAACCCACCCATCGATCCGCTGCGTGAAAAGATCGTCATGTCTCTCGAAACCTGCATAGGCCGCGAGCACAACTTATTCAAAGAAGGCCCCGAACACGCAAAGCGCCTCAAAACAAGCTCGCCAATCCTATCCGAAAGAAAATATCTCGAGCTATTATCCAAGCAAAACGAGGGCTATCCGCACGAAACAATCGATCTAAACTACAACCCAGATAAAACTGATCTAAAACAAGCCGTCATCGATATCGCCGACCAGGCAGAGAAAGCATCGCGACGCGGGATCGTCATCCTCATATTGAGTGACAAGAATATCCCACAGAACCGCCTACCAGTACACGCTGCCCTGGCCACCGGCGCGGTTCATCATCGGCTTTGTAATACCGGTGGCCGCTGTGACACTAACATCATCGTCGAAACCGGAACCGCCAGAGACTCGCACCACATGGCTGTCTTAATCGGCTATGGCGCAACCGCAATCTATCCATATTTAGCCTACGCAAGCATTGTAGGCATGACGCGCAACGGCGAGCTACCCGACTTGCAGTGCCCGAATACCGGCACAAACTATCGCCGAGGCATCAACAAAGGCCTGTACAAAATCATATCGAAAATGGGCATCTCCACTATCTCAAGCTACCGTGGCGCCCAACTATTCGAAATAGTCGGCATACACCACGAGATCGTCGACATTAGCTTCCGCGGCACCATTTCACGCATCGAAGGCATCAAATTCGACGACATCGAAAATGACCAAAAAGCACTCAATAAACTCGCCTGGAATCCACGCAAACTGGCCAGCCAGGGCGGATTACTGAAGTATGTACACGACGGTGAATACCACGCCTATAATCCAGACGTTGTCCATACGCTGCAAAAAGCGGTCAACGAGGGTAGTTACGATGACTGGAAACAATACGCCAAAACAGTCAACAATCGGCCCGCCACCGCACTCAGAGATTTACTCAGGTTACGACCACAAACGGCGATTGACCTAGACACAGTCGAACCGCTGGAAGACATACTGACTCGATTCGACTCTGCCGGCATGTCACTCGGCGCATTGTCACCCGAAGCCCACGAAACACTGGCAAAAGCAATGAATCAACTCGGCGGGCGATCGAATTCAGGCGAAGGCGGAGAAGACCCTGCTCGATTTAAGGACGACCGCATCTCCAAAATTAAACAAATCGCATCGGGTCGATTTGGCGTCACACCCCATTATCTGGTCAACGCCGAAGTGCTCCAAATCAAAGTAGCACAAGGCGCAAAACCCGGTGAAGGCGGTCAGCTACCCGGTGACAAAGTGAATAAACTCATTGCCGAGTTAAGAAACTCAAAACCAGGTATCACCCTGATTTCGCCACCACCGCATCACGACATCTACTCCATCGAAGATTTAGCCCAGCTAATTTTCGATCTAAAGCAAGTCAACCCGCAGGCACTCGTCTCGGTCAAACTCGTCTCAGAAGCAGGCGTAGGCACGATAGCCGCTGGTGTTGCAAAATCCTATGCGGACTTAATCACCATCGCAGGATACGACGGCGGCACCGGTGCCAGCCCCCTATCCTCAGTCAAATATGCTGGAGCACCGTGGGAGCTTGGGCTGACCGAGACTCATCAAGTTCTGCGCGCAAACAAAATGCGCGGCCGAGTTCGGGTACAAACCGACGGTGGCTTAAAAACCGGATTAGACGTCATCAAAGCGGCCATCCTGGGTGCTGAAAGCTTTGGTTTCGGCACTGGCCCCATGGTCGCAATGGGCTGTAAGTATCTTCGTATCTGCCATCTCAACAACTGCGCCACTGGCGTCGCGACCCAAAATAGCACGTTAAGAAAATTGCACTTCGTTGGTAATGTCGAAAAAGTTAAAAATTACTTCCGCTTTGTGGCGCGAGATGTGCGTGAGATTATGGCGACCATCGGCATAACAAAAATCGAAGATCTGATTGGCCGAACCGATTTACTCGAAACCATCGAAGGCAATACGCCAAGCCAGAGAAACCTAAATCTCGAACCACTCTTGTTTGATGGCGGCCTCGACCCTAACCTGCCACAGTTTTGCACCCAGGAACGCAATCAACCTTTCGACAAAGGCGAATTGGCAGAACAAATGGTGGTCGATTGTTTACCCGCAATCCAAAAAGGCAGCGGTGGCAATTTCCATTACAAGGTGCAGAATATTCACCGATCGATTGGCGCACGCTTATCGGGTGAAATCGCCAGATTGCATGGTAATCACGGTATGTCGGCTAACCCTATCCACCTAAAATTAATCGGCTCAGCAGGCCAAAGTTTTGGTGTCTGGAATGCAGGCGGTCTTAACATGACCCTCGAAGGCGACGCCAACGACTATGTCGGCAAAGGCATGGCTGGTGGCAAAATTGTCATCGCGCCACCCAAAAATAGTCACTTCAAAACACAGGATTCAACCATCATCGGAAACACCTGCTTATACGGTGCAACTGGCGGCAAACTACTCGCCGCTGGCCTGGCAGGCGAACGCTTTGCTGTTCGAAACTCAGGCGCTCACGCTATGGTCGAAGGCATTGGTGATCATGGCTGCGAATACATGACTGGGGGAATAGTGACTATCCTTGGCAATACAGGGCTCAATTTTGGCGCTGGCATGACTGGCGGGGTTGCCTATGTGCTTGATCTCGACAAAAACTTCATCGACCGCGTCAATAAAGAACTCATCGACATCCATCGCATCACCGACGAAAGCATGGAAAGCCATCGGGTTTATCTGAATGAAGCCATTCAAGAATACGTCGCCGAAACCGGCAGTGAATGGGGGCAATATATCCTCGAAAACTTCAATCACTTCAAACGCAAAATATGGATGGTAAAACCGAAAGCGGCCGAATTTGATTCCTTGTCAGTCACGTTACAAAAAAATGCCAGCTAAAGGACGCCGCTCAAACTAATGGCTGGTAAAATTCCGCGCCCATTTATCGATGACTTACTCAATCGAGTAGATATTGTAGAAGTCATCGATAGCCGTGTCCCCCTGAAAAAAAAAGGCAAGGAATACTGGGCCTGCTGCCCTTTTCATAACGAAAAATCAGCCTCGTTTTCAGTCAGCCAAAACAAGCAGTTTTATCACTGCTTTGGTTGCCAACAATCCGGCAATGCCATCAGCTTTTTGATGGAATACGACCACATGGAATTTGTTGAAGCGATCGAAACGCTCGCCCAAACCATGGGCCTCGAAGTACCCTACGAGCAAGGTCAGGCGCCTTCAATACCAACCCACAGTTTCGACCCGCTATATGAATCTTTAGAACAATGTTCGAATTACTACCAAACCCAGCTCAAGCAAAACCCAATCGCCATTGAATACCTCAAGCAACGAGGCATTAGTAGCGATATTGCCAATGATTTCGCAATAGGTTTCGCCCCTCAGGGCTGGAGCAATCTGACAGGCAACAAAAAAACACTGGCCGAAGCTGGCATGCTCATCGAAAAAGAAAACGGCCAAGCCTACGACCGATTTCGTCATCGCTTAATGTTCCCCATCCGCGACCGCCGAGGTCGAACCATCGCTTTTGGTGGCCGAGTGATCGACCCAGAAGACAACCCCAAATATTTAAACTCGCCAGAATCCCCCGTGTTTCACAAAGGCAGTGAAATATACGGTTTATTCGAGCTCAAAAAAGGGTCGAATAATATTGATCACATCCTCATCACCGAAGGCTATATGGATGTCATCGGGCTAGCGCAGCACGGCGTAAAAACCGCAGTCGCCACACTGGGCACCGCAATCAACAACGAGCAAATAGAAAAACTGTTCCGCAGCAGCAAATCATTAATTTTTTGTTTCGACGGTGACAATGCCGGCAAAAAAGCCGCCTGGCGATCACTAGAGCAATGTCTCGCCTCTTTAAAAGAAGGTCGCATCGCACGTTTTCTATTTTTACCCGAAGGGCACGACCCCGACAGCTACATACAAGAATTTGGACAACAGGCCTACCTGAACGAAATTGATAAAGCCGCCACGCTCAGTGAGTATTTGTTTGACACCTTGGAGGCAGAATACGATGTCTCTTCCTACGAAGGTAGGGGAATGCTACTCGACCGATTAGACCCGTACGTCAGACAAATACCCCTACAGAGTTTAAAAGACCAAATACTCAGCAAAGCTGAAAAACTAACCTCCAATGAACACGATGGTCGACTACAAAAAGCCCTGTCCCGAGGTAACAATAATTACGAAACCAAAATCCGCCTGCCAGAACAAACCTGGACACCCACCCGCCTCGCCATCAATTTGCTGCTACAAAAACCGGCACTGGCTCATGGCACGGGCAATCAATACGAACTATCAGAGACCAAGATACCCGGCATTGACCTGTTACTAAAAATTCTCGACCGAATACAGGATGAACCAGGCATCAGCACCCAAAACTTACTCCAACGATTCCAGGGTGATGCCCATGAATCACACCTCTATCAGCTGGCCGCCATGCGTCCCCAGGTAGAAGACGAAGCCAGCCTCGACAAAATGTTTCAAGACTGCCTCGACCGCCTCCAGAATGAATACATAAAATATCGCAGAAACCTTTTGATTATCAAACTACAATCTAATGGTTCTATTACAGAGTCAGAGAAAATCGAACTCAAAAAATTGTTCACTATTCAGTAATTTGTCATTGTATAACCTTGAAACCCCCCTTGAAAAAACGAGATAAGGTCTTATATACTGCCCACTTAGTTTGCGCTATTCCATCATCGTCGAGGCACCATGGATAAAGATCAACAATCACGTCTTAAAGAGCTCATCGCAAAAGGAAAAGAGCAAGGATTCTTAACCTATTCCGAGGTTAATGACCACTTGCCAGAAGGCATCGTCGAACCCGAACAAATTGAAGATATCATCCGCATGATCAATGACATGGGCATCAAAGTCCATGAATCAGCGCCTGCAGAAAGCAATGATATTTTAAACGACAACGAAACCGAAACAGACGAAGACGCCGCCGAAGAAGCCGCCGCCGCACTCGCCTCACTCGACAGCGAATTTGGCCGAACAACTGATCCAGTCCGCATGTACATGCGCGAAATGGGCACCGTAGAACTACTCACCCGAGAAGGCGAAATTAAAATTGCTCGCCGCATCGAACACGGCTTAAACCAGGCCATGAGCTCACTCGCCCGCTATCCAGATACGATGCGAATGATCATCGACAAATACAATGCAGTGCGAGAAGAAGAAGCCAAATTAACCGACGTGTTAGTGGGTTATGTCGACCCGAATGAAGATCCAAACGCCATCCCAATGCCCGTCATTTCACAGCCTAGCGATGATGATGACGACGATGAAGTCGTAGTAAACACAGGCCCCGATCCAGAAGAAGCAGAAAAACGCTTCGTCATGATCGAAACATTCTTCCAGGAAGCCATGGAAGGACACGGAAACAACGACGTCCTGGTTTACGAAAGCAACATAAGCAAGGCCGTTAACGAGCTGATGCTCATCAAACTGCTGCCTGTCTTTGTCGAGAAACTGGGCACCAACCTAAAAGACATCATCAACCGCATTCGAATCAATGAGCGCACCATCCTCACTATCTGCGTCAAGCAATCTAAAATGCCGCGCAAAGTCTTTATCGATACCTTCAAATCAAATGAAGCTGACCTTGAATGGATCGAGGACCACATCGCCAAAGGCGAAAGCTATTCCGAGGAACTAGCCGTCAACAAAGACGAAGTGCTGCGTCATCAAAAGCGACTACGCACGATAGAAAGAACATCACACCTAACCGTGTTCGAAATCAAAGAAATCAATCGCAAGATGTCGATTGGTCAAGCCAAAGCACGTCGCGCTAAAAAAGAAATGATCGAAGCCAACCTTCGTCTCGTAATCTCTATTGCAAAAAAATACACCAACCGTGGCCTACAGTTCCTTGACCTCATTCAAGAAGGCAACATCGGCCTAATGAAAGCAGTCGACAAATTCGAATACCGTCGTGGTTACAAATTCTCGACTTATGCCACATGGTGGATCAGACAGGCCATCACTCGATCAATTGCGGATCAAGCCAGAACCATCCGTATACCAGTACACATGATCGAAACCATCAACAAGCTCAATCGTATCTCTCGCCAAATGCTGCAAGAACTCGGTCGCGAGCCACAACCCGATGAGCTAGCAGTACGCATGGAGCTACCCGAAGACAAAGTCCGAAAAGTACTCAAAATATCTAAAGAACCCATCTCGATGGCAACACCAATCGGTGACGACGAAGACTCGAATCTGGGCGACTTCATCGAAGACACCAATGTTGCATTGCCATCAGACACCGCAACCAATGCAGGCCTATCAGAGTCAACCAGAGACATCCTCTCAAGCCTGACCCCAAGAGAAGCCAAAGTACTACGCATGCGTTTCGGTATCGATATGAATACTGATCACACATTAGAAGAAGTCGGAAAGCAATTTGACGTAACCCGAGAACGTATTCGTCAAATCGAAGCCAAAGCGTTACGCAAGCTGCGTCACCCGAGCCGTTCAGAACAACTCAGAAGTTTTATTGACGCAGATTAAACACACCGTCCTGTAGGAAAATGCCGCTCGCGGCGTTTTCCGAATACGGTTTTAAATTTTCATTTGTTATTAACGATAATGCACCGGAGTCGGGGCCACGTTTAGAGCTGACATTCGGGGTTGTGTAACTCGGAGTGACAATTCGAACATATTAAGATACATTTTTTTGCTTCTTCGACAACCAGAAACCATCGTCGATTAGAGAGCGACCTAAGATCCAATTGAAAAGATTTTAATTCCGGGTTGGTATGATGAAACTCCAATGCGGCGTAATTCCTGTTGTACCCACATTCTTTACAGCATCCACCGTACATTTTTATTAACTCCAGCTTTCTGAGCCGCCCTCGCTTCTGCTGAGCCAGATAACTTTGATGAGCAATGTTACCAAATCTGTTTTTGCACTCACGGGAGCAAAATTTAGATTGCCTCCCTTCTAGCTTTTTGCCACATTCGATACAAGTCATACCGGATTATGAGTATTTTTATAATCAAATGATATCTTATTTTACCAATATCATTAAATTCGCGAGACGCCCCAAATAGTTGATGATAGAATACGCTGCTTGCAGGGCCTGTAGCTCAGTTGGTTAGAGCAGTGGACTCATCAAAATGGTGACCCCTGATAGCAATGTCAGGCGGAAAAATCGGATGAATTGCTGGAAAGCTAAATCCCTAAGGGATATGCCAATCAGCAGCCAAGCCTGGTAAGCGTATCAGGAAGGTTCAGAGACTAGGCGGTTTGACACGAGCTTGTCATGTAAAACGCCACTAGCGTCCGACACCCCACGTGGGTGATGATATAGTCCGCACTATTGTGAAAACAGTAGATAATGTGAATCCATTGGTCCGAGGTTCAAGTCCTCGCAGGCCCACCATATAAATCAAAGGGTTACATTCATTTGTAACTCTTTTTTTACGCCTGTAATTTCTTGGTGTAACTCAGGTGTAACTTTCAAACTGTGTTTAGCTATTAATCCACTAAATTAAGACGCCCACAAAAAAATCCAATGCTTTCGCATCAGGCCATTTTTTATGTAGTGAGTAGCAAACCTTAGTTCAACTTTCGGATGGTTAGTCATTGGGTCAGAATACCCAGTCATAACGTACAAATTAAACAAGCTAGAATTGAATATTTTTTATACGATAAAAAATAAGCGTTACTTTTTCACTATAAATACTAACAACTGGTAGCGGTTGTGCCGTTACATATCACGCTCAGCTGTATCAGAAAAGCGTCTGTCACTGACATCGGCTAGCAACATCCGTTACAAACTCAAAACACCCTACAGTGATGGGACTACTCATGTCATATTTGAACCATTGGATTTCATAGCGAAACTGGCCTCACTGGTGCTCAAACCAAAGGTCAATCTCACACGGTTTCATGGTGTTTTGCGCCAATATAGTAAGCACAGAACCCTGGTCACGCCAGCCAGACGAGGCAAGAACAGGAAAATAGGTGATCTAAAAGATGACAAAACCGAGGGAGAACGACAGGTGGCCATAACCTGGGCCCTTCGACTAAAAGGGTGTTCAATATTGACTGTTCCTGCACATCCCTGCGCCCACACGGCATTAGTGATTCCATTCACGTCATGTGGACCTGTACTCATTGTGGAGGTGCCGTTGAGTGGAAAGAGCACTTTGAATCTATTCGAAATGTCCCAATTTGGGAAACAATCTTCATAGCATCAATGTCCACTACGGTAGCCATGTGGGCGGCGTACTTTATTCTCCACAGTATCGACAAGCTGCGATCATAACGTTATCTGACGGTAATCAGGCTGCTCGTGAGGTGTTAATTTCAAGAGGAATCCCTCACGCGGGAAGTGCGCATGTACGGTGCCAAATTGTTAGCTCTTGCGCGCGACAATGTATCGCATGCCGGAATAGCCTACCAAGGTCCCACTAACAGCGTCCAACGCATAATCTGTAGGGTTGATTGCAACATTTTCGCCAATGTTGGAAGCTCTACAGGCGTCATCCGGTATCGGCTAGACTCGGGGCTCAATTTTTTTCGTAGGACGTAAAAGGCGAAGTCGTCTTCCGGCATTTATCCTCATTAATTTAAGTTCTGCTGGTGGAAGGCGCTTCGCTTTTCCACCCTACTTGCTGTTATGCCCAAACCCGTACCCTAATCTGATGGTTCTTTTTCCAACACCTGAACCAATTCCGCTAGCTCTTCTACAGCCAACTTACGCCACTGACCCAATACTAGCCCGTTCAAGTTTATATGTATGATTCGAACGCGCTCAAGCTTTTCCACAGAATAGTTAAAGTATTTACACATACGACGAATCTGTCGGTTAAGCCCCTGAACTAAGGTGATTCTGAAAACAGTTTGAGACTCTTTAACAGCCTTACATTCTTTCGTGACAACACCGAACATAGGAACTCCGTTGCTTATACTGGCAATAAAGTCGTCGGTTACTTCTTTGTCCACTGTGACCACGTATTCCTTTTCATGATGGTTACCAGCGCCCACAATTTTGTCTACCAGATCGCATCTGGTTGGTTAGAAATATCAACCCTTGAGAGTCTTTGTCTAGTCTCCCTACAGGGAATATTCTGGAGCTGTGGCCAACAAAATCAACAATATTTCGCTTATCAGTCCTTGCCGCTGTACACACAACACCAACGGGTTTATTCAACGCTATAAAAATCACTTTGTCAGTGGCTAGTGGTTCAATAGCCAAGCCATTTACAGTGACTTTATCACCGGAAGATACTTTATCGCCCAGCATTGCCCGTTTGCCATCAATAAACACAACACCCTGTTCAACATAGATATCTGCAGCCTTTCTAGAGCAGATGCCACTTTCACAGATGTATTTATTGATACGCATTAGTGAGTCAGAAGAAATGTTTTTCTCGGTAGGTCCTGAAGAGACAAATGATACACCCATGCTTACAGCATCGTTGGACTCTATTAAGAGTGGGCCTGCCTGACCAGCACTGTGCTTCCTGAAAATACAGGTCTTTCCTAGTCATATTAGTGATATTAGTGATATTGACATGTGATTTAGAAAGACCTGGCCCCCGGCTTTTCAGGAGCGCCACCAAAACGAGCAGCACTTCCAGAGCGGCCTTGAGTGAAGACGACAGGTCAAGCTCTTTCTCAAGAAGGTT
Organism: Gammaproteobacteria bacterium; assembly: GCA_041688005.1. Taxonomy (GTDB): domain Bacteria; phylum Pseudomonadota; class Gammaproteobacteria. The sequence goes on from JBDNJA010000213.1 coordinate 39,396, forward strand.
CTTGACGGAGACAATTGCCGAATCAACGTCGATATTGTCTATTTTCAATGTGTGCCCGCACTGGGATGACTTTGTAAGGCAGCCATTATCGCACGGGTTTTCAGGGCGGCATTTTTGGCTCTGAGCGCCATTCTGAGGCGATTAAAAAACTGATGCCGTCCCGTAGATCGGTATCGGTAATTTACAGCCTTTCAGCGGACCCTATGTCGTCGGTTATAGCCTGTCTGGTTGCATCAATGCGTATGCCGATAAAGTCGAAAGATTCAGGCAAAAACCCTGTCAAAAACTTTCACAGGTTTTTTGAGCTGAATAGTTACCATTTTTGTTTCAATTTCTTTGACGGTCAAAGACTTACTGTACAAATATCCTTGGTACTCATCGCAACCCAGCCGACTGGTTACTTTTCTAACAGCTGCGCAGGCGTTTTCGTTCTTCACTCCAGAGCCATCCATAAATTCAAATAGGAGAATTCAAATAAGACCCCCATCGTATGTAAACTATAGTTACAGCAAGTATTGAGTTGGGTGTCCTCACAAATAGA
>JBDNJA010000214.1:0-2670 GCA_041688005.1 Gammaproteobacteria bacterium
GTACCGGCAGAGCCACAGCATAAATGTGAATCGGCAACCTGGCATAGATGATACCCCGCATTCGTCAATATTTTTTCTACGACATCTTTCACGCCAAGACCATGCTGCATAGTACAGGGTGAATGAAAGGCAACTCGTTTCGGCTTATCAACCGTTATGTTCTGACCTTTGATTTCTCTGGCTATCAACTGGCTTAAATCGAGTGCAAGGTCACTAATTGTTTGGCCTTTTTCGGCATAATCAACTTCATCTTTAAAAATAGTGCCGTAGTCCTTAATGCTCACGCCGCAGCCAGACGCTGTGAAAACAATCGCCTCTACACCTGATTCTATTTTAGGCCACCAGGTATCAATCAATCGCCTGGCTTGAGCTTTACCCTGTTCTATTTGAGAGGTATGCATACCGACAGCACCACAGCAATTATTCTGGTCAATTTCGATAACGCTCAAGCCTAAGCGATGCAGCAGTTGTTTAGCAGCGGCATTGGTGTTGGGTGCCAGAGCAGGTTGAACGCAACCCGCCAACATAAGTACTCGTCTTCCTTTTTGAGTAAGATGCTGACCAATAACCTCGGCTATTTTTGGCTTTACCTGCGGTATCGATTCACTTATTTGCTTAGGTAATAACGGACGACAGTTCTGTGCTATTCGGATTGACAACTTGAATATCCAACCTGAGTTCAAAAACCAGGTGATAGCCCATCGTAATCCACGCTGCCCGATTGAGCGGGGCAAATCCTTTTCAATGGCTTCTCGCCCAATTTCTAGCAGACGACTATAATCGACGCCCGCTGGACAGGTTGTTTCACAACTGCGACAAGTTAGGCACCGATCAAGGTGGAGCTGAATATCCTGGTTCGCTGGTGCGCCTTCAAAGTATTGCTTCATCTGATAGATACGACCACGTGGGCCATCCAGTTCATCACCGCGCAATTGATACGTTGGACAGGTTGCATTGCAAAAGCCACAATGCGTGCAGTTGCCTATAATAGACTCAATCGCATCGGCTGATTTTCCTTCTTTAAATCGCTGGGATAAGTTTGTTTGCATTGTTAAAGTCCGGCGTACAATCGACCGGGATTAAATAGTCCGGCTGGATCAAAACTTGATTTAAGATTTCTATGCAATGCCATAATCGCATCGGTTGGAGGATGAAATATGTTGGCGTGACCGTCATATCCTCGATAAGCACAGACCATACCTCTGTGATACTGCACCTGCTGCCTTAATTGATCGAGGCGATCCTGCGGCGCTTCTATCCAGCGCTGCGCACCACCCCATTCGATCAGTTGCGATTTAGCCGTTAAAAAGTCAGGTTCGACACTCGGCACCGATACTCTCGCAATGGTTTTCGCCTGTCCAAAAAATGAATGCGATTGTTGTTTCAGGCCAGACCAGACTTCATCACACTCAATTTTATTATCTCCGCCCAAATCCTGACACGCACTATCGAGACCTTGCTGACTACCCGACAGTCGTATTTTAGTCTGACCCTGATACCAAACTGATGCTGAAATTGGATGTGGCAAACGTCTTTTCTGGTTAATCCAATCAATATGCGTCTGAGCATCCGCATGCTCGAACACCAGCGTTGTTTCTGCCTCGAATTTGGGAATAACCCGAATTGACACTTCCAGTAAAACCCCCAACGTGCCTAACGCACCTACCATTAAACGCGACACATCAAACCCAGCGACATTCTTAAGCACACGGCCACCGAAGTTGACAATTTCACCCCGACCATTGAGCAGCTTCACCCCTAGAATAAAATCACGAATAGCGCCTGAGAAAGCCCGCCTTGGCCCAGTTAAACCACTCGCAACCATACCGCCTATGGTAGCCTCATCACCAAAGTACGGTGGTTCGAATCCAAACATTTGACTCTTTTCAGCCAACAGTGACTCTACCGCTTTAAGTTTGCAGCCTGCCCGTAAAGTGATTACCAGTTCAGCAGGATCATAATCAACAATACCGCTATGCCCACTCACATCAATATCCACCGCGTCAACGGCGTGACCATAAAACGCCTTGGTATTGCCGCCAGTAATTTTCACCGGCGAACCATTCGATGACGCTAACTCAATCTGTGCATGAAGATCATCTTCAAGGTTAACTTGTGGGATATTCACTTTAGAAATGTCCTTTTGAAATTTCGATAGCCACTAGAGCGTCTCTAAAAATAGTGATTTTTTCGTGACCTGTTTTTGCTCCTGCAAAACAGACATACATGCCATCCATGGCAATAAATGCAAGGATGCACCGCGCGGACGACTGCATGGATGCAGGAGGTAGAACAATGCAGGGAGCAATTGTCGAGAACCTGAGTGTATATGACATACATGAGGATTCGAGCACGGAGCTGCCAACAGTAGGGACCACGAGGCCACGGCGGCAATCGCGGAAAAGTGCATTTTTAGAGATGGCCACTAGAATCGGTCCAGCTCTGGGTGCGGCAATTCACCATTATGAACATGCATCGCATTAAATTCGGCACAGCGTGCCAAAGTAGGAATTGCCTTGCCTGGATTCATAATATTAGCAGGATCAAAAGCTGATCGAATCGCGTGGAATTGATGACGTTCTATATCACTAAACTGCACACACATTTCACCTAGCTTTTCGACTCCAACGCCATGCTCGCCAGTAATCGTGCCGCCATGATGAATGCATA
>JBDNJA010000215.1:0-10543 GCA_041688005.1 Gammaproteobacteria bacterium
TAATGGTACGGCATCCGTGTAATAACCTATATTTAACAAGGTTAATACGTCAACAACAATCATATATCACAAATGGTATTAGTTCAGATGATGGCTATGAGGTGTTTGGCTGAAAACTTGGGGTTTTCGGTCAGCCACTATTTATAATAGGGGCGGACAAAAAGCAATTGCCACGAACATTGATGCGGCTCGTTCCTTACCTCATCTTACTGTTGGTGCTTTGTTTTTCTGTTGTGTGAATAACCCGTAGGGTGGAAAAGCGAAGCGCCTTCCACCAAAAGACCTTGAAATTGACGGTGAAAAATGCCGGAAGGCGGCTCTGCCTTTTCCGGCCTACGAATAAGCCGGGCCTGTTCAAACCAGCGGTCTGATTGCTTGTAGGTTGTGGGTGAAGAATGAATCCCAATGCGGGAATTAACGCCTTCAACTAAGGTTGATCAAAAAAATGTTGAGCGTTGCCCCTGTATCCAAACCTAGCAACCTAAAAAGCGGAGTTGACTTTAAAACCCTTCAAATATAAGTTGTTAAAAAAAACATCGACGTCAGTTCCAATTTGGCTCCGCCTGTACCATTAATTCTAGGAAGAATTATGAAAAAAACATACTATCTAAAAGTGCACTATGGGTTGCCATAGCTCTGTTCAGTGCGGCAAGCCATGCGGCTGATTACACCAACACCATTGGCATGAAGTTCAACACCCTACCCGCAGACAGCTTTTATATGGGCAGTTGCAAGCTCAGTGCCGCCGACAAAGAAACTAACAAAAAGCGTGTATATATGGGGCTGCCAGCTAAGGCAGGTGCTTGCCCTTCGGGTGCCAGTGTCGACAATGACGCAAGTGATAGTGAAACCCCGCAACATAAAGTCCGTATTACCCAGGCTTTTCAGATGGGCATTCATGAAGTAACGCTGGGGCAGTTCAAACAATTTATTGGCGGGGCGGGTCGCGATGATTTGCTTAGTGATGACTTTATCAAAAACAACAGCCACGGTAATAGTACGGCAGTATCACAAGTCTCGTGGGACGACGCGCAAGCATTCATGCGTTGGTTGAACCGAAAAGAAGGCGGTAATCGCTATCGCCTATCCACCGAAGCAGAATGGGAATATGCCGCAAGAGCTGGTACCACCACTCGCTATTCCTGGGGCAACAGCGAAAGCCAGGCATCTAATTATGCCTGGTATGTCAAAAATGCCTACAATGTCGACGCAAAATATGCCCATGCAGTGGGGACCAAAAAGCCTAACCCATGGGGACTGTATGATATGCACGGCAATGTTTGGGAGTGGGTGCAAGACTGGTATGGCGAAACCAGCTACCGTAACAGTGCCAAGAATGACCCTAAAGGTGCGAGTTCGGGTCGGGGCCGCGTGCGTCGTGGCGGCGGCTGGTACTACACCGCGTGGAACCTGCGCTCGGCGTATCGCGGCAGCAGCTCGCCCGGCTATCGCAGCAGCAATTTGGGCTTCCGCCTTGTGAGGCAACCTTAAGTATTACTTGGCTCTTTTACCCTTTGTTGCGAAACTAGCCTGAATCAGCCTGTAGCGATGCGCGCGTCAGCAAGTAGGGTGGAAAAGCGAAGCGCCTTCCACCAAAAGGCCACGAATTTAAAGATGGGAAATGCCAGAGGCGGGTTGATATAGATTGAAAAGAGCGACCTTGCTGGCAGAGCAAACAAGGCAGCGAGATGAATCCAGGCGCGAATTATTGAAAGATGATGATATGCCATTATTTGATCCCAAAATAGTCCAAAAACCTAGTAACCAAGAACATCAATTACGCAATGGCTTGCCTGTCTTCAACATGTGCTGAATTCGATCCAGTGTCCCCTGCTTTTTCATTAACCCAACAAAATTCTTAAGTTCTAGTGCAAGCAGGTCTTCTTCAGTTAAAGGGGCCATTACGTCTGCGGCTTGCCCGCCACTGAGCATATCGGCAAGGGCATCGCATACTACGACATCATATTCTGTCGCTAATCCTCGTGCTTTGAAGTCCCGCACAGCAGCAGTGAGAATGGCTTGTCCGGTTGGGCCGGGCAGGGTGATTTCGGCTGCTTCTGGTGATTCATAGTTATCTGATAGTGCTAATGCTCTGGCTTTGGCATCGGCTAGTAGCCGATCTCGATTGAAGGTGATACCGTCATCTGGACGGAGGAATCCAATGTCTTTAGCGTCGAATGCAGACCCTGATACTTTGGCCGTGCTAATGGTTTCAAATGCGGCGGTGACAATTGGCATTGGGCCGTTTGGTCGTTTTTTATTGGATGCATATCGTTCTAGCATGGCGGTGCAGCCACCCCATCCTGGGATTAGTCCGACACCTGCCTCGACGAGACCTAGATAACTTTCGACATGCGCTTGTATTGCATTGGCGTAGAGTACGGTTTCGCAACCACCGCCGAGTGCCATACCGGATGGTGCTGCGACGACTGGGAAAGGAGAGCGCTTCATTGCGAGGTAGGTTGATTGACCTTTGGCTACCATCTTCTCGGCTGCTTGCCAGTTTTTCTGTTCGATTAACTCTACAAATGCATTGATGTCTGCGCCAACTGAAAAGTTGCTGGCTTCGTTATAGATCACCATGGCTTTGTAGTCTTTCGAAACAACATCGATAGACTGGTTAATTAAGTCCATCACTTTCATATCCAGTGCATTAACTTTGGTATGGACTTCGAAACAGGTAACACCGTCACCAATATCCCAAAGGCTGGCTGACTGATTTGAAATAATGGGGTCGGATTTTCGTTTAATATCCTCAAGTAGCAGAACACCATCTTCCCTTGGAATATTCTGGTAGTCGCCTTTAATATCGAGATATTGCAGGTTGCCATCAACAGTACGATAAAAACTGCCAACCTTTGCAGCAAGGTTTAAGAAATCTGAAACCGTTCTGCCTTCAGCTTTCATTTTTGCAACAAAGTTTGCCACGCCGATTTGATCGATCAGCGCAAATGGGCCAGCGTTCCAGGCATAGCCGAAGGTCATAGAGCGATCGATGGCGACAATATCATCGGCAACTTCGGGCACTAGAGATGCGGCATAAGCCAAGGTATTTGAAAGCACTCTCCAGGCGAATTGTCCACCTCTATCGGGATGGTTTAGCAAGCCAGATAAACCTGCCGTTTTAGCTGCTTTTAAACTTTCGAGATCAACTTTTTGGACTGGTGCATATTTACCTGTCTTGAGATTTTTAGCTTCCATTACCTTGCCACCACCAGAGCGGTTGAGTCGGTAAAAGCCCCCTTTACCTTTTCGACCGGTATAGCCTTTTTCAATCAATTGATTGATTAATGACAGGTCACAACGTTGTTGGTGATAGGCGTCTTCGGCTGGTAATAGGCTAGCCATGCTGGCATCGATTTTAGGGTGCAAGTCGATTCCGATCAGGTCAAATAAACCAAACATTCCGGTTTTGGGGATTCCAACGGGTCGGGACATAACGGCATCGGCTTCTTCAATCGTGATATCGGATGCTAGTGCTGCGGCATAGCCGCTTTGCATCCAGAATATGCCAATGCGGTTCGCGACAAAGCCGGGTCTGTCGTGGCAATGAACAACGCCTTTACCTAAACGGTGGTCTGAAAATTTTTCGACTATGGATAACACTTCTGGTTTCGTATCAGGGCCAACGACCAGCTCTAGCAAGCGCATATAGCGGGGTGGGTTGAAGAAATGCGTGACTAAAAAGTGCTGACGAAAACTGTCTGACAAACCCTGCACCAAGCGTGATAGTGGAATCGTCGAGGTGTTGGAGCTGACAATAGTGGTGTCTTTACGCACAGAATCAATTCTTTTATACAGGTCACTCTTGATATCTGGGTCTTCAATAATAGCTTCGACAATCCAGTCAACCTCACTCAGCTGATCAAAATCATTTTCGAGGTTGCCTGGCGTGACGCGTTTAGCGGCTGCATTGTGAACAAATGCTTTTGGACTGCCCTTGAGCATTTTAGCGATAGCGCCAGAGGCCAGAACGTTTCGGTCTTCCGCGCCCTTTGGAACTATATCGAGCAATAGCGTCGGCACGCCCGTGTTTGCAAAATGTGCCGCAATTTGCGCGCCCATGACGCCGGAGCCGATAACAGCTACCCGTTTGATTTCCATTCCCTGGAGAGCCGATGTCTGAATGATCATTACACTGCCTCGAGTATGGTTGCAATGCCCTGACCACCACCGATGCACTGAGACGCTAACGCAAATTGTTTGCCTTCTCGTTTAAGCAACGAAGCTGCTTTTCCGGTAATACGAGCACCGGTTGCACCGAGTGGATGCCCTAGTGCGAGTGCGCCACCATCGATGTTGGTTTTCTCCATATCGATATCCAACTCATCAACACAGGATAGTGCCTGTGCTGCAAAGGCTTCGTTGAGTTCGATGATGTCGATATCGCCTAATGATAATCCAGCACGGCTCAGTGCTTTCTTCGTGGCGTTAACAGGGCCTATACCCATGATCTCTGGCTCACAACCAACAACCGCAATTGACTTGATTCTGGCCAGTATGGGCAGGCCGTTGGCTTTTGCATATTCTTCAGATGTGACCAAGGTGGCTGAGGCACCATCGGTTAATGGTGATGATGTCGCCGCAGTCACAGAACCATCGGTTCTGAAAACTGGTTTCAAATCAGCTAGCGCCGCCGCACTTGTTCCTTCTCGAATACAGCCATCACTACTGATGATGATATCTCCATTAACGATTGGGATAATTTCATTCGTCAGTCTGCCACTCTGTCGGGCATCACTCGCACGTTGATGGCTGATGACGGTTAATTCTTCCTGACGTAGTCGCGAAATATCGTATTTGTCGGCGAGATTTTCTGCGGTCACACCCATCGACATATAGGCCTGCTCGTAATCAGCAGCTAGCCCTGGATGCGGCATCGGATTATAGCCACCCATCGGCACTCGACTCATGGATTCGACACCGGCACAAATAAAAGCATCTCCCGCGTTCATTTGAATCGCGCCAGCCGCCATGTGAATTGACTGCATCGAAGACCCACAAAATCGGTTAACCGTGGTACCGGCAACACTGACCGGCAGCTTCGCCAAAAAGGTGACAATACGAGCCATGTTAAAACCCTGCTCGCCCTCGGGGAATGCGCAACCCAGGATGAGATCTTCGATATCAGCGGTGTTAACACCTGTTTTCTCGACTAGGCCGCGCACCACCTGAGCGATCATCTCATCGGGGCGTACTCTTGCCAGATCGCCTTTTTGGGCGAAATGGAAAGGGGATCGGACATATCCGGCAATGACGACATTGTTTTGCATTTTCTTTCTCCGGCGTTGTGATGCCTTATTGGGTTCTAATATATTTGGGTGCATGTGGTTCAAATTGCTAGGTGCGGGTTATAAAGAACAGTCCTGCTTGGTTCATTGTTTATTTACTACCATTCATTGTATAGCGTCAAGGCGTCAAGGCGTCTGTCGGACTGAGGATGAATCTAATTGTGTCATCAATCAAATCTTTTGCACCGAAGGTAGATTGAAGGATTCAGTTTAGGCACAATCAGGCTTTTCAAGTCTCTCTTTTCTAAAAAAGGTATTTTCGAATGACTCAAAACTCAGAAGGAGAATCAAATTTTCAGGTGGCGCCGCGTATTCGCAATATCGGTGTGTCTGAAATCCTGGCCATTGGTGCGCGTGCTAAAGAACTCAAAGCGCAAGGTCGTCCGATCATCGAATTGGGTGCCGGCGAGCCAGATTTTGATACGCCAGATAATATTAAGAACGCGGCGATAGAGGCGATAAAACGTGGTGAGAGTAAATATACCGCTCTGACTGGAACGCCAAAATTTAAAAAAGCGATACAGACAAAATTTTTACGCGATAACGACCTGCAATTTGAGACTAGTCAGATCATCGCATCGACAGGCGCCAAGCAAGTTTTGTTTAATGCTTTCATGGCTACCTTACAGGCCGGTGATGAAGTCATTATTCCAACGCCTTATTGGACTTCCTATGCCGACATTATTTCGATCTGTGGCGGCAAACCTGTTCTGGTGCCCTGCAGTGCTGAAAATGGATTTCGTTTGCAGGCACAGGATTTAGAAGCGGCGATTACCGATAAAACCAAATGGTTGTTGTTCAATTCGCCCAGTAACCCGACCGGTGCAGCCTACGACAGGGAAGCTTACCGACCGATACTGGATGTGTTATTACGTCATTCGCAGGTTTGGTTACTCAGTGATGATATTTATGAACATATTGTCTACGATGATTTCGAGTTTGTCACACCAGCTCAAATTGAACCAAAACTGAGGTCACGTACCCTCACCGTGAATGGGGTATCGAAAGCTTATGCAATGACCGGCTGGCGAATAGGCTACGCTGCAGGCCCGGCAGAATTGATTAAAGCCATGTCGGTGATACAGAGTCAGTCGACATCCTGTCCGTGTTCGATCAGTCAGGCCGCAGCAGTAGAGGCATTAACCGGCCCTCAGGATATTCTGATCGAAAGGAAAGACAGTTTTCAGTCACGGCGTAATCTGGTAGCCGACGCACTAAATGCGATTGATGGCATCGAATGCCCTGTTCCCGAAGGTGCTTTCTATACCTTTGCCAGTTGCGAAGGCGTCATCAATCGAAAAACACCGTCGGGTGAAATTGTTACCAGTGATAGAGACTTTTGCCGATTGTTGCTAGAAGAAGCCAATATTTCAGTGGTACCCGGTAGTGCTTTTGGGGTATCACCATTTTTTAGAATTTCGTATGCAACTTCGAAAGCTGAATTGGTGGAAGCACTGGGTCGAATTACGACGTTTGTAGCGCAATTGTCTTAGTGAACTTATGATTAGTTTTTGAGTTGATTGTCATAAATCGGAAAAGCATCGCAAAGGGATAACACTTTGTTTCGGCAATTCTCGATCAAAACGTCATCTTTCTGGTCACAGTTGGTAATCAATTGAATGATAATTTCACCTAGAGTTTTAAACGCTTCGTTTCGTAAGCCTCGGGTTGTCGCTGCAGCAACACCAAGCCTCAACCCTGACCATTCTGAAGGATTATTGGAATCGAATGGAATCGGGTTTTTGTTTGACGTGATATTGGCTTTTGCCAGAGTGTCCTGAACCTGCTGTCCCGTCAGATTTAGTGGTGATAAGTCGAGCAGCACAATATGGGTATCGGTTCCACCGCTAACCAGTTTGATGCCCTGATCGGATAAAACCTGGGCCAGTGTTTTTGCATTGCTAACGACCTGCTTACCGTAGTCTTTAAAACTCTCATTTAATGCTTCACCGAGACAAACTGCTTTAGCCGCAATAATTTGGCTGTGTAAACTGCCCTGCACACCGGGGAAAACTGCCGACTGGAGGTTTTTAGACCACTTTGCATTTTGCGCGAGGATAATGCCGCCACGAGGGCCACGCATTGTTTTGGTTGTTGTGCAGGTAACAATATCGGCAAAGGGGATAGGTGAGGTGTGAACATCAGCCGCTACGAGACCAGCGAAGTGTGCCATGTCGACAAGGAATATAGCATTTACCGAATCTGCGATATGCTTTAATCGCTCGAAATCGATGGTTCTGGGGTAAGCTGAGCCACCCGCTATCACTAGTTTTGGCTGGGTTTTTTTAGCGATTCGCTCTGCCTTATCATAATCGATTAAGCCGGATTCTTTATCTACACCATAGTGATGGGCGTCGAACCACCGGCCAGAAAGATTAGGTGCAGCGCCATGGCTTAAGTGCCCGCCCGCAGCAAGGTTAAGACTCAATATACTATCGCCAGGTTTTATCATAGAGAAAAATACGGCCTGGTTAGCTTGTGTTCCTGAGTGCGGTTGAACATTGGCATAGTCGCAATTGAATAATTCTTTAGCTCTGTCAATTGCCGCTTGTTCAACAATGTCAACAAATTCACCGCCACCGTGAAAACGTTTACCCGGGTAACCTTCGAGGGTTTTATTCGTCATTGGGTGCGCCAATGCGTCGAGGACCGCACGACTGACTATATTTTCTGAAGCAATTAATTCGATTTGCTGCAGCTGCCGATTTAATTCGGAGGCGAGGGCATTGGCTATCAAAGGATCACTATCGGCGAGATTTTGATTAAAGAATTTAGACATGTGGCAAACTCCGCTGTTTTACAAGTGAACAAGTACCGACAATTTAGTGGTTGAAGTTGCTTTCCGCAAACTAGTTCTGCTATTTGGTGACTAATTTGTTATTTCATGAATAAGCACGCATAAAGTATTCAACCAATGCTTGCGCCAGGTGATTATCAGGCCTGTCGGAACAGTAAAGCACAATGGAAAATTCTGGGAGATCCGGTAACTGTCCGCCATGATCGACTGCTACGCGATCTAAATGTTTTGCAAATTCTAGTTCGGCGCTAATACATAAATCGGCTGAAATCATCGCTTCGATAGCAAAGTCATCTGCCGAGGCTACGATATCAATCCAGTCGATTCCGGTAGCATCCAGTGCTTTAGTGGCACTCGAATGAAATGCGCAGTGTTTTGAATTGCCTAGCGGCAGAGGGCGTTTTTTCCAGGCATTGCCTTGATCTGCACCAGTCCAGACGAGTGCTTGCGTGCTGATTACTTGGCCTCCGGGGCGCGGTATTTTTTCGGTGGTGAGTACGACATCCTGTAGCCCCTGATTAAATTGATCCGAGAGTGTCGAAGTAGAACCCGACGAAAATTTGATCTGCACTCGAGGATAGTTACGGTTAAATTCTTTCAAAATACCGGGTATGTGTGGGTATATCACGTCGGAAGGTGCTGCTAGCCTGATTTGCCCTTCGTAGTCAGGTGATGTCAGTCGGCTCATGCCCTCGTCATTAACGGCTAACATTTGACGTGCAAAATGCAATAACTGCTCACCTTCTATGGTTGTCGTCATGCCCTGTGCAGAACGATCAAAAACACTTAACCCCAAATTATTTTCGAGCCGCTTGATTTGCATGCTAATGGCCGATTGGGTCATGAAAAGACGAGAGGCTGCCCGCGTCATACTGCCAGACTCGACAATACTGACAAAACTACGGAGGGTTCCCATGTCGAAATTACGGAGGCGGTTGCTTGTCATAGAGTTCAGCCTTTGGCGTTTCGCTATTTGATTTTAAGTTTAGAGTTAGACATCAATATTTGTGAAGAAGGATATCAACATTATTCGATTTACTTATATGCATTGATTCACCTATAGTCAATATTCGTTAAGTAATACTTTAACTAATCACAAAAATTGATAGGAACTATTATGACTACTTTTTCTAAAAAATGCACTCCAGGCATCGGCCAAAACTTCGATGACATTCAACACAGTCTGTACCAATCGTTCCAGCAATGGTTTCGAGTTCAGCGACTGAAAATTGAAGTATCGAACGAGCGAGTGCAATTGTCAGTGCTATCGGATGAAAGATTACGCGATTTAGGTATCACTCGAGCGTCAGCTAATGCCGAGGCGCTTAGAAACGATTTACCAGCCGCAAGACTACAGGGCATCAAAAGTAGGTAATGTTAATTAACGCTCGACGTCACCAATGGTTACCGGGTTGGTGACGTCAGAGTTTTTATAGTTGAGGCAACTTTAATTTATGAAACTTTAATTTAAAGAATTGGGCTTTAGCGGATAAACTAACTCTTTTTATTTGCCGTCTCCAGATGATTCGTTACCGACCTCCAGCGCCACCCATATCACCCTATATAACCATCGAAGGTATGCGGGTACTGGAAGCCGAACAAAAAAACCTGTGGCCAAGGCGCCGTGAAGTCGTCACCCATTTATCAGCGGCAGCCGCTGAAGGCGACCGCTCTGAAAATGCCGAATACATCTATCGAAAGAAAGAATTACGCGAACTCGATCGTCGAATTCGATATCTACAAAAACGCTTGCCAGAATTAATCGTAGTGAGTGAAAAGCCCCGTAGTTCAGGCTGGATATATTTTGGCGCGACTATCGAGCTAGAAAATGAAGACGATGACATCTCTGTCTATCGAATCGTTGGCCCTGATGAGTTAGACCATGGCGAGCATTACATTAGTATCGATTCACCGTTGGCGAAGGCATTAATGAAAAAAATGTTGGGCGATGAGGTGACTGTTGAGGCACCCAGTGGGCAAGCGACTTATATCATTAATCAAATAAGCTACTAGCTGGTAGGTCGAAAAAGCGAAGCGCCTTCCGGCAATCTTTCAGTTATTGTCTTATCCTCGGCTCGGTGGCTGGATCGAAGTCCTATCAACTTGCCCGAGGATTCAAGGTTTGAAATGGGTTTTTATTTTTAATTTGCTGTTGTTGAGTGTTCGCAATAGTGAAGCATTGGAAGCTGCGTAGGCCGGAAAAGCGAAGCGCCTTCCGGCAATCTCTCAACAACAGTGCATGCAGTCGATTATTACGATTATCGACTGCATTGGCAAGTTAGTCACGCCTGATGGCGCTTGTGGCTTATTAGGCCTACGTTGTTAACGCTATAGGCTACTTTTCGACAAGGCCTTTAAATCAACATCTGGATCGGCGATTTGTTCGGGAGACGGATGCAAGTCAGCACCAATCATTTTACGTCCAAGGGCATAAGCCATGGCGTCATTCATGGCA
>JBDNJA010000216.1:0-6913 GCA_041688005.1 Gammaproteobacteria bacterium
CAGCATTCGCCATCCTTCCTAATCGGCGATTTTCAAAAAAACCATAATCTGTACCTTTTCCCGACTTTTAAGTCCACTTATCCGTCTGAATTTCCCCTAAAACTTTCCCTGTGCATTCTTTATTATGAATCTTAGTGACCTGAAGCAAAAAACCGTTCCCGAATTGATCGATATACTGAAAGGGATGGGTGGTGATCATTCTTCACGCATGCGTCGACAAGATATTATCTTTAGCATATTGAAGGCTCAGGCGAAAAAAGGCGAAGATATTTTCAGTGAAGGAGTATTGGAAATATTACAGGATGGTTTTGGTTTCTTGCGATCTGCCGATAGCTCCTACCTGGCTGGCCCAGATGATATCTATGTTTCGCCCAGTCAGATAAGACGTTTTAACTTACGTACTGGCGATACCATTAGCGGCAAAATCAGACCACCGAAAGATAACGAACGTTATTTCGCACTGCTTAAAGTTGATCAAATCAACTTCGATCTCCCAGAAAATGTTAAGCACAAAGTCTTGTTCGAAAATTTAACACCCTTGCATGCAAATAGTCGCCTTATTCTTGAGCGAGGCAATGGCAGTACTGAAGATATTACAGCTCGAATTATTGATCTGGTTTCTCCGATTGGTAAAGGTCAGCGTGGTTTGGTGGTGTCGCCACCGAAGGCGGGTAAAACATTAATGCTGCAAAATATTGCACAAAGCATCGCTAGCAATCATCCCGAGTGTTACCTGATCGTGTTATTGATCGATGAACGCCCTGAGGAAGTCACCGAAATGGAGCGTATGGTTAAAGGCGAAGTGGTTGCTTCCACTTTTGATGAACCAGCCAGTCGCCATGTTCAGGTAGCCGAAATGGTGATCGAAAAGGCTAAACGATTGGTTGAACATAAGATTGACGTGGTTATTCTACTCGATTCTATTACCCGCTTGGCACGTGCTTACAATACGACTATCCCGTCATCAGGTAAGGTCTTGACTGGTGGTGTCGATGCACATGCATTACATCGCCCAAAACGCTTTTTTGGTGCGGCACGTAATATCGAAGAAGGTGGTAGCCTGACTATTATCGCCACTGCTCTGGTTGAAACCGGTTCGAAGATGGATGAAGTCATCTATGAAGAATTTAAAGGCACCGGTAATATGGAGATCCACATGGATCGCAAAATTGCTGAAAAGCGAGTATTCCCTGCGCTTAATATCAATCGTTCTGGCACGCGCCGTGAAGAATTATTGCTGGGTCAGGAAGAGTTGCAAAAAGTTTGGATATTACGTAAGTTCTTGCATTCAATGGATGAAATTGATGCGATGGAATTTGTACTGGGTCGTATGCAAAACAGTAAGACCAACGCAGAGTTTTTTGATCAAATGAAGAAGTAGCCAATGGGTGGCGATTCGCCCAGGGTTTACTCGAATGAACCGATTATAGGCCGTAATCCGCGCATTATTATACTCGGCAGCATGCCGGGTATAATTTCGATTAATGCCGCGCAATATTATGCAAACCCTCGTAATTTATTCTGGATGGTGCTAGCAGATTTGTTCAGCATCGATATCGACTGTAGCTACGAATCTAAAGTACTGCAGATGCAACAGCTGCCCATGATTGTATGGGACACGCTTAAAACCTGTCATCGCGAAGGTAGTCTGGATTCTAAAATTCTCAATACTGATATCGAAGCCAACGATATCGCTACTTTATTGAAGCAATTCCCAACCGTACAGGCGATTGCATTTAACGGCAACGCATCGGCTAAATATTTTGATCGTCTGGTAAAGCCTCAGTTACCCAAAGACTTGGACATTGAATTACTTAAAATGCCTTCGACAAGTCCAGCCAATGCGGGCATGAAGCGAGCGCAAAAACTTGAAACTTGGCGAAGGCTGTCCCGATTTATTTAAGTTAACTTTATTTAGGGCTATCTCATTTAGGCTTGGCAATAGGTTTTGGAAATCCTTCGAATTTTGGTGTTTGTGATACCGTGTCATACCAGTCTGCCCTGTCACCCCAGAAAATATTGTCTTCGGGCCGAATGCCTGGATCTTCGCTCAAGCTTCCAGCAGGTATAATTAACTTTCCGCTTTTAACGCTAATATAAGGCACCAAAGAGCCACAGTGACGGCAGAAACTCTTCGATATAACATCAGGTTCATCTGGGATGAATTCTGTGATTTGATCTTCACCCGACAGCCATTCTAGTCGATCGGGTGCGGTGAATATATTAGAGGCATGCGCGCTACCCGTCGACCGCCGACATTGGCTGCAATGGCAAATATGAAAGGCGCTAAAAGGGCCAGTTGCTGCGTATTGCACTTTACCGCAAAGGCATTCGCCTTTTACTTTTTTCCCCATTTCCTCAATTACCTCAGTGTTAATTTTTGTTGACTGTCGATGAGTCGCTCGATGACTTCATCGAAGTAGCTTTGATCGATATTGGCAAATGCAAACCGAATAAAGTTATCTTGTTGTTCTCCGAAATAGCTGCCTGGCAGGCTGATGATTTCGAAATCCTGAATGAGTCGTTTGACTACGGCTCGGGAAGACATCTTAAACGGGTGTTCGATATAGGCAAAATAGGCACCGGCTGAGACGAGCCGATATTTAAGTTTAGGATGCCGGAAAGCGATTTTAATCGCGATGGCCCTTTGTTGTAATTGCTGTGCTTTTTCTGCCTTCCAATGATCCAGGTTTTGTAAGCCATAGAGAGCGGCTAACTGCCCGACATGAGGTGCACTAATAGCGGTGCAATCCTGTACTTTTTTCATTTGATCAAAGAATGCCGCACTCGCTGCAACAGCACCTGTTCGATATCCTGTGAGGCTGAATACCTTTGAGAAACTGTATAAATGGACAAAGTTATCACTCCAATCCAAGTGCTGGAATAGCCTGTGGGGCGGCTCTGAGCTGTCTGAAAAATCGCGATAAGTCTCATCCAATATTAATGCAATATTATGTTGCTTAGCGATTTGATAAAAGGCTTCGATGCATTCTGGTGGATAGATGGCGCCGGTTGGATTGTTAGGCGTTACTAACACAATAGCCCTGGTTTTTGAGCTGATTAGCGCTGCTACCAGATTGTGATCGGGTATCGCTGTTTGCGTATTAAAGGGCAGAAATTGAGTTTTAACACCTCGGGTGGATAACCACATTTCGTGATTGAAATAACAGGGAAGGGGTATGATCACTTCATCCCCTGTGGTGCAAAGTGTGTCTATAACTGAGCAAAAGGCCTGGTTGCATCCAGCCGTTATCATCAGGTCGTCAGCATCGATATTGGTTTGATAGCGATGATTGATGTTATCGGCGAGTGCTTTGCGTAAAGGTAAAATACCACGGATATCGGTGTAGGTTGCTCCTTTGCCTTGCTTGATTAATTCGGCTAGATGGTCGAGCAATGATTGCGCCGGAAGATGCCCAGGCACTGCCTGGCACATATCGATGAGGCGGTCTGATGTCGGGTTAGTGACCCATGACCAGGCTTCGGCGATTGGTGCCGATGCACAGTCGATAACGTTTGGATTGAATTTCATGATAATTCTGTGTGATTGTCGTTTAAATGATGTGAAATTATGACTTTAATACCTAGTTCTGTGCTGTTGATCATGCTGTCGTGACGTAATAAGCTTACCTTTTTTACTGATTGGAACGCTAAATGAAATATTTACATACTATGGTTAGGGTACATGATCTTGACGCGTCTCTGGCGTTTTATTGTGACTTGCTCGGATTAGTGGAGACGAATCGACATGTTGACGAAAAGAATGAATTTACTCTCGTGTTTTTAGCGGCACCGTATGACGTCGCTCAAGTCGAGGCAGAACGAGCACCATTGCTGGAGCTGACTTACAACTGGGATGGTGAGGTTTATCAAGGTGGTAGAAACTTTGGCCATTTGGCATTCGCGGTGGATGATGTTTACGCCATATGCCAGAAAATGTTGGATAACAATGTAATCTTAAACGTACCGCCCAGAGACGGCCACATGGCCTTTGTTCGCTCGCCCGATAATATATCGATTGAGTTATTGCAAAAGGGTGATGCTTTGCCCGTTAGCGAGCCTTGGCAATCTATGTCGGTTACCGGGGAGTGGTAGAGAAATAATAAGCCAGATAAGTCGAGTTGACGTCTCTGGTTTAAATTCTTCGGCGCTATAGATATATCTCGATTTCATATCCAAATAAATCAATTACCTTTGTAATCTTAGCGTAAGCTAATCAGGATTTGTTGATGGTGGTCATTCACGATTGCCGCACTGCACCAGGCAGCTCAGTGCTGATGGACTAAACCGCTCTCGCGGTATCGGGGGCCATCTTTGAGCGCATTCGTTCAAGCGCGACTTGTCCTTATTCGTTATAAATACTCACCGTGCTGTCTTCTATGTTACGGGCATTTTGCCTCGCCTCAACTCGACGGTAGCTTCATTGCTATCTGGTCGATTCATCGAAGGCGATCTGGAGGCTGCTGAAAATACGGCTCGACATACCGTACATCCTGTACATAGGCTCCGTGCTCGAATCCTCATGTATGTCATATACACTGCGGTTCGCGGCAATTGCTCCATGCAGTCGTCCGCGCGGTGGTTACTCGGGCCTTTTTTTGACAGACTTACCTTCCGTACATATCAAATCCAGGGAGGGGGCGATGATACCGGACAACCTCTCCATATGTCTTAGACGCAGCAAACAATCCCTTATCACAGTCAATCGGCAGTCCAGCTTCTGCCGCCGCCTTCAAGAAGGCTATGGAAGCCATGAGAGCATGTTGGGGCTGTATACCCCCTGTAGCGCAAAGCCGCCAGCCCAGGTCTGGATAGCCCGGAACAGCTGCCGCCTCTACGGCATGCTTGTTGTACATTATGTTTAGAACTTCTTTGATTACTTTTTCTCCATACCCTTTCGGTGCCTGGACTGCAGTCACCGCATTAGAAGCAATATTGATGTCTTTTACGACAAGCTCAAAGCCTGCACTCTTTACGGCAGCACGAAAGATAGCAGAACAATCCGCATGCCGCTCGAAAACTCGATCAAAACCTTCGATCGCAATAGTATCCAAAGCCACGGCTAATTGGGCGTAATTGGGCGGCGTTTCTGTATGTAGAGCACTAGTTTCCATGGCCGCAATCATCCTGGTAAGGCTAAGGTAGTGTTCACCTTTTTTAAGCCCGGCCTCTATCATCTGTTGATCGCACTCAGCAATTCTCTTCAGGGCCTTTGGACTGAGGGTAATCATTCCTATGCCTGGCGAAGCCATCATGCCCTTTTGGCTGCATCCCATGAGCATGTCGATCCCCAATTTATCCATAGAAAGCGGCAAGCTGCCGATGGAAGAGATGCCGTCGATACCAAGAAGGGCAGGGTGCTTTAGTTCATCCAGCAAATCGCGCAATTTCTGAACGCTGGCAGTAACCCCCGTGCCCGTTTCGTTATGCGGGGCCATAACCATCTTGATGTTACCTTCAGGGTTATCGTGAAGGTCTTTTTCTAACGCTTTCCTGCACTGATCAAACGGCAGATCTTCACCAACACCCCCTTTTAGGCGTATGACGCCTCTACCCAAATTTTCAACACAATTGCCCATTGCAGTACTGAAGCTTCCGATCTCCAAGGTTAGGATGACTATCTTCTTGGAATTCACTTCGTCTGGGGTGCGCAATGCGCCTGCAGCCGCCTCGGTAGCAGCTGTCCCAGAGCCGGTGAAGAAAAGGGGCATTCCTCCTTTCGGCATATCGACTAATTTTCCGTACTCTTGGCGAACTGCTGTAAAAAACTGCGCCGCGCCTGGACCCCGCATGCCTCTTGTTTGGGTAGATGCAAATTGAGAAACCAATTCAGACCCAAAGGCAGGACCAGGTGTAACGTTTATGATCTTGTTATGTGGAGACCAGACTGCAGATTTATCGTTAAGAAAATCGTCGCCAGGTGCTTCAATCTGGTTAGTTTCGATAAGACGTCTAAGTCCGGAAAGTGGAGAGATTAATTCATTTGTTTCTTTTGAAGTTTGCGTTGTCATTTTCAAGTATCCTTAAGTATCTACACATTTACGTTTCTGATAATTAACAAAAAAGCTCGAAACAAACAAATCAATCAGAAAGCAAGCCAAACTGTTTCGATAACCTATATGAATAGGGATAACTAACGGTGCTCTGCCTTCTGCTGTGTTTTTGAACACGGCCTTTCTCCTCAAGGAGTGATGCTATCACACTATTCTCCAGAGAAAAATTAGAGACAGGCTTTTATAGTAGAAAAAGTTATAAATATAGAAGTTGAATAAAATATGGGTACTTTAGAGGCGTGAAAGGTCACAGGATCAGGTCTTGTCCCTTGCCCATAGCCACCGATTTGAAATGGACTATTATAAAAAATGACTCAAGTAATAAATTCCCGCCAGGAAACAAGCGTTTCTTTGAAATCAGTTAAACCACAGTCTGACATTAGTTTTTGGTCAAATAACTCCAAGTTATCGCCGAGCCCTTCTTCTGAATCATAATCTAACGACAAAGCGCGTACAGAGGCTTGTTCTAATTGAATCGTTAATTTAAAGGCTTTTCCGCGGAATTTTTTCCTAACGATTGTCTTATTTTCGATATTGGAAATACTAGATAATATCTTATCGACTAGAATAATGTCATTCGACAGGTCTTTAGTAAACCATCGACCAAAAGCTTCATGCCCTATTGAAAATTTTGCCGTGGGATGCCCTAAGTCGCTTTTTTCAAATTCGTAATCCACAGGAGACTCTTTTTAATTAAGCTGTATCACTATACTGAGTCATCTTGCTAATCACCAATTTTGATATCCGTTTTTTGTTAGATAGAAATATTTCTTATCTATTAATGATATCGAGTAGTTCGTCTCGCTTTTTAATCATCAGCGATTCGTCACCACGGGATTCAACGTTCAAGCGCAATAGAG
>JBDNJA010000217.1:0-2890 GCA_041688005.1 Gammaproteobacteria bacterium
AGCGGTGGTGACTAAACTCAGATCGGATCGGGAAAAAAGCTATGACGACCTCACCGGAACATAGAATCGAAACACGCCTCGAACTTGAGGAGACTGTGTTTATCGAAGTCCTGTCGGCGGCAAGCGAGTCCCAGGCCAGTGTCGTGATGTGTAACTCATTGGATTTGTCTGCCAATGGTATTCAGGTAGTGGTCGATCAAGATATCGCTCTCGGTTCTATCCTGCGTCTTTGTATTGATATGCCAGAACAGGAGCCGATTTTTCTGGTCGGTGAGGTGAAGTGGAAGCGTGCGGACACCGCCACTGGAGGTATCCGCCTGGGTTTCCTGCTGTTTGAATCCGACGACAGTGACATCGCTGAATGGAAACAGTGGATCGCCGACACTCTTAACAAAAGCATCGAATAAATAGCGCCAAACAAATAATGCCGAACAAATGGCTCGGCATTATTTTTTCCGGACTACTTATCCTGGACTACTTACCGTGGACGAATTATTCCAGAACATTAGTCTGGTAATCCGAGTACTCGCTTAGCAATAATATTGAGCTGGACTTCCGAGGTGCCGCCCTCAATCGAGTTCGCTTTGGTTCGCAACCAGGCCCGGGTTAGCGTCAATTCATTTTCCTCAAAACCTTCCCCTTCCCAACCGAGCATTTGCGAACCCATCGCACGCAACATCAGTTCATGACGACCCTTGTTTTGTTCAGTTCCATAAAGTTTAAACATGGATGAAGCGAAACTCGGCGCTTTGGTCGACTTTGACTCTTCTAGATTACGACGTACCGTCAATCCAAAAGCCTTGTCATCCATTGACTGCTGCACGATGTCATCCCGCAGGTCCAGATCTGCCAGTTTGCCGTTGTTTTTGCCAACATACTCGAGCGCAATGTCTTTCACTGAGGAGCCTTTTTGTCCGCCGCCAATGCCGCCACCGATGGATGC
Organism: Gammaproteobacteria bacterium; assembly: GCA_041688005.1. Classification (GTDB taxonomy): domain Bacteria; phylum Pseudomonadota; class Gammaproteobacteria. Next base: position 944 of record JBDNJA010000217.1, read on the forward strand.
GCGCTCGTACTCAAGCAAACGTTTTGCCACAGTCCAGCCTTCACCGACGTTACTGACAACGTTCTTTCGAGGCGCTCGAACGTCTTCAAAAAACGTTTCACAAAAGGGTGATAGGCCACTGATCAGCTTGATGGGTTTAACTGTCACACCCGGGGACGTCATATCGAATAGAATAAAGGTAATACCTAAATGCTTCGGCGCCTTCGGGTCTGTTCGCACTAGACAAAATATCCAATCGGCATTATCAGCGCCGGAGGTCCAGACTTTCTGGCCGTTGATAATGTAATCATCGCCATCAATAACAGCCTTGGTTTGTAGGCTTGCAAGGTCAGATCCGGAGTTTGGTTCGCTATAACCCTGACACCACCAGATTTCTCCTTTGGCAATTTTAGGTAGATGCAGCGCCTTTTGTTCGTCGTTACCATATTCTAAAAGTGCTGGCCCAATCATGGAGATGCCCATACCAAGGTGGGCCGGTCTAGCATTAATACGACCCATTTCTTCTTGCAGAACTCTGACTTCAGCAGATTCTAATCCGCCACCACCATATTCTTTTGGCCAGGTCGGTACAACCCAACCCTTCTCACCCATTCGGTCTAACCACAGCTTTGTTTCTGGGTTTTTGTATTTTGCATTTTTGCCGCCACCCGGGTATTCATTTGCTGGCATAGGTGTGCGAATAGAAGGTGGGCAATTTGCTTCTAACCAACTTCTTGCTTCAGCGCGAAAAGTTTCGAGGGGCATCACGTTACTCCTGTGGTTCAAATTCAAAAAATGTAATTTCGCTGGTCGTTCCTAGGCGCATGACCGGACCCCAGGTACCTGTACCCTGGGAGACATACTGGCGGGCTTCACCTAGTTGATACATTCCCTTGATACGGTCAAACACTCTACCGACCAGAAAATTGAAGGGAAATATCTGGCCATTGTGGGTATGACCACTCAACGTCAGTTCGATATTGTGATCGCAAGCAGCCTCTAATCCCCGGGGCCGATGGTACAACAACAATTTGAAGGCATCGTTCTTTAACTCAATGTGCTTCAGCTGTTTTTCTACCTGCAACGGATCTTCCATATCATCGATACCGATAACCTGCAGGTCATCCCGGTACAGCAGCGCTTCGTTTCTCAGCACATTGACGCCAAGGTTTTTAAGCCGTTGCAGAATGTCATCGAGGTCTTCGTATTTCTCGTGATTCCCAATGCAATAGTAGATTGGGCCAATCACACTTTTAAGTGCAACGAGTTCAGATTCCGGCACGCCTGTTGCGTCAATAAAGTCGCCGGTAATACAAAGAAAATCTGGTTTTTCCCGATTTATCCGAGTAATCACCTTGTCCAAAAAGCCTTTGCTTCGAGAGCCAATATGGACATCTGTGATCTGGATAAAGCGAACGGACTGCTTTAGTCGTGGAGAAGATAAACGAAATTTTTTAACCATCGGTGTCATCGCCACGTATGAACCCACAAGCCCCGAAAGAAAGGTCACGGAAACAACAGACCAGGCTGCAACCTCAACGGATATTCCCGCCACCAGCACTAATAGTTCAAAGACCAACATAGACATCAACAAAACCGGGCTCACGCCCAGGATCATATCCGCCAATTGCCTCAACAACTGCGCGAGTCGGCTGCCTCGATTACGCAGCAGATAACGGCTTATGATCTGGCTACTCGCAACGGGAAGCAGCACGAGCAATGTCAGCCAGCCAGGCCACGCGAGCCAATCGCCTATACGCAAAACTGGGTAGACGAATAGGGGAATATGTAGAGCCAACGCCAGCAGGATAAAACGCCGAAACTGGCGTCCCCTCGATTGGGCATCTTGCAGGGCGGTAGTGTTCTCAGACAAACAATTACTCGATTTAGATCAAATCAGAGCGGTGAATCTATCAAATGCGGGCTTAAGGCACAAAAGGAACTACGCCTTAATAAGGGACGTGAATC
>JBDNJA010000040.1:0-5352 GCA_041688005.1 Gammaproteobacteria bacterium
CCCATGCGATGAGAAACTCGATGATCCCGATAGCAACCACCTTCGGTCAAAACATCACCTTGCTGGTATCTGGCTCGTTCTTAATCGAAACAATTTTTGATATCAATGGATTTGGTTTGCTCGGTTTCAATGCAATTATTGATCGCGACTATCCGGTGGTAATGGGTATCGTACTGCTAAGCAGTCTGTTGCTTCTGATCGGCAATATAATTTCAGATATTCTAGTCGCATTGGTTGATCCAAGAATTCGGTTCCGATAGATAACCTTCATGTTTAATCCACAGACTCAGAAAAAAATAAATCGTTTTCGTCAAATCAAACTCGGCTATGGTTCCCTCATAGTATTAACCATTATTTTACTGGTTAGCCTGCTGGCTGAACTCATCGTCAATAACCGGGCACTCATAGTAAAATATGAAGGGGCGTATTTTCTACCCACTTACACCGCGTTCCACCCCGGCACAGATTTCGGGCTGGACTATAGCTACGAAACCAACTATCGCGAGCTACAACTAAAACTCTCTCGGCAGCAAGATGACAACTGGGTTCTGATGCCCCTGGTTCCTTTCAGCCCGACCGAAAATCATTCCAGTGGAAATCAATTTAAAACATCAGCGCCGTCTTTTGAGCAAAAACACTATTTGGGAACAGATACAACCAGTCGAGACATTCTGGCACGCTTGCTTTATGGCACACGAATCGCACTTTTCTTTTCTCTAGGGTTCACTCTGTGTGTCTATCTAATCGGTGTCAGCATTGGCTGTATGATGGGATATTTTGGCGGTGTATACGATCTGATATTTCAGAGACTAATCGAGATTTGGTCAAACATCCCATTTCTATACATGGTCATTATCGTGTTTTCAGTGGTGCCGGGCAATTTCGACACCACAAGTCGAATCATCCTATTGCTACTAGTCATGGTATTGTTTTCGTGGACTTCAATGACTTACTTTATGCGTACCGAAACATACAAACAAAAATCTCGAGATTATGTTGCGGCGGCCAGAATTCTGGGCGCCAGCCACAGTCGTATTATTTTTCATCACATTCTGCCAAACATTCTCTCTACTTTGATAACACTGATGCCTTTCACCATTGTTGGCGCAATTACCGCTATTACGGCTCTCGATTTTCTAGGCTTTGGCTTACCACCACCAACACCAAGCCTGGGCGAGTTACTAAAACAGGGAACCGCTAACCTACGCACAGCTCCGTGGATTATTATCGCCGCTTTCAGTACGCTCATACTACTGTTAACACTCATTACCTTTATCGGTGAAGCATTACGTGAAGCATTTGATCCAAAAAAATTTACCGCATACCGCTAACTAACTACCATTAGGTGATTCATGGTGAAAGGCATATTAAGACCCAGTTTCCCAGGCAGTTTAAGTTTACTGCTCATATTACTACTCGGTGCCTGTAGTAATAGTAATGATACCGAGAAAAACTTAGACTCAAAAAAAGCACCTGATAACACGGCAGAAGTTAAAGCCTATTATGTGGCTAACTCGGAGTTTTTCTCTTTTAAAGGTCTGGCTGATTTACCGCATGACCTCGTGTGGGAAAATGGATCAGAACTACCAGAGTTTGGCTCTCCGAACGCCATCAAGGGTGGTACCCAATATAGCTCACTACAGGACTTCCCGCGTACCCTTCGCCATGTAGGACCAGATTCAAATGGATCATTTCGTCGTTGGATTCTGGATGACGTCTCTATGTCAGTCGCACAGACTCACCCCAATCATAGCGATAAATTTTTCCCCGGCCTCGCAACACAATGGGCGGTATCACCCTCTCGTAAAACGACCTATATAAAACTCAATCCATCGGCTCGTTGGTCCGATGGCGAAAAGGTGACTGCTGATGACTATTTATTTAGTTTCTTTTTCTATCGCTCGACCGATATCGTCGCACCCTGGTACAACAATTGGTATAGCACCATGTACACCAATATAACCAAGTATGATGACTATACGATTTCAATTTCGATTCCTAATGTTAAACCCGACATGCACGCCAGAACACTGTCTCTATCGCCGACGCCACAACACTTTTATAAAGAACTCGGCGACGACTTTGTTGAACGCTACCAATGGCGCTTTGTACCGACCACAGGTGCTTATCAAATTAAGCCCAGTGATATTAAAAAAGGTCGCTCGATAACACTGAGCAAGGTCGACAACTGGTGGGCCAAGGATCTTAAATTTTGGCGTTATCGCTTTAATGCCAACAAGATTCAGTTCAATATTATTCGAGATAACGCAAAGGTGTTCGAGTCTTTTCAAAGAGGTGATATTGATCAGTTCGGGCTCAACCTTGCCGAGTATTGGTACGATAAACTGGCAGATGATCATGAGAGCGTGGCGAAAGGATATATCCACAAGACAACATTTTATAATCAACACCCTCGTCCCACTTATGGCCTTTGGATTAATAGCTCGAAACCAATATTAAACCAAAGGGAGGTTCGTATCGGAATCAATCACGCAGCAAACTGGGGGTTGGTTATCGAAAAATATTTCAGAGGCGATTATGAGCGATTACGTTCTACCGCCGATGGATATGGCGAGTTTACACATCCAACTTTAACGCCACGTAAATTTGATATTGAACTGGCATTGAAACATTTTGCGCTGGCCGGGTTCACCACTCGAAATGAAGATGGAATACTCGTCAATAGCGATCAACAGAAACTCGCGTTTACCCTAACCACTGGATATGAAGCCTTAAAAGACGTGCTCACCATATTGAAAGAAGAAGCAGCCAAAGCTGGCCTGCAATTGCGTATTGAAGTACTCGATGGCACAGCTGCCTGGAAAAAAGCGCAGGAGAAAAAACATGACATTCTTTTTTCTGCCTTTGGTGTCGGGTTGGAAATGTATCCGCGTTACTGGGAAACCTACCATTCGGTTAATGCTTATGATCAGGCATTTCTAGCTGACGGTTCGACTAACCCACAACGCAAAGTAAAAACCCAATCGAATAATTTGGAGCTAGTCGCAGACCCTAAGATAGATGCCATGATCGATCGATATCGAGCCTCTTCAGATAAACAAGAAATGATCAATCTGGCGCATAAACTGGACGAAGCATTGTTTGACTACGCATCATTTTCACCTGGCTTTAAACAATCTTACTTTCGTACTGGCTACTGGCGATGGATAAAACACCCCGAAGGCTTCAGCCAAAAACATCGTTCTGGTTCGACTCAGCTCTTCACCTACTGGATCGACCAGGAAGCGAAAAAGGAAACCCTGGAAGCTCGTCAATCAGGTCTTGAATTCGAACCTGAAATTAAAGTCTTTGACCAGTATCGCCAAGACAGTAATAGCGGATCATGATATTGGTCAATTACCAGTGACAAACACAAGCCCATTACTTGAAGTCGATAATCTCTCTATCAGTTTTGATACCGACGAGGGAACATTAGAAGCCATCGATAACATCAGCTTTTCTATTCAAGCGGGGGAAACTGTTGGCTTAGTCGGTGAGTCAGGTTGTGGAAAAAGTGTCACAGCGCACTCCATAATGCGGCTCTTGCCCCAACCAATGGGACGCATCTCGCAAGGGTCGATCAAGTTTAATGGAACCGACCTAGGCACCCTGGCGCTGGCAGACATGGAGAGTATTCGAGGTTCAGACATTGGTATGGTCTTCCAGGAACCAATGACCGCTCTCAACCCTGTTCAAACGATTGGTAAACAAATTTCTGAGTCTCTCATTCTCCATCTCAATCTATCTATACCGAAGGCATTCCAGGCCGCGATAGCTATTCTTCAACATGTTGGTGTTCCATCACCTGAGCTAAGGGTGAGTGAATACCCTCATCAATTATCCGGCGGTATGCTTCAACGAGTAGTGATTGCTATCGCGCTGGCTTGCAAACCATCACTGCTCATTGCAGACGAACCTACGACGGCACTCGATGTCACTATTCAGGCTCAAATACTCAGTTTAATTCGTGACTTGCAAGACGAGATGAAAATGGCTGTTTTACTGATCACCCATGACCTTGGAATCATCGCCGAAACATGTGACCGAGTACTGGTTATGTATGCAGGTAGAATTGTTGAATCCGGGACTGTTACTGAAATATTCGACAGCCCTGCCCACCCATATACTCAAGGTTTACTCAATTCGATCCCACGGCTGGCGACACCTTCCAAAAGTCGCTTGCCCGTCATTACAGGACAAGTGCCCAGTATTCGAGACTACCCGGCTGCTTGTCGTTTCGAAAACCGATGCTCACATCGTCTAGCCAAGTGCGCCGGATCTGCCCCAGAGATTGAACAAATAAATAAAGGTCACCAGGTGAGTTGTTTTTCCTGGCAGGGCATTCAATCAGATAGGAACGTTTAATGGCTTCGCCGCTACTGGAAGTTCGCAACTTGAAAAAGTCCTTCCCCGTTAAAGAGGGGCTACTCATGCGGGCAAAAAAAATTAATCAGGCAGTTAACGATGTCAGCCTTTTTATCCAACCTGGTGAGACCCTGGGGTTAGTGGGTGAATCAGGTTGCGGTAAGTCGACACTCGGGCGTTGCTTAGTCAAACTCTACCAACCTGACCAAGGTCAAATACTATTCAATGGCGTGGATATCAATACTCAGAGTAAATCCGAAAACAAACGACATCGCAAAGCCGTACAAATGATTTTCCAAGACCCTCTGGATTCCCTCAATTCACGCCATACTATCGAAGAAATTCTGATCGAGCCCTTTGCAATTCATCGTATCGGTGACCGAAAATGGCGTTTGAAACGGATACAGGCACTACTTGACCTAGTCGGACTACCCTCGAACTCAGCTTCACGTTATCCATTTGAGTTTTCAGGCGGCCAACGCCAGCGGATTGGTATCGCTCGCGCCATTGCTCTAGGCCCAGAGCTGATAGTCTGTGATGAGGCAGTATCGGCCTTAGACGTTTCAATACAGAGTCAAATTATCAACTTACTACTCGATTTACAGGCTGAGTTTAATATGGCCTATTTGTTTATCTCTCACGACTTAGCCGTCGTAAAACACTTTTCCGATCGAGTGGCTGTCATGTACTTGGGACGAATAGTCGAGACCGCAGATAGCGAAACAATTTATAAAAACCAAAAGCACCCTTATACAAAGTCATTGATAGACTCGATCCCTATTCCTGATCCCCATCATAAAGCTAAACGGCTTATATTACAGGGCGACATACCTTCGGCTATTAACCCACCTTCTGGCTGTCATTTCCATACCCGATGCCCTCAAGTTATGCCCTGTTGCAAAGTCGACAAGCCAAAAATTCGGGTTCAAACATCGTCTCACAGCTTTAGCTGTCATCTTGATTAATGACAACTAACCAGACAAAATA
>JBDNJA010000218.1:0-14863 GCA_041688005.1 Gammaproteobacteria bacterium
CGATTTCTGCCTGACTACTTTCTCGTCCCAGTATTTCGTTACGGTGCGGAAACCGACCAAAACGTTCGACAATGTCGTGGTGATGTTTTGAGAACCTTAGATTACCTTCCAACCCTGGTTGATCAAATAGTTCGAGCGCTAGCGTTTGATCTTGCCTGTTTTCGCTATGCATAAAAGGCATGTATAAAAATGATTTTTGCCCCGTTGTTAATTCTGTATCGAACCCGCGGTCGATTGCCGCGCGGGACACTAGGATTGATTGCGCTTCGGTAGAGAAACTATCAGGCTTGCCCCGAAAAATATTGAGCGGAATCTGATCGAGTAAAATGACCAGCGCCAAACTGCCGATGGCTGTTTCTTCCCACTGGTCGAGCCTCCCTTGTTTTGCCTGTTGCCAACACGCACCATACTCAGCCAATAACTGCTGATCAAATTCACGGGTTGAATTAAACCAATGCTTGCTCGCCTCTTCAGAAAACCAGAAATCTACCAATGCCTGATACAGAATCGATCCTCGTCTTAATTAGCTGACTGAATGTGCGTGGTTTATGCGCAGGTTTAAAATTAACTTTCGTAGCTTTTGCTGACATTGTTTTCTACCAACAATATTATCGTGACTAGTGAGTTGTTCCCAGGGTTTGTTCTGTATCGCTTTCTCTACTAACCAGTCATGCACTTCGAAGCGCTCGCAAGACTGCGCGATCAGTTGCATAACATACGGTTGCAAGCTGGCATAACTGAGATCAAACCCTTTAAAACCACTGACAAAAGCGTCTATCTCTGCCTGATCGAGTTCGTTCTGTCTCGATTCAAAACTGCTGCAACGCAGTAAGGCAGTGATAGTCTGGACATCCATGTCAGACAAATAATGCGTCAGCCAAACCGGCAGCTGTTTTTGCACCCGAGTTTGTAACTGCGCCCTCACAAACTCTAGCTGATTAGTGAGCGGCTTGAGCACTGCAACCGAGTGATTACCGGTCGATTTACCCTGCGAAAAACTAATATGCACTAAAGGAAACTGGCAATGACGCCAAAAAAGCGAAATTTCTGCATCGAAGGCAAAGCTAGCCCCGATATAATCACAGTGCTGATCACGAGCATATTCACTCGCTTGTTCGATCAATTGAGCACCGAAACCCCGACGTCGTAGGGAGGGTATGACGGCAATTCGTTGAATGCGCATGCCTCGATAGCAGGCAAAGCTTTTTACACTCGCCTGCGCCGTCAGCATTTGTGCTAGCAAGTGGCCCTTTGGACGCCGGTTACCAAGATAAACCTGCTCGCATAAATCAGCGTCAAAACCACCTTCTCTATTTAACACCAGAATGCCCATTAAGTGATCACCCACTTCTGCCAACACAAGGCTCAAATCAGGATTATCCATCAACATGCGTAAATCTGATGGGCGGGTGCGGTAATGAACCGACGCCATCAACTCATATACTTTTGTCAAAAGCGTCATGTCTGTGCAGCTTTTTAGGTCCACTATTCGGTAACTAATATCGGAACTTATGGTGTGCTGGGTAACGGTTTTCTTAGCTATGGAATGAAGCTTTGGGTTGAGTTGTAACACTGCATTCAGACAAGGTTCCAGATTATCCTGACTTGTCCATCGAACAGGCTGATCGATGCTTAAAGACAGTAACTTGTGCGATGGCAAATTCGCCAGGAAACGATGCATAAAACCTTGCCCTGTACCCTCATAACCGCCGGTTGTTGTCGCCATAACAATTTTTTTATAACGCGCTACCAACTGCCGCAACATTGGGAACGGCAACATAGCGGCTTCGTCAATGATAAGCACATCGGCCTGTTTTTTTTCTTTAATAAGCTGATCGGGTGCGATGAATTCGATATCTCCAGCCTGCTGTAGCAATATCGACGCGGACAATTTCGAGTAGGCACTGACTATCAGCTTCATTCCTAGACAAGGCGCTGGACGAGACTTGAGAGCCTGCACGATAAACCCCAGACAGGTGCTCTTGCCACGGCCTCTATCGGCCTTTATGAGCATGACTGTCTGGGTAGGGTCGACTAACCAACCATCGAGCTGATTCAAAACATCGTGCTGCTCCTGTGTCTTGCCACCGACGATGCTTATAACGTCAGCGGGTTGGATTTCTCTCAGTGGTGCTAGCGCCTCATCTTGTCTTAGAAAAACACAGGCTTCAGGATATCGGCCTAGTTCGTTGAAAAAGTAATGGACGAAATTATCTTTCTTTTTGGCACCGTTTTGCCAGCTGCCAAATTTGTCATTTGCTGCAGACCAGTCCCCTGGCTTGTTGGATAGTAATAACATCAGTCCACCTTGTATTAACAATCCGTTGGCAATGCAAATTACATCTGGATTAATACCCTCAAACAAATCCACTATGACGAGGGACGCCTCTCTTCCCAGCAATGTTTCGACTTTCGAGTAGGCGACCGATTCAAATCCAAGCTGACGGTCAGAAATAGCAATATAGTTTTGCGCGTTCGACTGACTAGCACTTACGTGGACCATTCCGTCCTGGACGATGTTGGAGACATCATCGCACCACTGCCTCTCACCTTGTACACAGAGCAATCTACGCTGATGCGCTTCTCGCGATTGTGCCCACAATTGGCGTAACCAGTTGGTCATTGCGGGTAAGGGTTCATTCGATGACGGTAGCAGCATTATTGATTGGACTAACACAGGTTTCTTTGGTTAAATTTCGGGGCATCTCTAAAAATGCACTTTTTCCGCGATTGCGGCGTCACCGATTTTTGTGCTCCTGCAAAATCGACATACCGTACATCCTGTACATAAGCTCCGTGCTCGAATCCTCATGTATTAACGTACACTCCGGTTCTCCGCGCGGTACTTCCTTGCACTTATTGCCATGGATGGCATGTATGCTGTTTTTGCATCGTTACATGGATGTAACCAATTAGAACAATGCAGGAGCAATTGTCGAGGAGCAAAAAACAGTCACGAAAAAATTACTATTTTTAGAGACGCCCTCCAGACTCATTTTCGAGCCCATTATAGAGTAGTGTAATCAGATGACCAAAGACCAGCGAACACAGATAGAAGCGGCCGCATTTCGCGGACTAATGAAACACTTACAAGAAAGGACTGACGTACAAAATATCGACCTGATGAATCTGGCCGGATTTTGTCGCAACTGTATGTCTAAATGGTATGCTGCCGAAGCCCAAAACCAGGGTTTAGACATGGACTACAATGCCGCTCAAACTGAAGTGTATGGCATGACGATTGGCGAATGGAAAACCAACCATCAAACCAAAGCGAGCGACGAGCAAATGCAGCGATTTAACGACACCAAACCTCAGCACGCCAAAATTAGCGGCCACTAAATTCAGGTATTTCACTCATTCAGTCGCAGCAATTTTAATCCGCCCAAAAAAGTTGCACTTTGACAGCAAAAGTATAGTAATTGGGATCAGCAGTAGCTGACTGGCATCTCTAACAATAAATAGGCACCTTTTTGGTGCCTGTTTATTTTTTAGTGCTTTTCAATTCTCGGCGTAATATCTTACCCACATTTGTTTTCGGCAGTTCAGTTCTGAACTCTATAATTTTCGGCACTTTGTATTTAGTTAAATTTTTGTGGCAATGTTCAAGAACACTTTCTTCAGTGAGCGACTGATCTTTTTTAACAATCACTGCCTTGGTTATTTCGCCGCCTTTAGGATTAGGCTCACCGACAACACCCACCTCTAACACGCCTTCATGGCTCATGATAATAGTTTCAATTTCGTTAGGGTAAACATTAAACCCAGAGACCAGGATCATATCCTTCAATCTATCCATAATTGTAAAAAAGCCAGCCTTATCCATCTTTGCAACATCGCCGGTTTTTAGCCAACCATCATCAGTCATCACCTTGGCTGTTTCGTCTTCACGATTCCAGTAGCCTTTCATCACCTGCGGGCCTCTGACACAAAGCTCTCCTGATTCGCCCTGTGGCAGGATCTTGCCGTCTTCATCTTGTATCGATACCTCAGTCGAGGGAACCGGTAAGCCAATGCTGCCATTATACTCCAGCAAATTAATCGGGTTAATACACACTGCAGGCGAGGTTTCAGTGAGACCATAGGCTTCGAGCAATAGCGCGCCTGTCGTCTCTTTCCAGCGTTCGGCCACAGATTGCTGGACTGCCATACCACCGCCAAGCGCTAGTTTAAGGTGGGAGAAGTCAATCTTATCAAAACCAGGCGTATTCAACAGGCCCACGAATAATGTATTGACGCCAGTGATTACGGTAAAAGGGACGGACTTTAGCTCCTTAACTAATCCAGCCATATCGCGCGGGTTAGTGATCAAATAGTTTTCGGCACCCACCTTCATAAAAGTAAGGCAATTCGCGGTAAGAGAAAAAATATGATAGAGGGGCAATGCGGTGATGATGATGTCGTTACCTTCATCCACCATATCTTTTATCCACGCCGATGCTTGCTGCATGTTGGCCACCATATTTCGGTTGGTTAACATCGCACCCTTGGCAACACCGGTAGTGCCACCCGTATATTGCAAAAATGCAAGGTCATCAGGAGAAATACTGACTTTAGTGTGTGTAACACGCGCCCCTTCCGCCAGAGCTATTTTAAACTTCACGCTGTGCTTTAAGGTAAATGGTGGCATCATTTTTTTGATGTGTTTCACCACCAAATTAACAATGAATGATTTTGGAAACTTCAACATATCGCCGAGTTGTGTCGTGATAACGTGCTGGATAGGAGTTTGATCAATCACTTCCGCCAAGGTGCTGCAAAAATTCTCCATTACGATGATGGCTTTCGCACCTGAATCGGCAAGCTGATGCTTTAACTCTCTTGGCGTGTACAACGGATTGGTGTTTACGACAGTAAAACCGGCACGTAATGCCGCAAATATGGCGATTGGATTTTGCAATACATTCGGCATCATGATCGCGACACGATCACCTTGCTTCATGTTGGGCAGACGTTGCAGATAACTCGCCATATGTCCCGTTAACTGCTCCATCTCTGAGTAGGTTAACGTCGTTCCCAAGTTGCTAAATGCAGGTCTGTCAGAATACTGACTGACTGACTGTTCGAATACTTCCGCAACCGATTGGTAAGCATTGATGTCAACCGTTTCCGGCATGCCATCCGGGTAGCTTCTTAACCATGCTTTGTCCATCTATCTCTCCGCTAATTTGTTACTCTTTACTTATTATTCTCTAATTTATTACTTATTACTTATCAACTTTATTCAGTAATTCTTCTGTCGTGAAGTCATCAACCATAATGACCTTCCTAGTTGCGGCTTTGGCCGACAGCAAAATATCAGCCTCTTCACTACTCAGAACGCAGGTTACGACTAATTCATCGATCCATTGTTGGTGGCTTTGCAAATCTGGCTTGCCCTGCTGAGACGTTTTCAATCGGCGTTCAATGGGTTCCGCCAACAGTACTTTTGCAAAGGCATCTTCCAGACAACCGGTACTATCGTTTTTATCTTCACTGATATAAATACCGTGTGTCAACCTGTCTCTTGCCTCGCTGGGGCGTATTAGTAATGACGATACGCGATGCCCAAGTGAGTCATTGGGTTGACGCAAATTCAAGCCCAGCGGAAAAATAATTATTCTGACCAATATCCCAAGTGATTTTATCGGAAAGTTTCTTAATACTTCGTCCAACGCTATCTGGACTTGATATAGACAATATTTGGCTGACCATTCCACGAGGGGTATATCGGCTTTTTGCCTACCATCGTCTTCAAATTTTTTGAGCACCGCAGAGGCGTAATACATATAACCCAATGCGTCGGCAAAGCGCCCTGATAATTTTTCCTTACGCTTAAATGAGCCACCCAAAATCATCAACACCAAGTCTGATGTAACGGCAAATGCCGAACTCATCTGACTCAAACGTTTATAATAGGTACCAACCCGTCCAGATACGGGAGCATCTGCTAGATGACTGCCAGATAGTCCGTATACGAAAGCGCGACACAAATTGGTAACAAAATAGGCGATATGCCCGGTCAGAGCTTTATCGAAAGCTAACGCACCGGATCTGTCGTCGCTCATGGTTGCCGCTTCCATCTCTTTAACCAAATAGGGATGACAACGAATAGCGCCCTGCCCGAAGATAATCATGGTACGGGTCAATATGTTAGCGCCTTCAACCGTAATACCCACAGGAATCGATTGATAGGGACGTGCAAGGTAATTGCTCGGCCCCATACAAATACCTTTTCCACCATGCACATCCATGGCATCGTTCAGCACTTGCCGCATCATCTCAGTATTGTAATGTTTCAGGATTGCCGTAATAACCGAAGGTCTATCACCATTATCGAGTGCCGATAAAGTTAATAATCGGCCTGCTTCCATCATATAAGACAGGCCACCGATTCGGGCTAATGGCTCTTCTACGCCTTCGAACTTACCGATTGATGTATTAAATTGCTTTCTAATATGGGCGTAAGCACCCGTAAATCGAGCCGTGGTTTTACCAGCGGCAACACCAACTGCGGGAAGAGAAATACCACGTCCGGCCGACAGTGATTCAACCAGCATGCGCCAGCCTTTACCAATATTATCAGCGCCACCGATTAGGTATTCCATCGGGATAAAAACATCTTTACCGCTATTGGGGCCATTCTGAAAGGCCGCATTCATGGGGAAGTGTCGATTACCAATGGTGATGCCGGGGGTAGTGACGGGGATCAACGCACAGGTAATACCGAGTTCAACCTTTCCTCCAAGCAGACCATCTGGGTCATATACTTTAAATGCCAGACCAAGCACCGTAGCGATGGGACCCAGCGTGATATAGCGCTTTTCCCAATTCAGTTTCAGACCAAGCACTTGCTTGCCCTCAAACTCTTCTTCGCAAACAATGCCTGTATCAGGAATTGATCCTGCGTCCGATCCGGCTTCTGGCCCTGTGAGTGCAAAGCAGGGGATGTCTGTGCCACTCGCGAGGCGTGGTAAGTAATGATCCTTCTGCGCTTCTGTGCCGTAGTGCAACAATAATTCTGCCGGACCGAGCGAGTTAGGCACCATAACAGTAACGCCAACCGAGGTACTACGCCCCGAAAGCTTCATCACCACCGCCGAGTGACCATAGGCAGAGAACCCAAGGCCACCATATTTTTTGGGGATGATCATGCCGAAGAAGCCATTTTTCTTCAGAAAAGTCCAAATCTCTTCCGGTAAATCTAATCGCTTGTGGGTAATATCCCAATCATCGATCATGGCGCATAATTCGTCGACTGGCCCTTCGACAAACGCCTGCTCTTCATCACTGAGCTTAACTGACGGATAATTGTGTAGCTTTTGCCAATCGGGGGCACCGCGAAATAGTTCAGATTCCCACCACACACTACCGGCCTCGATGGCATCGCGTTCCGTTTCCGACATCGGCGGCAATATCGCTTTGATTCGTTTCAGCAGTGGTTTAGTGACATAGGTTAGCCGCAGATCTTGCGTGCCAAAAAATATCAACAGGCATAAATACAGACCCCAAATGGCCACACCCCAGAACAAACCAAACCCACCAAAAAGAGTAAAAAAAGTGAGGAAACCAGCTGTCACAAACGCCGCTTTTCGAAAGGAAACAAAACCGCGCGCGATTGCAAATATGAGCGCGAACAGACCACTGAGGAAAATTAGAATATTCATACGACACGCCTGCTACGAAGCAATTAACCGATAAAGTCTAACACTATATGAGATCGCTTTGAGCGGCAACAGAAAGTTTTTAATTGCAACTAATTACAGCGTGGGCAGGCTATTTTACTGACCAATAATAATACCGGCTTCGTGGCGAGGTGAATATTGTCTACTGAACTTAATCTTTCGAGCAAACCAAAACCATCTATCGATAACTGCAATTCGCAAATCACCACCGCTGCCTTAGCCCCAATAGACGCCAATAAATAATCCCATGCAGTCTCGGCATCATTAATATTGATAATATTAAAATACTGACCCAATAGCTTACCGAACGATTTCAAAATCATCGCTGACTGTGCAACCAAAAACCGGAAGGTTAAGGGTTCACTTCAAACATAATTCGTTTTTGCCAAATTATCTGATCTGACTATAACTCATAAATACGCAAACTAGTGAAGAACTCGCATCTAGTTCAATCGAACCCCATTAGTACCTAAATGAAGCGAGCGCCTTACTTTTGGGCGTGATTCTGCTTAAGGAAACTCTGATTAACGAAAAAATGAGCGATCCAGTTAGCTAATATTTGAGTATCCGCAAGCGAGTCCACACCTTGCATTCCCACTAAGGCATTAGCTGCGACTGATTCAGGTACAATATTACCAGCATAAATATCAATTAAGGCATGCTCATAACTAGCTTCAAACTCAGGATGCGCTTGAACCGACAGAATGGAAACGCCATAGGTTAGACCGGCATAGGGACAAAAATCTGAACTGAGAAAGACGCTCGCTGCTGCTGGAAGCTGGATAATTTGATCTTGATGAAAAGCGTAAATACTGATATTTTCTGGTGCCGATGAGGGTGCAGCATCCATCCATGATTGCGCAACATCAACCTTATAACGATGTAAACCAATACCCCAGCCTTTATCGGATTTGGTCACCGAACCGCCCAGTGCCTGCGCGATGATTTGATGTCCAAAGCAAATACCAACCAGTGGTTTTTTTTCTTCGTATAGCGTTCGGATGAACGACTCCAATGACAGCATCCAGTCGAGTTTTTCGTAAGCACCATGGCGCGATCCTGTAATCAACCAACCATCACAGTCATCAATAGAAGTCGGCATTTCACCATTAATAACCGAATATGTTCGGTAGGTTAGTGCCCCATCGAATTTATCGAGTAAATCGGCTTTATCGAGCAAAGCAGCGAACATGACCGGATAGGGATCAAATCGGGCCGCTACTTTTTCATTCAGGAGGCCTGTTTCCAGTATGCCAATTTTCATTGATTTGAGTCCTTAGATTGAATGCGATAGGTTAGATGGGCTAGACTAAATGCCTAGTTTGTCCCGCGTAATATACCACCACGACCCTATTACCGACAAAGGTACTCGAAACAAACGCCCCCCAGGTAATGGGTAGAACGGCAAGTCACTAAAATGATTAAACTGCTCGGGCTGCCCTTCGATGGCCTGAGCAATGAGCTTGCCCGCTATATGTGCTGCGGTAACGCCGTGTCCACTATAGCCGTGGATGAAGAAGATATTCTCACCGATTTGACCAAAATGGGGGATCCGAGCCATTGTCAGCGCAAAGTTGCCACTCCAGGCAAAATCGATACCGACACCTGTCAATTCGGGAAAGGTTTTTTCTAGATGTGGTCGCAGCTTATTCACAATGCTTGAAGGTTCGGCACCACCATAAGTGGACCCACCACCGAATAAAAGTCGATGATCAGCTGTCATCCGGTAATAATCGAGCATATAGTTGGTATCTTCCACGCAAGTCTGACCTGGCATCAAACGCTGACAGACCGCTTCGCCCAACACTTCGGTAGTAATTATTTGGGTACTAACCGGCATAATTTTGTTTGCTATCTCAGGCACCACATCACCCAGATAAGCATTGCCACACACGACGACCTTGTTGGCCGTGACCGAGCCATGCGCGGTCTTCACTACTTGGCGGTCATTCAAAGGTTGAATGTTGGTAACGGCAGATTGTTCGAAAATTTTGCCACCCAGAGATTCGAAAGCAGCCGCTTCACCCTGACAAAGATTGAGCGGATGAATGTGCCCGCCTTTGCGATCTAACAGTCCACCAATATAGCGATCAGTATTAATATGTTCGAGGATCTGATTGGCATCCAGCATTTCCAGTTGATCATGACCGTGCTTTTGCCAATTGCCGCGCATAGCGTCGAGGCCTTTCAGTTGTTTTGGTGTAAATGCCGCGAAGACATTGCCAGGCTTCAAGTCACATTTGATATCGTATTTTTCGATTCGCTGCCGAATGATATCGCCACCCTTTAATGCCATTTGCGCAATTGCTTTCGCCGCATCAACGCCATAACGACCTTCAATCTCAATTAGGTCACGACTAAATCCATTTACAATTTGACCGCCATTTCGACCCGAAGCGCCCCACCCCACTCGAGAAGCCTCTACCATAACAACCTGATATCCAAGCTCAGCCAGGTGTAGGGCCGAAGACAGGCCACTAAAGCCAGCGCCAATCACACAAACATCAGTCTCTATGTCGGTCTCTAATCGATCGCGAACGGATGTCATATTGGCTGTCGCAGCATAATAGGACTCGGTATGATCTGAACTTAATGACGTAGGCTGTTGCATGTTATGAATACTCTTCAATGATATGATATTTTTGTGATCACATAATTTTCGCATGATAAAATGAGAAATGGTAGCCCTTATGGTTTGAGCGGCTATTTCATGATTAAATAATCACTTCGTTTTTTTGTTAAGCAGCCACTCCATGAAACCCAAAAATCTAGCAGACTTCGAATTGCTCATTCTGGAAAAATCGGAGGCGCTTAAAACCAATCAATGGGTATATCAGTTACTACGCACCAACTTGCTGTGCGGAAAAATAGAACCGGGATTGCCCTTGACCATCAGAGGATTAGCCAAAGCGCTGAATGTTAGCCCAATGCCCGTGCGCGAGGCATTGCATCGTTTGGCCTGCGAAGGTGCGGTAGAAGTCAAAAACAACCGCCGGGTGATCGTGCCACAAATGACAGTAGAGAAATTCCATGAGCTCTGCGAGTTACGTATTCTGTTGGAGACCCATGCTGCAGAGGGCGCACTACCCTATATCAGAGAACAACATATCACCAAACTACAAGAGATTGATGCGCGAATTGATTCAGCCATTGAAAGAGTTGATAGAGTCAATATCAGCCTGATCAATCAGGAATTTCATCGCACCTTGTATAGTGCTAATCCATTCCAGATATCAATTCCATTGATCGAAAGTGTTTGGTTGCAGCTCGGTCCATTTTCTCAAATTGCCATCGCAAAATTGGAAAAAATTTATATTGTTGACCGCCATGTTGAGGCTATTAACGCGCTAAAACAACGCAGTACGTTTGCTTTGCGACGTGCAATTGAAGCCGATATTCGAGATGGAATAGCATCCATTAAGTCGGTAGAAGGCATTCATGGTTATTTCGAGGGCAATACTCATGCACAGTCACTTGGATAACACACTCTTTTTATGTGATCACGAAATTTCGTCACCCACCCGACCAAACTCTTATAAATCATGACTTTAATATTTTTTTGTGATCACATAAAATACTTTTTAGTCTCCATTATTGAATGTTTCTGAAAAAATTTCCTGAGAAAGACATGAAACAAACTAAAAACAGTCCGCTGATGACAATAGTCGATGAATTTCTCGGCGCCAATTCTGAGATAGAGGAAGTTGAAGTCCTCTCGGTCGATATATGTGGCCATTTTTTTGGTAAGCGCTACCCCATTTCGAAATTAAAATCTTTTGCGGAAAATGGACTGGCGATGCCGATGAGCATGTTTGTGCTCGACACATTAGGTATGTCATTACCTGGGATTAGCTTTGGTGAGGATGACGGTGACCCAGACGCACATTTCTATTTGATTGCAGACAGCCTGTGTATAAACGATTGGGGTAGCAAACCCCGAGCCCAAATAATGGCGACGTCTTATCAGGGTGGTTCTCCAGCCTTTTTTGAACCTCGCAATGTACTAGACACAGTATTGAAAGCCTATGAGGCAAAAAACTGGCATCCAACGGTAGCCTTCGAGCTCGAATTCTATTTATTCGATGGCAAGCGTAGTACTGATGATTTAATCCAACTGGTACGTAACCCAAAAACGGGCCGAATAGACACACCAACCGTCCTGTCGAGTAGCCGCATTTCAGACTTCGAGATCGTGATTGACGACATCATTCGTAGTTGCAATCTGCAGTCGATTGAAACGGGCGCAATTTCGGCAGAGATGGGTGCGGGACAATTTGAAATCAACTTCAATCACCATAACAACGTATTACGTGCCGCAGACGAAACCTGCCTTTTCAAGCGCGTCGTTATTGAGGTCGCCAAAAAACACCACATGTTGGCGAGTTTTATGGCTAAACCCTTGCTCGACCAGCCAGGTAATGGCTTACACATGCACATTAGCGTTCTGGATGAAAAGGGCCATAATATTTTTGCTGATGGCGACCAACCCCATCAAAGTTTGCTGCATGCGATTGGTGGTCTCATCGACACGATGCCAGCCGCCATGTCATTTTGGGCGCCCAATACCAATGCTTATAGGCGCTATACCGGTGGCTTCAATTGTGCGCCTGTCAGCTTAACTTGGGGATATGAAAATCGCACCGTAGCATTTCGAATTCCACTGGCGCGTGACGGTTCATGGCGTGTCGAAAATCGAGTACCCGGTGCCGATGCCAACCCATACCTCGCAATGGCCATCACCTTGGCCGCCATGCTTCACGGCATGAATAACCAGTTGGACCCTGGAGACCCAAGCGACCAGGCCATTAATGGTAGAGATAAAAATCTACCGCTTAGTCTCGACTCTGCATTAATTTCAACCATCGCGAGTGCGCCTTTAATCGACGCTCTGGGGCAGGAATTTATCGAAATCTATAGCCAACATCGCAAGGCTGAGGCTTTTGCATTTCTGCAAACCATCAGCTCAAAAGAATACGACTGGTATCTTTAATAGGCCTCTTACAACAATAATGAGCGAGTATAAAAATGACACATGCCAACGATTATGATTTTAATCAAAGTATCTCGATGTTCGCCAATATGTTTTCCTACATGGGTATAGCGCTCACACGAAACCCTGACGATGCCGATGTATTTGTCATTGGATTGCCTTACGACTTAGGCACATCTGGTCGAGCAGGTGCTCGCAGTGGGCCAAACGCCATACGACAGGCGAGTTCGCAGCTGCGCTGGGAAGAAAAGCGCTTCCCCTGGGACTTCAAGCTGTTCGACCGAATTCGACTAGCGGATTATGGCGATTTGGAATTCCCGGTTGGCAATCACGAAGGTTTTTTTGACGAAGTCGAACAGCACTATGGAGCACTTTTAAAAGTGGGTAAAACCACACTGAGTTTTGGCGGAGATCACTATGTTACTCTGCCGCTATTGAGAGCTCATTGTAAGACACATGGAAAACTGGCCATGATCCATTTTGATGCGCATACCGACACTTATGCCGAAGAAGGCTCAACCTACAATCATGGCAGCATGTTTTATCATGCGCCCAAAGAGGGCCTGATCGACCCTGACAAAAGCATTCAAGTTGGCATTCGCACTGAATATACCCAAAGCCGCCACGAGTTCAAGGTCATCAACGCTGCACAGGCCAATGACCTGCCGGCCGATGAAATTATCGAACAAATTCACCAGCGAGTAGGTGACATGCCCTGCTACCTCACATTCGATATCGACTGCCTCGATCCGGCTTATGCACCAGGCACAGGCACACCCGTGGTTGGTGGATTGACGACTGACCGCGCACTCAAAATTATTCGAGGTTTACAAGGCTTGAACCTGGTGGGAATGGATGTCGTTGAAGTAGCCCCATCGTATGATCACGCTGAAATAACCGCCCTGGCTGGCGCGACCCTTGCGTTGGAGATGCTCTATGTATTAGCTGCGAATCGAGGCGAATAAGGTTTAATTCTTGTTTTCGCATATCGCCATTTCAGGCATCACTTGACAACCCTGTTTAAGCTGCTCTTCACTCAAGGTGATGCCTTCGAATTGTTCACATTCGTCCATTTTCATTTCGGCGCAGTGCATAATCATCATCACATCGGCGTCTGATAGATTATTTTTTGTAACCACTTTGGCATCTCTCGCGGTATTATCCGAGCAGGCAACCAGTAAGAATGAAGAAAAAATCATCAGGGCTAGGGTATCTTTTAACATTGAGAGCACTCGTTTAACCCGTTAAAGTTCACGTTGTTTGAACCGCTTTAAAGTCAAAAGTAATGGCAAACAAATCCATACCATCATCACCACTATTAATAAAACGGGACTAATATCGGCTCTAACGCCGGCATTAGCCATTCCAGACAACTGACCCACCGCATCTGACCCAGTAAGGTTAAAGATACGATAGCTATCAGTCGGATTAGCGATCAGCAACCCTGTGAATAGAGTTTGGCTGATGGTCTGATCCGTATCCGCGAGTAGCAAGCCCATCAAGCCCAGGTCGTATAGCAAAACACCGAACAGCCAAACGCCAATAGCAACACCAACAGCCGTGGCTCTTTCCTGCACATAGGCACTGACGACGTAACCCAGGGAAACAAAAATGCCACCCAGCAACCAGGAGCTTAGCATCATCCACAAATAGGCTTGCCAATGTGCCAGACTGCTACCGGTGGCAACCGAAATAACGATGGCGGTTATGCCAAAGCCTATCAGTATTGCGAGCGCGAGAATTATCATATGGCCCACAAACTTTCCGATAATGACTTGCCACCTGCTCACTGGATAAGTTAATAGCAACAACATCGTACCTCGTTCGAATTCTCCTACTAATGCATCGAACGACAACATCAATGCCATAAGTGGAATGAGATAAACCGACAGGCTTGCCAGGCTGACAACCGCGATACTCAGGCTCGATGCCTTAATACTGCCGGTGGGTGCCGAGCCGAGAAAATAAAGTGATAATGATAAAGCTGTTAGTAGAATGATAGACGCCGCAATCCAGCGATTGCGTAATCCGTCGCGGATTTCACTGGTAGCCAGTACAGTCACTGCATTCATAATCTTGCCTCGTCGGAGGCTTGCATATAGTACTGATAAATGTCGTCTAGACCGGCAGATTTGATATCAACATCCAGTACTCGATCGGTCTGGCCTGACAGATGCCTCACTAGCGCCATTTTGCCTGAAGACTGACA
>JBDNJA010000041.1:0-5397 GCA_041688005.1 Gammaproteobacteria bacterium
ATTCGTCAAGGCAGGGCGATTGCCAATGCGCCGCGAGAAACCAATCTTCAGGACATTGAGAATATTTATACGGCGGCTTTGCGTTATTATTAATTAGGTGCTTTCTTTGGTTGTCTGATCTTAAAACAAAAAGAATCTCGATCTTTCATGAAAAAGCGTCTCGTTCAGCTCTTACTCGAAGACCCAGAAGCAATGCTTTAGTCGCATGAACCGATTCTACGCGATGGCAAAGTCGGGCATTTATCCTCTGGTAACGTGCGTGAAACTTAAAGCTTGACCTAAATTCCTATTTTACCCACTTACATTTATGAAGCACCAAAAATCTAGCTCTGTGGCTTCCATCTGTGAAGGACGGGCATCACCATAGTAATTTTCTCAAACATAGAGATGGTCGGTTCGAAGTTTCCCTCAAAGGATTGAACCGCTACCTCAATAACCTCCCATGGATGAATTTGGCTCCAGTCCGTAAAATATCCGGCACCAGCAGCTAAATGTTCAATAAATAAACGCTGGGTGCGCCCATTTCCTTCAGGAAAGGGATGCAGTTTATTTGTCAGATCGTAGTAGTCAGCTAAGTGAGTAATCGTATCCTGTAGAGAAAGTCCTTGAAGATAATTCTGTTCATGCAATTTTTCATACACTTTAGTTGCGTGAAATTCGATATCCGCGTGAGGTGTGAATTCGCAAATACCTTTTCGTATGTCAAAACTGCGTAACTCACCAGCCCAAGCATAGATGTTACCGAATAGCTGTTTATGTATGGCTTTCAGATGTTGGAGATTAAATGCTGGTGGTGGTGGGTTTATTCGATAAAGCTCATATTGAAGGGTACTAAAATCGGTTTCAGCCGCTCTTAATTTGTAGGAATCCGTAATCCCCAACTTGTTAACGAAAACAGCTGAATCTGGATAAGTCTCAGGCGTGACGGCCATGATAGCAGTGCAAAGAGTTAAGTGCGGCCTCACCAGTTATATGTCCAGAGGCAACAGCACGAATCAAATCAATAGAGTGCTCAGATGGCATAAGCCCTTCCAATGTAGCATTGGCCACAGCTTGTCGAATCTGGTTTTGAATGTCGACACTGCCTGAAGCCGAAACATTAAAGGCAGATTGGGTCGGTGATTTCTTCATAATTTATGATTATAACTGGTAGAGAAAATAGATTCCATGACTTGAATCTGTTTACACAGATAACTTACCGTATTTTACTCGACCCTTATCTACAATGACATTACCAATCAACTTGGCGGCCCAATCAAAATAAGCGCCACCTATAATATAATCTAGGTCGACTGTTGCTCGGGCAACACCAGTATAAAATGACAGCATCCTCCGAAAAGAGGCCTGTTTATAGCAACTCTGAATAGGTGCTGTCAAAAAGCATCGCAGGTGATTATGTGGTATGCGTGGATATTGATTGTCAGTGTGCGAAACACGGTCTGGTGGTTCACCAGAGTCAACCTAATCATTATCGGATAAGCCAGCGTCAGTGCTGGTCTTATGCGAGGCTAAAGCCTCACCTCCGGGTTTTACAATCTCCAAGGAACACCCAGTACGGAGCTGGGACTTTGCCGACAGGGATGTCGGTAAGGAGCGTGAGCAGGATGCGTTGAGCTTTGCCGACAAGGATAATGTCGGTAAGGAGCGGGAGCATATGTCCATGGATGGACTGTATTAGAACAATGCAGGAGCAATTGTCGAGGATGCGTTGAGCTTTAGTCCCGGGCACTAATGGTTAACTGTTAGCCGTTATCCGATAATCCAGCACCAGCACCAGCTCTAGACGCCTCAGTAGCAGGCGCATAGGTCCGAAATGCAAGCTCATCGACTACACGCCATACTTCGCTATCGATGGCATAAGCCAAGGTCGAAGGCATTTGCTCTGACAATGTGCCAAACGTTTGCTGGCAGCTGACAGCATCAATGTTATCTCGCCACAGATCATCACGATTGCCTTCAATTCGAATACCATTTCCGTAGCAACTGAGTTTTACGTCAGCCCAGCTAGTGGTAATAATCATATTATGACAGCGTGATGCTTGTCCAATGGTTGCGGCAAGTAAGATTGGATAGGCAACTGATCCTAAACCAATAGTGTGGTCGTTGAGTAATAATTTGGCGCGATCTGCTAGGGCGGCACCGGTGATTATGGGGCACAAAGCTTCTCCATTGGCTTGCCAGAGGTCACTGATGGCATCCGATCCAATAATAGGTTTGTATTGCCGATAGTCTTTACCCTCAATATTTTGTAGGTGGCTGAGCATCAATTCTGGCCCGGGTAAATTAAAGGCAGCTAACCAGCGAGCAACCTTGCCTGCTTCTTCTGCCAGCCCCCAGTCTAAGCCGGTGGCTCTGGCGACTTTTCGAAAGTAACCTTCAATTTCGACCAGAGTTTGCTTCTGTTTTACTTGGGTGCGTTCATTTTTCTGATTAGTGCTCATGAGTCCGACCCTACTATTTTGTTCGCTAGCAATTCATGTGGGTAAGGACAGTCTTGATACATGCAAATTCTAACCCAGCGGTCAGAGCGGGGGTCGAATTTTGTCGCACCAAAAAATGACAACTTACAACGAAGAAGATCTATCGGTAGCATGTCGGATGCGATGACGTTGTCCTGTACTTCAGCATAGGGTCGATTTTTTAAATTCTGTACTCTGCGCAGCGTATGGCGATGTTCTGGATGCGCCAATAAAAAATCAGCGATGGGTTTTTGCGCCGAGCAGGTTTCAGCCCAGCTCAATAACGCCTGGTTTAATTGAAAAATATAAAAGCCAATGGCGTAGGGTGATTCATATTCCTCACCGGGTTCATCAAATCGCTCACCAACGCGGGGTTCGAGTTTTTCTGCTGAGGTGTACCAAAAACGTGCGCGATTTTCGGGTTTATCAAAGTCTATCGACAGCGCCCACTGACACTGCGAATTGAGAATATCCAATGTCTCGGCAACCGTCATCGAGCCATCAATAAAAAAACTGAGGTGCTCGTCCGCATCCATACAATCCGTCAGGTCGTCGACTAATTCGCCATAAGGCTCAAGTATCAATGAGACTAATTGTTCCTGACCTTCAAGGCTGAGTTGTTGTTCAGACCAGTGATAAAATCGATCCCAGGGGTGATCAATGTTCAGGTTTTCGCTACTGATATACGCTGACATTTTTTCGAGATCGTCACCTAGCAAGGCCAGTTTTTTCAATTGGATTTCATGTGCCGTATTCCAATTGGAAAAATTAAATTTTGCACGCTCAAAACAGAACAGAAACTCAGTGACTTCTGCGGCACTGGCTTCATTCACTGCGCGTACGCGGGCGATGGCTTCTTCACGTGCCATCATCCAGTTATTGATCAAAGCAGGGTGATTAAATAAAAATGGGGCCATGCCGAGGCCAGTAGAATTACCGACGCCAATGCGTTTTCTAAGATCCGGTTCAATCACAACTGCTTTGTCACCACCAATCGATTGAGCGATATGCTCTACCAGATCAATAGTAAATGCGCGAGTTAACCAGACTGACAATAATTCAGCCTGAAATGGGCCTCTGAGTTCGGCTCTATCACAAATCGTTAGTCGATCGGCCGCACCGAATTTACCCGAGCCATAAACGGCTGTTGTTCTAACCAGATAACCAACCGACTCAAGCTGGTCACGGTCGGGCTGTTCACCGATCGAAAGTTTATCGATGACATGATTCCACAGTCGCACCGAGCGATTGGCTCGTGACAGGCTTATCTCAGAATCGCTAATACGACCAGCTTCCTGCTTAGGTACATTTTGTTGTAGGCGATCCAGGTCAGCAGTGGTGGGCACGCCATCAAATAAAGTAAAGGTGGCATCCCAGGCGGTGGCGATGACTCGATCGGATCGCATGTCATCAGGCAAATAGTGTGAGAAGGCGACCAGAGAGTAGGTTCGAATCGGGCCTATGACACTATAGATGGCACGGCCAAACCCATCAGAATCAATTTCCCAGACTGGTTTATCAAACGTCCATTGTTCTTTTTTTAATCGTCGCAACAAGGTGCGCATAAACGATAAACGCGTTTGATGAAAGCTGCCCATCCGTGCGAGTCGCATGACGACTTCGGGCGGGCGTCTAAACCTGGCCGCCTCGGATACTTGATTGGGGAGGTGATTTTGATCGGCACAGTTCATTTTTCTACCGCCTTGATTAAAACTAGAAAGCTGACTAAAAAGCCTTATCTTGAAGCACTACTTTGGTCCAAAGTTTTCGTCAAAGAACCGCAGCCAGTTATTACCCATAATTTTAGCAGTATCCTGTGCATTGAAGCCGACATCGATCAAACCCTTTTCGATATTCGAAAAATCGCGGTTATCGTTAAACCAGGGTGGCATGTCAGGGAAGCCAGCATTGGCTGCAGAACCTTCGCCATAATCGATCCTTTTAGTCCAACGGCCCACGCGCATCCATTCGACAACTGAGTCAGGGTGGTTCTGGCATAGGTCTGACCCTATTCCAATATTATCAACCCCCATTACATCAGCGCAGTCAGCAACCATTTGGCAAAAGCTTTGCAAGCTGCAATCGCCCTTACCCTTGAGGTGATGTGGGTACATGCTAAAGCCAAGCATGCCGCCGGTTTCACCCAGACCTTTTAGAATGGCATCTGATTTGTTGCGTAGCGCTGGTTCCCAAAAGTTGGGGTTAGCGTGAGTGACGACTATGGGTCTGGTACTGATCTCTATGGCGTCTAAGGTAGAACGCTCTGCCGAGTGGCTCATATCAACCACTAGCCCGACTCGATTCATCTCTTCGATCACTTGCTTGCCCATACGGGTCACGCCAGTGTCATTGGCCTCGTAACAGCCAGTGGCTAATAGCGACTGATTGTTATAGGTCAGTTGCATGAACCGAGCGCCAAGCGTATGTAATATTTCGACTAAGCGGATATCGTCTTCCATCGGTGATGGGTTTTGGAATCCGTAAAATATAGCAGTACGATTAGTTTCACGTGCCAGACGCACATCGTCACCCGTTCGTCCGAGGAAAATCAGCTCAGGAAAACGTTCAAAGAAACTATTCCACTGTTCCATATTGGCGACAGTTTCACGAAAATTTTCGTGGTAAGCAATCGTGACATGAACAGCATCGACGCCACCTTCGCGCATTTGTCTGAAAATTTCTTCCGACCAATTAGCGTATTGCAATCCGTCGATTCGATAGCTTATGTCACTCATGCTTACCCCCGGTTTTCACATTGTATTTACTTTTTGAGGAATGCTTATTCAGGAATGCCTGAACTGATATAAGCCGTTTTTACATGAGTATAAAATTCCTTCGCGTATGAGCCTTGCTCACGTGGGCCGTATGAACTCTCACCACGACCACCAAAAGGCACGTGGTAGTCAGTGCCCGCAGTCGGCAGGTTAACCATCACACA
>JBDNJA010000042.1:0-5706 GCA_041688005.1 Gammaproteobacteria bacterium
AATCGACAAATCTCTATGATGAGCAGTCACCTTGAAAAAATTTGATTCATCAGACATATTTAGTTTTTGAGTGATTAGACAAGCAATTGATTAAGCGTCAAGAGTTTCAAAAAATTTAATAAAGCGTTGATTAAAACCAAGTTGAAGACAAGTGCAGTTCACTTAAGCATGAGCCTGATCATCTTTTCCATTTTAGCCTATCAAATTTATTATGTCTGGTATCCACAACCTTATTTCTCGGTTGATGGCGGCTGGCAAGGTATTCGAATTATAGCCGCTGTTGATCTGGTGCTGGGCCCATTGATTACCTTTGTAATCTTTGATTGGTCGAAGCCGCGCAAGGAAATACTGTTCGATTTGGCGATCATCGTGGTGATTCAAATCGGCGCACTGGTTTATGGTGTTGTTACTACCTACGACCAAAGGCCCGTTGCTATCGTTTTATCAGGATGAGTTTTTCTTGCCTGCAGTAGAGAGCGATTATGGCTCACAGCTGCGCTATGATCAATGGCTAGAACAAAACCAAAAAAGTCCTGATGAAGTATTACTCGGTGTTTTCAACGGCCGTTATGGTCGAATTTGGTTGGTATTTGATAGCAACGCAAAATATCTCGATTACTTTAAGTAACTTTAAAGTATGCAAAGCCGTATTAATAAAGCAGGCCGTTGATTTGCTGGTGTTAAACCCCATATTAATTCAGCTGTTTGTTGGAAATCACACGAGACTATTATAGAATCCCGTGCCTTTTATTTTCGTATGCCGCATCTTTCATCATTAGCTGCATATTATTAGCCTATCAGGATCACCTTAAGGGAAACCGGCAATGCCAATTTACGAGTATGTTTGTACCGAGTGTGACCATGCCCACGAGGCATTACAAAAGATTAGCGATACACCGCTAACCGATTGCCCGGCCTGCGCTAAGCCGGCCTTGAAGAAAATGATCTCAGCGCCACGGTTTAGATTGAGTGGATCGGGTTGGTACGAGACGGACTTTAAATCGAGTAATCAGAAGAATCTGACCGATTCTGGCGATAAAAAAAGCGCCACATCGGAAAAAACAGATGGTGCCAGTAAAAAAGAGCCGGCTGCGCCAAAAGAGACTACTGCGCCCAAACCGGCAACTAAGGCAGCGGCAAACGAGAGATAAAGTCGATGACATATTTCGGCAGATATGCCTATTTAAAGCATGTCAATTTAAAATAGACATGGCACTCAGCACTTAAAGCCAGCGTGCTTTAAATGTCTGCCGGAATTAATTATCGGTTACCAATTATTAATTTATCATTAGCATCAAAATTCGGAAATAAACATGCGTACGCATTACTGTGGTGAACTCAACCAAGAAAATATAGGCCAGAAAATTAGCGTTTGTGGCTGGGTAAACCGTCGTCGCGATCATGGTGGCGTTATATTTATCGATCTACGCGATAAGAAAGGCATCTTGCAAGTGGTGGTCGACCCTGACAATGATGCTTTATTCAGCACCGCAGAATCTGTTCGAAATGAATTCGTACTAAAAATTACAGGTCTGGTAAGAGCTCGACCAGAAGGCACCACCAACAAGGACATGCCAACCGGTGAAATCGAAGTATTGGCGCTAGACCTTGAAATATTAAATAGCTCTGAGACACCACCATTTCAGCTCGACGACGATGTACACGACGACATTCGACAGAAATACCGCTACATCGATTTACGCCGCCCCGAAATGCAATACCGCATGCAACTGCGTGCTCGGGTGACACATTTCATGCGCAGTTGGCTCGAAGCAGAAGAGTTCATGGACATCGAAACCCCGATGCTCACCAAGGCAACTCCCGAAGGCGCGCGAGACTATCTAGTACCCAGTCGAACGCACAGTGGTTCTTTCTTTGCTTTGCCGCAATCGCCACAATTATTTAAACAATTGCTGATGATGTCAGGCATGGATCGCTACTATCAAATCGTGCGTTGTTTCCGCGATGAAGACTTACGTGCAGATCGTCAACCTGAATTCACTCAGCTCGATATTGAAACTTCGTTTATGAATGAAGACGACATTATGTCGATGATGGAAAAAATGGTTCAAGGTCTTTTCTCTAAAGTGCTATCAGAAGACATCGATGGCCCGTTTCTACGCATGCCTTATGCCGAAGCTATGGAACGATTTGGATCAGATAAACCAGACCTGAGAATCGCACTAGAACTACAAAGCATATCCGACATCCTCGCCGATGTTGAATTTAAAGTGTTCTCAGGCCCCGCCAACGACCCGAAAGGTCGTGTCGCCGCATTGCGTGTGCCGGGTGGCAACAAGCTATCGCGTAAAGAAATTGATGGTTATACCGAATTCGTTGGGCGCTATGGCGCAAAAGGACTGGCTTACATTAAATGTAATGACGTCACCCAGGGCCGTGAAGGATTACAGTCACCCATCCTGAAATTTTTGCCTGACGAAGCCATTGCCGAAATTATCTCACGCACTAAAGCCGAGACAGGCGACCTGATTTTCTTCGGTGCCGATAGCGCGAATACAGTTAACGAATCACTCGGTGCGTTACGTGTGAAAGTCGCACAGGATCTAGGTTTAGTCGAAGCAGGCTGGCGCTTCCTTTGGGTCGTCGACTTCCCAATGTTTGAACACGACGAACGTGAAAACCGATGGAACGCATTACACCATCCGTTTACTGCGCCAAGCACAACCGACCCTGCCGAAGTCGAAGCAAACCCAGGCGGCATGTTATCAAGAGCCTACGACATGGTATTGAACGGCACCGAGTTAGGTGGCGGCTCGATTCGTATTCATAAAGTAGACATGCAACAGCGCGTATTAAAGCTATTGGGGATTGACGAGCAAGAAGCCGAAGACAAATTTGGATTCTTACTCACCGCCCTCAAATTTGGCTGTCCACCGCATGGTGGTATCGCATTTGGTCTCGACCGACTGGTCATGCTCATGAGCGGTGCTACATCAATACGTGACGTCATGGCATTCCCAAAAACACAGACAGCAGCCTGTTTGCTTACCCAGGCACCCTCACCAGTGAGTGACAAACAGTTGAAAGAATTGTCGATCCGAGTGCGTAAGCCACAAGCTGATAGCTAATTGGCAGCAAATAGTTGGCGGCGTATAATAGGCAGCGAGACCACCAAATGTTGGTATTTTCAACTAGACTAAGCTAGGGTTTCATCATGGCCGTTAATACGATAGATCTTCATCCGTACGCAATGCTAGACGATGCAAATTGTGAAGCGCGTATTATTAAAGCGAAGGAAGCGCTTGGTGATCGGCTTGTCATATTGGGGCATCACTATCAGCGTGATGAAATTTTCAAACATGCTGACTTCTCTGGCGATTCGCTCAAACTATCGAATGAAGCGGTCAAATCAAACGCTGAATTTATCGTGTTTTGCGGTGTTCACTTCATGGCAGAAGTGGCTGACATCATATCGAGACCAGAGCAAATTTCGATACTGCCTGATTTATCGGCCGGTTGCGCGATGGCTGATATGGCCGATCTTGAACAAGTAGAACGCGCCTGGGCTGAGCTATCCAGCGTATTAGACGCTGACGAATGCATAACCCCCGTCACTTATATCAATTCTGCCGCTGACCTTAAGTCCTTTTGTGGCAGTCACGGTGGCATTGTTTGCACCTCAACCAATGCGCAGAAAATACTCGAGTGGTCGTTCGAGCGTCGTGAAAAAGTATTATTTTTCCCAGACCAACACCTCGGTCGTAATACGGGTTTTAAGATGGACATTGCGCTCGAAGACATGGTGGTATGGGATTTTGATCAACCTATGGGTGGTTTAACAGCGGTGCAAATTAAACAAGCAAAAATGATTCTATGGAAAGGATTTTGCTCGGTGCACCAGGTGTTCAAGCCCGAAAATATAGAAAATTTCCGTCGAGAAGTGCCAAACGGAAAAGTTATATCACACCCGGAGGCAAGCTTCGAAGTCTGTCAAATGTCCGATTTTGTTGGTTCCACCGAATACATCATCAACACCATCAATGACTCAGACCCCGGCAGCCAGTGGTTAGTCGGCACCGAGCTAAACCTGGTGAATCGATTGCATCAAAATCTCTCCAGTGAAGGCAAGACTGTGCAATTTATGTCAGCGATGGTGAGCATGTGTTCTACCATGTTTAGAATAGACCCACAACATTTAGCCTGGGTGCTCGAAAATCTGGTCGCTGGTCATGTCGTCAATCAAGTCTCAGTAGATGAAGATATCGCCAACAACGCCCGAGTTGCGATACAACGAATGCTAGACATCAAAGTCTAGAATTGATACCTAAGAAGTGACATGAACGCAACTGAAAACCTCGCCGGAACCAAACGCTCAATCACCCCAGCCACTCAATTTGGAAATTTAAAAGGTGACTACGGCACCAGTGACTTCGTCATGCGACGAGGTGGCAGGTTATCAAAGATAACGGTGGCTTTTGAAAGCTGGGGTGAACTATCCAACAATCATGACAACGTGATATTGATCTTTACCGGGTTGTCACCTAGCGCGCACGCTGCATCATCTGAGCTGGACCCAACGCCAGGCTGGTGGGAATACATGATCGGCCCGGGTAAATCGATCGATACCAACGAATTCCATGTCATCTGTGTCAATTCACTGGGTAGCTGTTTCGGTAGCACTGGCCCCGAAGCCATCAATCCAAAAACAAGCAAAACCTACGGGCTTGATTTCCCTGACTTAACCATTGAAGATATCGCAAAAGCAGGGCACCATCTGCTAGTCGAACTAGGTATCGATCACTTACATACTGTCATCGGCCCTTCTATGGGCGGTATGGTTGCACTGGCTTATGCCTTGCAGTATCCGGGCGAAGTAGATTACCTGGTATCCATATCAGCAGCGACCCGCGCACTACCATTTACCTTAGCCATGCGTTCACTCCAACGCGAAATCATCCGATCCGATCCCGCATGGAAAGACGGAAATTACGCCGCAGACGAAGCACCTTACTCAGGTATGGCACTGGCTCGAAAATTAGGCTTGGTGTCGTACCGCGCGGCCGAAGAGTGGCATCAGAGATTTGACCGATCAAGAGTCTCGAAAGACCGCCGAACTGGCGCACCATTCGAACTCGAGTTTGAAGTCGAGTCCTATCTCGACTACAACGCCAATAAATTCATCTACAACTTCGATGCCAACAGTTATCTCTATTTATCACGCGCAATGGACTGGTTTGATGTGGCCGACCACGGTGGATCAGTCAATTCAGGCCTAACCAAAATTCACGTCAAAAAAGCGCTGATCATCAGCGTTACCACCGACATTCTCTTCCCACCAGAACAGCAACGAGAAATTGTACGTGGTTTGGAAAAAGCCGGTAGCTGTGAAGAATGCGTCGAGTATGTCGAAATAGACTCAATCAATGGCCATGATGCCTTTCTCGTCGATGGCGAGCATTTTTCACCGGTAATGAAGCGCTTTCTGGATGAGACCTGTCGGTAGGGTTTGGTTTAAGAGTTCGTTTGCTATACCTTCGAACAATCATGTGTTCTGATATAGACTGAAGAAATGTTGAAGGGTTGGTGTGCATGATGACGATTCCATTCGTAAATCAAGAGAAATCAACAATAGCAAAAACAATACCCAAAACAGGGCTAATTTCAGGTAAATTACCTGTTTTTTGGTAACTTAAATATCCATGAAAAATTATTCTTTTAAATTCAAAAGGTTATGGGTGATGAGTC
>JBDNJA010000219.1:0-5187 GCA_041688005.1 Gammaproteobacteria bacterium
CCTAGTCGGCCTCGTTTAGCCCAAGCTTCAACGTATATATCCATCGACGTATTACCTACCTTTTTGAGCTCTGTGTATACGCTGAGTACATCGCCAATTTTTACCGGACTAATAAAACTCATGGCATCTAGTGCGACGGTGACAATGCGGCACTGGGCCCGTTCGACCGCACAGGTGCTGGCTGCAATATCCATTTGAGACAAGACCCAGCCACCAAAAATATCACCCGCTGGATTTGAGTCTGCTGGCATCGCCAGTGTGCGAATTGCGAGATTGCCGTGAGGTTTGTTGCTCATCGTCTATAGCCTGTCATCTGTGACTGTCTTATGCGACTTTCACATGTGGTAAAGTTTCTTTCTTTCAAGTTGCTAGTTTACCCTAAGTAGGTCAATTTCTGATGCAGTTTAATATCATATCACCCGATAAATATTGCTCCGTTGCCTGGAAAAACGGTAAGGGCATTACACAGGAGCTGGCGTATAGCGGCTCTAATGTGGATAGCTTTGACTGGCGGCTAAGTATGGCACCCGTTATTAGCAGTGGTGAATTTTCTGATTTTAAACACTATGATCGAACGCTAGTTTTGATCAATGGTAATGGTTTAACTTTAGATCACGATAGTGGCCAACAAGATGTATTAAACCAAAGGTTTGATATGGCTCATTTTGATGGAGGCTGGCGGACCAATGCCAAATTGCATGACGGTGATATTCTCGATTTTAATGTAATGACTCGACAAAATAAATGTCGCTCAAAAGTGACAGTGTTAGACGGGCTTAAAAGCCATCAGTTATCCGTCAGTGCCGGTCTATTGTTAATCTATTCGGTCGAAAGCAACATCACTGTTTTATCGCCTGATTCCAGCGAGATTACTGTTCTGGGGAAACACTTACTTCAAACTGAAGCTGCAACGCCAGGCCAGTGGATTATCACTGGTGGGCCGGTTGTCTGTGTACAGATGCAATATGACGACTAGGCAGATATAGCACCGCCATCCACGTCAACAATGGTGCCTGTGACGAATTGGTTCTCGAGTAAAAATATGGCTGCTGAGGCAACTTCTTCGGGACGACCTGCTCTTGGTATCAGATGCTGTTCGGTTGCGCCTGAAAGAAAATTCTCTCGCTCTTCACCCTGTTGGGTAAACATGGGCGTATCGATCAATCCTGGGCAAACTGCATTAATACGCAGTGGTTTGATTTCACTCGCGACGAGTTTAACAAAGCCCTCGACGGCATTGCCAACGGTGCCGATGGCGATTGAGCCTGGCTTTGCTTTTCGGGCTGGGTAGCCACTCAACAACACAATAGCGCCTTCCCTCGACATGTGTGGTGCGCCCAGTCGAACGGTATTCACATACCCCCAGAGTTTCGCGAATGAACCCTGAAAACCATCTAGATCCATCTCCAGGAAAGGGCCGATAGCACGCGACCCACCGGTTGCTGCATTCACCAGATAATCGAATCCAGTGTGACGTTCGAAGATAGCTTGCAAAGCGGCTCTATCCTGAACATCGGCGATTTCGTTTTGCATGCCTTTGTTGGCATCGTCCTGTGGGCCGCGTCGACTGACCGTAATGACCTCTGCGCCAGATTGCTTCAGTGATTTTGCTATCTCTAGTCCAATGCCAGAGGTGCCACCGAAGACGATTGCTTTCTTATCAGTAAAATTTGTCATGGATTAATCAAAGACTCCCGTGCTTTAAATGATACCTGCTTCGAGACTGGCTGCCATCAGCATGCCGAGCTCTTCACATTGGTTTTCGAATTCTGTTTTATATTCGCCGTGTAGAATAAATGGTTCCTGTACCGCCTTCCAGCATAGACCAGTAGTTATTTTTCCAACAGCGATTTTCGTGCCTGTTCCGTCCAGGCCTGCGCGAATATAAAGCGCATAGGGCAGAGCCTCTGTTTTCTCTAAGCAGGGATAATAAATGCGGTCGAAGAAATCTTTTAAAGCGCCGCTCATATAGCCAAAATTTTCAGTGGTGCCGAGGATAATGGCGTCAGCCCAGAGAACGTCTTCTGGGGTCGCTTGCAAAGGCGGGATATGTTTAGTTTCAACGCCTTCTATGTCCTCATGATTAGCACCTAGCAAACAGGCATCGACTAACTTTTGAGTATTTGGGGAAGGATTGTGAGCAACAATGAGTAAGTGTTTTCTATCAATCATGGTAGGGATAATAACGCGTGTTAATCGCAATAGGTAGCAACCTAAGACAGCGTAGAAAACCTTTTGTACTGACAGCGTTGTTGGCGGTGTAACATAGGCCCGTTAAAAAATCGTTTTGCCAACCCCTGCGGGAACACTATTGATCGATACAGTTTTACAATTGACGGGGCTTCCTCTACAGGATTTTCTAATAGCTACTATCGCAGTTTTAACGGCTGGCCTCCTTCGAGGATTTGCCGGATTTGGTTTGTCAGCTATGTTGATGGCGAGTATTGTGACTATTATCCCCCCTGTATCTCTGATCCCAATTTGCTATATTCTCGAAGGCGTAGCGGGTGTTGCCATGCTAAAAGGCGGGGTCAAAAATGCCGACATGACGCTGGTTTGGGGTCTGACCATTGGTTCTGCGATCGGTGCGCCTATCGGCTTATATGCCACCACTAGTATCGATGTGGGCTTATCAAAGCTAATCGCTCTATTTGTTATATTGAGTTTGACGATGGCTAATCTGTTTAAATTTCGACCCAGGTTTTTAGCAACCAAACCAGGGCTTTATGGTAGTGGATTAACAGCTGGCGTGGTCACTGGCCTGGCCTCAGTAGGTGGCATGGTTGTGGCACTTTACATATTGGCAAGTAACGCTGAGGCAAAAAAAGTTCGTGCATCTTTGGTGATGTTTTTGTTTATCGGAATGTTCACATCACTGATCTATTTGTTTGCCTATGACATGATGACGATGCAGGCTTTTTGGCGAGCAGCTATTTTGAGTCCAGTGATTTTACTGGGTGTTTTTCTCGGTAGTTTGCTTTTTCGACCAGCATACGAACACCTTTATAAACGTGTTTGTTTGCTGCTGTTGGTTTCCCTGTGTATTGCCGGCCTGTTACGTCTCTCTTTATAATAATAGAAAATACTTTCTTCCTGGTTTCTAAATCGAAGTAGATGAACCTATCTCTGGGTAGCGCAGGTATTGTAATGGTTTAATAAACCTGTAGGACTTTGAGAATAACGCTGGAAAAAATAAATACTACTGCCTTATACTTAGAGGCTGAGGCCAATTCCGAAACTAAAGTTGCTCTGAGTTTTGTTCTTCTTTTTAGACCAAAGGTGCACCTGCTGAGCATGAATTACTGGGTAAAGGTAAGAGCTCTCACCTATCGTTGAATCCTGGTTTTTACCTATCTTGCCTAAAACGCTAATGGATTGCCCCTGACTAAAACTAGCTGGGTCGAGAAAGCCCTGACTGCGAACGATGAATCTACCTATTGGCATGTTATCCAAATTAGGTCTTTGAGACGAGTCGAGCGGATAGGCCAAAATTTCGACCTGAGTCGAATCTTTCAAGTTTTGAATATTCAGTATGGTGCCACCCCAGAGCGCAGTTTGTCCGAGGTTATCGACTGCATCCTTTAATACTAGCTTATCTGGCGTCAATGCAGTGCTAACTCCAGATGTATCGAAAACTGGTGTGGAGGCACAGCCCGTTAATAAGCCTATGATGGTTGCGATTATGAGTTGTTTGACAGGCATAATTATTTAATTTGTGATGATTTCAGGGTTGGTCGGAGTTGTTCGATAATGTCTCTGGAGGTACCAAGGGTTGTGATACCAGGGGTTGCGATACCAATAGTCAGGATATTGGGGGTAGTCTTGAACTACTATTTTTGGCCATAGGTAAGAATGGGTCATGTTAACCACTGGGTATTTATAGGGATATTCGCCAATGTCCTGAATGACAGTTTCGACATAGGTTCCAGTTACGGTGATCAATTGGTTAGTCTTGTATTCCTGCGGTTCGAGAAAGTAATTCGCAGTCGCTATGAATCGTCCTGTGCTGGTTTCGTCAGCCTGTGGCCTACCATCATTCATCAATGGAAAGGCTATAATGGTTAATTTGCTCGCGTCTTTGCCATTTTCAGTCTTCAGAATTCGACCGCCCCAGCGAACTATTTTAGAACTATGTTTGGCTGGCTGATCACGAACCTGCGATACACTCGGTGCATCCGCTGGCGCTTCTCGTATTTCGAGTGGAATGTTGGAGCTGCAGGCTGAAGTTAGCAAGGCTAATGCTAGCAAGGCAATACGGAATGAAGTTTGCGTGTGTAGCATGTTAATTTGAAGTCATAAATATGATTTTGTTTCCTATTATCTGCTTAGACTAGCATGCTCCATATAAGTCCCAGCACAAGGTAAACTATCAACTTTTAAAAGAGAGAAATTAGCAATGGATAAAGAACGATTTGAGAAAGGTCTCCAAAATCGAAAGGCGACCTTAGGCGTCGAATATGTAGAGAAAAATCTGGCTGCCGCCGATGATTTTACACGACCCTTTCAGGAAGCGATGACGGAATGGTGTTGGGGTTTTGGTTGGGGCGATGATGCGATTGATGCAAAGACTCGATCTTTAATGAATTTGGCGATGATCGGGGCGCTAGGAAAAATGCATGAATGGGAAATTCACTGTCGAGGCGCCATTAAAAATGGTGTTACAAAAGAACAAATTCGAGCCGCTATTCATGTCGTAGGTATCTACTGCGGCGTACCACAGTCGCTGGAATGCTTTCGTATCGCCCGAAAAGTACTAGAAGAAGACGGCCAGCTCTAGTCAGCCCTCTGTGTCAGGAAGGGGAGGTCTCGTCGCCTTCTTTATCGTTCGTGTTTAGACAAACGCTACAAGTAAAAGCCCAATCGCGGTGGGCATTGCCTGAACAAAAAGAATGCGGCGGTTTGCTGTTGCAGCGCCGTATATCCCTGCGATGACGACGCAGCTGAAGAAAAATATTTTGATACCGTCGCCAGTATCAACATAAGCACTCCCCAGCTTTATTGGCTAAAGGAGTATTTAGTCTAATAGGATTTTAAATTCATTGAGAAAATTAGTTTGCCGGAAGGCGCTGCGCTTTTCCGGCCTACGGTTGTTGGATAAACACCCTCGAAATGACTGCAGTTCTTGCATGCCTGATGACAAAGGTGCTACAAGGCTCGATGTCTATTAAAAACCTATCTTTGCTCGCC
>JBDNJA010000043.1:0-11935 GCA_041688005.1 Gammaproteobacteria bacterium
ATGTACGGTATGTCGATTTTGCAGGAGCACAAAAATCGGTTATGTACATGGATGTACGGTATGTCGATTTTGCAGGAGCACAAAAATCGGTGAAGCCGCAATCGCGGAAAAAGTGCATTTTTAGAGGTGCTCTTCTGTCTTTTGTTTGTAATCGCATAAGTCTTCGATAATACAACTTCCGCAGCGTGGTTTGCGAGCAATGCAGGTGTAGCGCCCGTGTAAGATTAACCAATGGTGCGCATCGACTTTAAATTCTTTCGGGACGAATTTTATTAGTTTGTTTTCAACGGCAACAACATCTTTACCCGGTGCAATGCCGGTTCGGTTTGATACCCGAAATATATGCGTGTCGACCGCAATAGTCGGATGGCCGAAAGCTGTGTTCAAAACCACGTTGGCTGTTTTTCTGCCAACGCCTGGTAGTGCTTCTAGTGCGGCGCGGTCTTCCGGCACTTCGGAGTTATGTTGGTCAATGAGTATCTTGCAAGTTGCGATGGTGTTCTTCGCTTTCGAATTAAACAAGCCGATGGTTTTTATATACTGGCTTAGTCCGTCCACACCCAATGCGAATATGGTCTTGGGTGTGTTGGCGACAGGGTAAAGTTTTGCAGTCGCCTTATTGACGCTGATATCAGTCGCTTGGGCCGACAACAAGACTGAAATTAATAGTTCGAAGGTCGAGTCGTATTTTAATTCGCTGGCTGGCTTTAAGGTTTCTGCTTGAAACCGGCTGAAGATTTCGTGGCGTTTGAGTTTATTCACGATGACTATTAGGGTGCCTCTAAAAACAGTGATTTTCTAGTGACTGTTTTTTGCTCCTGCAAAAACAGCATACATGCCGTCCTGGCAATAATTGCAAGGAAGATCCGCGCGGACGACTGCATGGATGCAGGAGGTAGAGCAATGCATGGAGCAATTGCCGAGAACCGCGGTGTACTTGAGGTACATGAGGATTCGAGCGCGGAGCTGCCAACAGTAGGGACCACGAGGCCACGCCGCAATCGCGCGAAAAGTGCATTTTTAGAGGTACCCTTTAATACAGTTTAAGCTGTTTCGGCGTTGAGTGAATCGTCAACCACTGCAACCTTGTCTTTGGTCGGTAGACCGATCGCATTTTTGACTGCTATTAACAGCGCCAGACCAAAGAAAGCGCCGGGCGGCAAAATGGCGAGCAAAAATCCAGAGTAGTCTTCATTGAAAGTAATGGTCAGTGCTTTGGCCGACTCACCAAACATCAAGTCTGCATGGGCCAGCAATGTGCCCGACCCGATGACTTCGCGCATCGCACCCAGTAAAGTGAGTACGGCAAGAAAGCCCAGCCCCATCATAAAACCATCGAGTGCCGAAGCACCGACCGGATTGCGTGAAGCAAAACCTTCGGCACGACCAATGATGGCGCAGTTAGTGACAATTAAGGGAATGAATATGCCTAATACTAAAAACAGATCGTAGAAGAAGGCTTTCATCAGCAATTCGATGACGGTCACGACACAGGCGATAATCAGAACGAAAACAGGCAAGCGTACCTCACTTCGGACAAAGTCCCTGATTAACGACACTAGCGTGTTCGACAAAATGAGTGTGACCATTGTCGCCAAGCCGAGCCCAACCCCATTAATGGTCGAGCTAGTGACAGCGAGTAAAGGGCATAAGCCAAGCAGTTGCACGAGTGCGACATTGTTGGTCCATAAGCCATTTTGAGTAATTTCTCTATTCATATCGGTAACTTTATTGGAAAATACTATCTGCGTTTTGTTGGTAATACAACAATGTATTCTTTACCGCCAGCACGACGGCTCTTGGCGTTATGGTCGCACCGGTAAACTGGTCGAAATTACCGCCATCTTTTTTGACTAACCAGTTTGATGGCACGGGGCTATCCAGTGATCGGTTATTAAAGCTAAAAACCCAATCTGTTTTTTGAGTTTCGATGGCATCGCCCAGACCCGGCGTTTCACTATGTTTCACTGCGCGTACGCCAGCAACGCTACCATCGGAATAGACGCCAACCAGCAAATGAATTTGGCCACTGTAACCATTCGGTGCAATGCTATTAATAATAGCGGCTATTGGCTTACCCTGAAGGCGGGCGCGGTAAATAATAGTATTATTCTCGGTTCCGAGCAACGCCGATGCAGAGACGGTTGTTGTATCGGTCACAATATCATTATCGAACTCTTCAGCTGGTAATAAAGCGTTTAAGTTACGCAATAAAACTAATCGCTCATTGTCTTCAATTTTAGTGCGGGTGGTGTCTTCGGTGACAGCGACGAATGTCGTGCCGACAACCGCAAACACCCATAAAAAAGCACCAGAAATTAGTATTTGTTTCTTATTCATATAAGCTGTTCATGTCAGACCATCCTCAACACTTGGGTGCTTTTTTAGATGTGTCCACTATTTGGCGCCGTAAACTTTGGGCTGAGTATAATAATCAATCAGCGGCACACACATGTTGGCCAGCAAAACGGCAAAGGCAACGCCATCGGGGTAACCGCCCCAGCTGCGAATTAAATAAACCAGCAAGCCAATTAGAATGCCATAGTAAATTCGGCCATGATTGGTGGTTGCGGCGGTAACAGGATCGGTCGCTATAAAAAAGGCACCGAGCATAACGCCACCAGACAACCAGTGAAATAGAGGGGATGTCGCTGTTTCGGTATCAACCAAATAAAAAGCCAGCGCGATGCTACCCAGGCTGCCCAGTAACGCGGCGGGTATATGCCAACGGATTGTTTTAGTAATTAAGAGCCACAAGCCGCCAATCAGCCAGCCTGCCGAAATCCATTCCCAGCCGATACCACCCAGCTTGCCAAACAGTGGTGCCTGATAGATCTCGCTAATTGGCACGTCTTGGCGTAAGGCCGTTTTGACATGGTCGAGCGGTGTGGCGGCGGTAAATGCATCCCACGATGAATCACCGATAGCAAAGGCGAATTTGAGTGAATCGACCAGTCCATAAGCTTCACCACTGATCGAAATCGGCAGGTGCCATGTTGTCATTTCTCGGGGGAATGAAATCAGCACGACGACGTAACCAACCATCGCTGGATTAAACGGATTAAGGCCGAGACCACCATATAAATGTTTACCTGCGATCATCGCAAAACCAATGCCGACGACAATCAGCCACCAGGGCGAATGCGTGGGTAGACATAATGCAAACAACCAGGCAGTGACAACTGCGCTGTAGTCGGTTAAATGTGGTTTGATCCGTTTTTTCCGTAACCGCAAGATAAAGGCTTCGAAGCCAAGTGCGAACAGGATTGAGATCGAAATATTGACCAAAATGCCTGGACCAAAAAACCAGACATAAGCCAGCGTGCCGGGTATCAAGCCAATAATGACATTGATCATCAAGCGCCGTAGCGAGTTACTCGGGTTAACGTAAGGTGAAGATACAATTACCGATGTCATGCTTTTTGCTCGCGTGCTGCGCGTCGACGAGCATCAGCCACGTCAATCTGCTTCTGTTGATCGGCAGTGAGGCCAGTGATGTTTTTCGGTTCGATCACCTTCTCGCCATTTTTTTCTTTTACTCTATCGAGCGCAGCTTGCACCGCATCAACAGCGTCGCTGGCTTCTTTTTTTGCGGCTGATTTTTTCAGTAGTGCTTCGCGTTTTAATCGTCGCTTTTCTTCTTCCTGTTGTTTTTTCAACAACAGACGTTTTTCGCGAAATTCGAATCGTATGCGAGCACGATCAGACTTAAACGTCGCCTGTTGCGTCGCGCGGATTTCACTCTTCGACGCACGATAATATTGCACCAATGGAATTTGACTCGGGCAGACTGCCGAGCAACAACCACATTCGATACAATCGAAAAGATTATATTCCTCGACCTTTTCATACTCTTTTGATCGTGAATGCCAATACAGCTGTTGCGGTAGCAACTGTGCTGGACAAACCTCGGCACATTTACCACAACGCACACATTCATCATGGATGCCCGGTGTTTGTGCGATGAGTTGCTGTTGCATCACTAGGATATTATTGCTCCCCTTAACAATAGGCACCTCGTCACTGGATAACGAAAACCCCATCATTGGGCCACCCATCACCAGATGTTGTTGGACGTTATCATGCATGTTAAACCCATGCATGTTAAGCCCATGCATGTTAAGGCTAGGCTTGTTTAGATCACCTTGAACATAACCACCCGCCAGCCCGATTAAATGCTTGATCGGTGTGCCGAGTCGAACTATCCAGTTACCTGGCTTGCGAACACCATCGCCAGATACGGTGACAATACGTGACATCAAGGGTTGGTTGAGTTCTAGTGCTTGCGTGATCGCCGCACAAGTCCCTACGTTCTGGCAAAAAATACCAATATCGAAGGCAAGTCGACCAGTCGGGATTTCGTTGCCAGTTAATATCTGGATGAGCTGTTTTTCGCCACCTGATGGATATAGGGTAGGTATCGACACAACCTCTGTATTGATCAGTGCCTGGGAATGGGATTCGGAATGGGCATGAGACTGTAAGGCTAGGTTCATTGCCTCGATCGCTTTCGGTTTGTTATCTTCGACGCCGATCAGGGTTTTCGTTGGCTTCAACATGCGTTGCAAATAACCAATGCCTCTGATGATATCATCCGCCTGATTTTGCATCAGACTGTCATCACAGGTAATGTAAGGCTCGCATTCGACACCATTGATGATCAAGGTATGAATACCCAAATCATTGCCACGCGATAATTTCGGCGAGGTTGGGAACGATGCCCCACCCAAACCAACGATACCGAGGTGGCGAATATGGTCGATCATGTCGGCTGCCTGCATCTGGCTAACATCAATCGATTCGAACTCGATAGACTCATCTTTTCCATCGACATCGATGACAATGCAGTCAGCACTTTGTCCTGAAGTGTGAGGCACTAAATGGGGTTCGATGGCGCTCACCACACCCGATGTCGGCGCATGTATCGGTGAACTAATAGGGGACGAACTACCAGCGATCAGTTGACCACGCAGGACACGGTCACCAACATCAACCAGCGGTTTGTTCGGTTCGCCGATATGTTGCTTCAACGGCAATATCAGTTGGTCAGGCAGGCTCGCAATCTGTAAAGGCTGCGTTAGCGATTCAGCCTTATGGTCGTCAAGATGAATGCCACCATTGAAGTGGCTGAGCTTAATGTCCATGCGCCGGTTCCTTGCCTAGTTCTCGGCTTGGCTCAGTACTGGCTGTCGAATCTCCAGGTAACGACCATTTCCAGTCATCGATAGTTTGCTTGATTGGAATCATATCGATGCAATCGACCGGGCAAGGCGGCAGGCAAAGTTCGCAGCCAGTACACTCGTCGGTAATAATCGTGTGCATATGCTTTGCCGAGCCGAGAATAGCATCGACGGGGCAGGCCTGAATGCAAAGCGTACAGCCGATGCAAGTTTGTTCCTGAATGAATGCGACTAATGGAACTTCGTTGTGATCACCGTGTTCGGCATTCAGTTCCAACACTTCGACATCGAGCAAATCGGCCAACAATACAACCGTTGCCTGACCACCCGGTGGGCACTGATTAATCGGCGCTTCGCCGTTCGCAATCGCCTCGGCATAAGGACGACAACCGGGATAGGTGCACTGACCACATTGAGTTTGTGGCAATAAGCTATCGATCTGATCGACAATCGGGTTGCCTTCGACCTTGAAACGAATAGCGGCATAGCCAAGAATCAGGCCGAAAATACCAGCCATCGCACTAATGGTGAGGATCGCGATTAGCATTTATTCAGGCTTCTCGGGTTGATTCTGAATATG
Source organism: Gammaproteobacteria bacterium (assembly GCA_041688005.1). GTDB lineage: Bacteria > Pseudomonadota > Gammaproteobacteria. Next base: position 5,761 of record JBDNJA010000043.1, read on the forward strand.
TCAGTTTGAAATTCAAGATAGGCAAGGGCAAGGCATGGGACGCAGCCAATAGCACGGCTATTGGTAAGTTCCATAACGCTGTCATTGCCTTTTTTGGGTTCAAAATGCTTATCCATGAATTGACTAGAGGCGCCTCAAACTTTAACCAATCCGGCAAGACCCATGAAGGCTAATGACATTAAACCAGCTGTCACCAAGCCTATGGCAGCACCCTGAAACGGCGCAGGTACATCGGCGACATTGACGCGTTCGCGCATCGCAGCGAATAACACGAGCACCAGAGAGAATCCAATCGCAGCACCAAAACCGTAAACAGCCGATTGAAGAAAACTGTTTTGTTCCTGCACATTGATCAATGCAACGCCCAATACGGCGCAGTTGGTGGTAATCAGCGGTAGGAAAATACCCAGCACGTTGTATAGCAATGGGCTTGTTTTATGCACAACCAGCTCGGTGAAATTGACCACGGCAGCAATCGCGATAATGAAAGCAATTGTGCGCAAGAACTCGAGTCCCAGCGGTGCCAGAATCCAGCTATTGATCATATAACTTAAAATGGACGAGAGCGTGAGCACAAAAGTCGTCGCGGCACTCATGCCAATCGCGGTTTCGACCTTGCGTGACACGCCCATGAACGGGCACAAACCAAGGAATTTCACCAACACAATATTGTTGACGAAAACCGTGCTGATCAATAAAAGGAATAGCTCTGTAAAGTATTCTGACATGGGCGGCATTATAGGGGCATGGGCGGTTGAAAAATACAGAATTCACATAGGGTTACTATTAATTTTAGGAATAGGGCAAGTTGAATTGAGATATATCAAATTTGGTTAGGCTTCAACGCTGCTGGTATTTAAGTTGTTCTTAATATTGGCTTGCTACATTTATGTTTTTACTCCGGTATTTAGAGATGTTTAATTCACAGAGTAAGGCGAACACGATTAAAGTTTGGGACCCATTAATTCGAGTTTTTCATTGGTCACTGGTGTTCTCTTTTTTCCTGGCCTACGTGACCGAAGACTCATGGGAAAGCGAGCACGTAATCGCCGGATATATTGTCGCAGTGCTCATTGGCTTTCGACTCGTATGGGGTGTCATCGGTACGCGTCGAGCGCGATTTACTCAGTTTGTTCAATCGCCACAGGCTGTTTTGGTTTATCTCAAGCAAATGATTCGGTTTAAAGTACCGCATTATCTCGGGCACAACCCAGCAGCGGCGGCAATGATTGTCTGTTTGCTTATCAGTCTGGTGATGGTCAGTCTTAGTGGCATGATGATAATTGCGGGGGAAGGCCAGGGGCCGTTGGCAGGCACGTTATTCGCTGCGGTCAATCACGATTTGGCAGAGGAGATACACGAATTATTTGCCAACTTTACTTTACTGCTGGTGTTTCTACATGTGGCTGGCGTGTTGTTTAGTAGTTTGCTTGAAAAAGAGAACCTCATTCGAGCAATGATAACGGGCCGTAAAAGGGATAATCGTTCAGCCGAAGATGCCTGAAAAATTACTTTTTGGCAGAATTGTTCTCGTTCTTATTTTTCCTGGCTTCTATTTCGAACGCTTTAAAATCCAGCCAGCTCTTATCGGTTGTTTTTTCCAGCAGGTCGAGAAATTTTTGCTCGACTAGTAGTAAGTCAAAACCGAACCAGTCCCTAAATTCCTTCTTTTGTTCGCTTAAGGCTTCGTTGGCAGTCTCCAGTTCGAGCTTCATGGCTTCACTTAGAAAAGCTACTTCTTCTTGTGACAGTTGGTGAATTTCTTCTGTCAGGGTCTTGGCGTTGTTCACCATGTCGTCGATAGTCGGCGCTAGCAATTCCTCGGTATTATGAAGCGCCTGATTGACGTGTTCTGCCATGCTGCTAAATGCCTGGGCTAGCCTTTCTCGATTAATTTTAATATTCATGGGGCTATTAATAGCGCAGTCGGCGACCAAACTCAAGGGTATCTCTAAAAATGCGCTTTTTCCGCGATTGCCACGTGGCCACGTGGTCCCTACTGTTGGCGCCTCATGGCGCCTACTCTTGGCAGCTCCGTGCTCGAATCCTCAGAGTCGCCCTCAACTTTAACGCGTGTTTAGGGCGAAGCGACTCCCGGTGATAATGATTGTGCTTGCTCGATAAAAGAGGTGATCGAGTTTGTCTCGTCAATTTGCCAATTGAGTGGGCTCAAGTCTCTATGGTAGTTAGCCGAAGCGCTGAAGTTGTCTAGATACCCTAAAACCTGCGTCACTTCGATTGCCGAAAGAATGATCAATGGGCTGCAAAGCAGAATCGCTAACCCAATGCTTTTGTTACGGTTTTGATGGTTGATGTGAATTAAATACAGGCTTGCGATGGATGGCATTAAAACGGCGTACCAGGTGATTTCGAATATCAGCTCGGGTAGATGCGATGTCAAAATATAATTCAACTCTGCTATCAATGGGCTGATCAGTTGGAACATTAAATAAGTAAGGCTAATTACCACAATAAGCGGCTTGACTTCCCATCGGTTGAAAATTAAGCGTTCGAGAATAGCCAGAAAAAATACCAGTCCAGCCAGATATAACGCGGTGTCACGTGCCACGAATTTTGCCAACGCATCCCATTTATAGTTGGTAAAGGAATGGCTGTGAAAGTCGACTGAACTGGCAATAAGGCATAGCGCAATAAACAATATACCCCAAACAGCATGACTGAACAGATGTCTTGATCGACCATTGCCTGCCAGCGTTTTGGTATCTGCAACAGGCTGATGAGGTAGCAGGATACGAGCCCCGACGCGGCCAAGGTTGATATTTATCGGTAATGTGTTCAGGGTGACGGACTGCTCTGCCTGCCCATTAAATAGAGCCGGATTGACGTCGGCCAGATTATGCAATTCGATATTGCCATCGTTGTCGCAAATTATGTCCAGGTGATAAGGCGCGACGGTTGGTTCGGACAAGATGATATCATTGTCAAAGGCGCGGCCAATACGGGTACGCGGCTTGTCGATAACATGGTAACGGTGTAAGCCTTGAGTATTAATTTCGAGTATTAGTGCGTCCACTCGATACTCTCCATGAATTTTTGAATCAAGGGCAAGCTAGCGTCATAGTCTATGCCGGTCATCGTCAATCGAATGAAAAAACCTTTATTGTCGTGGCCGGTTAAAGCGGCGGTGAATAAGATATCGCTGAGGCCCTCGTATTCGATGTATTCGCGTCGACATAAGCTGGTCTTAAATGTCTGTTGAGAGACGTCGACAAACCAGGTATTGCAATGGAAGTTACTCATGACTTCCTGTGATACTCGCCCCCCTATTTTTGCCTCGTTGAGTTTTTGGTACAGATTGTAGAATTGCACTGTATTGAGCTCGTCGGATTCAAGCCAAAAATAGTGATAGTTTAAGTTGCCGACAAATTTATTTCGGCTATCGAGATACACCTGATTTTGGTTCGCACAATTAATTTGATAGCGTTTATACAGCGCCTTGTCCGTTAATTTCCGGCTATTGTCCCAGCAGCGTACCGTGGGCGATATCGCGCCTGGTAACGATAGTTGGCGTAGTTGTATTTTTGGCCAGTCTTGGTCCAGGATGTCTTTTAGATAGTTGTTCTCATACTCGATCAATTGCTGTGTGACTTCGGCCTTTAAATTCTGCTTGGCATTTAACGGCTCCTTTTTTACAAGATCAATCAGTCGATTAAGGTAGAGAGAGGGCACGATAAAGCTGATGGCATTACGCGCCGTTGCGACATTAATACCAATGACTTCTCCGTTGTCATTATAAGTCGGGCCACCGCTCATGCCCGGGTTGAGGCTACCGGAAAACAAAATTCGGCTATCGTCAGTTTGGTTGAGAATACCGCCATTAGTGCCAACGGCTATGGTCAAACCTAAATCGTGTGGGTTGCCCATCGCGAATATAGGCGAGCCTTTGGGCGGTAGCGCACTGGTTTTGTTGACCTGGCCCAATGGCAATTCTGAGCCAAGTAAAGCCAAATCATGTGCTATGTCGAGGCCGAGCAGTTTAAGTGCCCCCGAGTGACCGTTTTTGCTCAGGTAGGAAATATAGAATCGTTCGGGCTCGGTTACAATTTGACTGATGACATGAAAATTAGTCGCAACCTGGCGTCCATTGCCGACGATAAAGCCAGACCCAATGCTCGACTTTTTACCCGTCTCTCGATTCAACACCCGAATCTGAAGCACGTTGTCTTCGTGCATTTGATAAATAGCTTTTGATTCAAGCGCCTGGACAGTTTGCAGCCACTGCCCAGCGATAAGCAAAAAAACTAATGTGATCATTCGATGCATAACAGCAGCCTGTTAATTAAATTGCATTACTAATATGTATTATTAATCGGCATTAACTAACGCGCATCCCAGGTTTCGCACCATCGTCAGGGTGTAACACAAACAGACCATCGTCGTCCGACCCCGCGCAAAGCACCATGCCTTCAGATACGCCGAAACGCATTTTTCTGGGTGTCAGGTTAGCGACCATGATGACTTGCTTGCCGATGAGCTGTTCTGGTTCGTAGGCGCTGCTGATGCCTGCAAAAACGTTGCGTGTTTCGGAACCAATATCGAGCGTTAGCTGTAGCAGCTTGTTCGATTTTTCAACTGCCTTAGCGTCGATAATATGCGCCACGCGCAAATCGAGCTTGGCAAAATCGTCGTAGTTAATTTCGTCGGCGATGGGCTCAATAGAGGTGCTTTCGATAGATGAAAGCTCAGCGTCACCAGAGGGTTGAGCCGTTAACTTCTTTTCTTCCGCTGCGGCTTCTTTACTCGCTTCGACCATACGTTCGATCATCACCTTGTCGATGCGAGTCATGAGTGGTTTGAATTTATTGATCGGATGATCGAGCAAATCGTTACCGAGATCAGCCCAGCTTAGCGGATTGACATTCAAAAATGCCTCGGCTTGCTCGGCAACCTTCGGCAATACCGGCTTTAGCAGAATAATCAATTGACGAAAGCAATTGATGCCAATCGTACAGGTTTGGTGGACTTCAGCATGGCGCTCGACATCCTTGATCATGACCCAAGGCTGTTTTTCGTCGATGTACTGATTAGCCTTATCGGCTAATGCCATAATCTCACGCATAGCGCGGGAGTATTCTCGGTTTTCGTAGGCTGTTGCTATCGAATCAGCGGCGGCCACGGCTTGCTCACTCAGGTTATTGTCAACGATGCTCGCTGCTAGCCTTGCATCGAAACTCTTGTTAACAAAGCCAGCACAGCGGCTCGCAATGTTAACGACCTTGCCGACCAGATCAGAATTGACTCGCGCGCTGAAATCTTCCAGATTGAGGTCGATGTCATCAACGCCAGAGCTAAGTTTTGCAGCAAAGTAGTAGCGTAGGTATTCTGGGTTCAGATGCTCCAGATAAGTCCGCGCCTTAATGAAAGTGCCGCGAGACTTCGACATTTTTTGTCCGTCGACCGTCAAAAAGCCATGGCAGTAAACAGCCGTTGGTTTGCGGTAACCCGCGCCTTCCAGCATCGCAGGCCAGAATAGGGTGTGGAATCGCGCGATATCTTTGCCGATAAAATGATGCAGTTCGGTGCTGCTATCCTGTTTCCAGTAATGATCGAAGTTGGTGTCATTTTTATCACACCAGCTTTTGAAACTCGCCATGTAACCAATCGGCGCATCGAGCCAGACGTAAAAATACTTACCCGGTGCATCGGGAATTTCGAAACCCCAGTAAGGTGCATTGCGAGAAATATCCCAGTCACGTAAACCGTCATCGAGCCATTCATCCATTTTATTCGCGATTTCTTTCTGGATATGTCCGGCACGAGTCCATGTTTTAAGCATGTCTTCGTAATCACCGAGTTTGAAGAAATACTGCTCAGAATCCTTTTCGATCGGGGTCTCGCCAGTCACGACGGATATTGCGTTCTTCAGGTCAGTCGGTGCATAGGTGGCACCGCAGCTTTCACAATTATCACCGTATTGATCGGCCGTGCCGCAGCTTGGGCATTCACCTTTAATGAAACGATCAGGCAGAAACATTTCAGCCTTGGGGTCATAAGCCTGCGAAATAACCTGAGTGCGGATATGGCCGCCAGCTTTCAGCTTAGAGTAAATGTCTTCGGCGAAAAATTTGTTCTCGGGTGAATGTGTGCTGTGGAAATTATCGAAATGAACACCGAAATCAGTGAAATCAGATAAATGCTCAACGTTCATCTTATC
>JBDNJA010000220.1:0-2644 GCA_041688005.1 Gammaproteobacteria bacterium
GATGGCACCAAGATGAAGTTAACGACTATTCCTGATGCGGAATGGGCAACCGTCGAAGCTGCGGGTGTTAAGTTTTGGGACGAGATTGCAGCAGAGTCCGAGACGAAAGCAAAAGTGGTTGAGATATTCAGAAAGTACAATTCTGATATGCAAAAGGCTGGCCGTCCCTATCGGTACAGCTAGAGGAGATGACCTCGATGCCTTTCAGGTGTCGAGGTTATTAAGTATTAATGATTAAAAAATAAATTTTATTAAAGGTATTACAAAGGTATTTCAATGACAGGCATGCTCACACTAGAAGAATTAAAACAGGCGGTGTCGTTAGGCAACATCGACACCGTACTGGCATGCCAGGTTGATATGCAAGGGCGATTGATGGGTAAGCGTTTTCATGCGCAATTCTTTGTCGACAGTGCCTGGGAAGAGACCCATTGTTGTAACTACCTACTCGCAACCGATATGGAGATGGAAACAGTCGAAGGTTATAAATCGACTAGTTGGGAAGCCGGCTATGGTGATTATGTCATGAAACCCGATTTGACGACCTTACGTCGAACGCCCTGGTTAGAAGGTACGGCTTTGGTGTTGTGTGACATGCTCGATCATAAAACGCATAAAGTCGTTCCACATTCTCCTCGAGCGATTTTACAAAAGCAAATTGCGCGCCTCGAAGCACTTGGAATGAAGCCGCTAATGGCGAGTGAATTAGAATACTATTTGTTCAATGAAAGCTTCGAAGCGGCACAGCAGAAGGGCTATCGTAATATGAGTACCGCGAGTGCTTATAACGAGGATTACCACATATTGCAGACCACGAAAGAAGAAGATGTGGTGCGGGCCATTCGTAATGGCCTTTATGGAGCGGGTATTCCTGTCGAATGTTCAAAGGGTGAGGCTTCTGCGGGGCAAGGCGAAATCAATGTAAAATATGACGAAGCATTGGTGATGGCAGATCGACATTCGATCACCAAAAATGCCTGCAAAGAAATTGCCTGGGCCAAGGGGCGCTCGCTCACATTTATGGCAAAGTGGTCTTATGATCATGCCGGTAATTCGTCTCATGTGCATCAATCCTTGTGGAGTATGGACAGCAAGGAGTCTTTGTTTTATGACCCTGATAAGCAATATGGCATGTCGGATCTGATGTGTCAGTACATGGCTGGGTTGCTCGCCCATGCGAGTGAAATCACTTATTTTCTGGCACCTTATATCAATTCCTATAAGCGCTTTGCCGAAGGCACCTTTGCGCCAACTAAAGCCATTTGGAGCCTGGATAACCGTACTGCTGGGTATCGTTTATGTGGTGACAATAGTAAGGGGATTCGGGTTGAATGCCGAGTCGGTGGTGGCGATTTAAATCCATACCTGGCTTTCGCTGCATTACTCGCAGCAGGCATAGACGGCATCGAAAATAAAATGGAACTCGAACCGGAATTTAAAGGCAATGCCTACGATGGTGACAATCTGCGTGAGATACCTACGACGCTAAGAGCCGCGACTGTCGCTCTGGATGAATCGGCATTTTTGCGTCAGGCAATGGGTGATGATGTGATTGATCATTATGTACATGCTGCAAAATATGAGCAGTTTGAATACGATCGTCGGGTGACGGATTGGGAAGTTGCGCGTGGTTTTGAACGGTCATAACCGAAGCAAAAAACTTATCTGAATAACTGACCAGAATAAATAAACAATTTTAAAGAGTATTAAAAATGACAACAATTCAATGTATCACGCCTGTTGATGGCAGTGTTTATGTCGAGCGCGAAACCGCATCCGAAATTGAGATTCAGACAGCTTTAAGTGCCGCCGTGACAGCGCAAAAACAGTGGAAGAAGAAGTCAGTCGCTGAGCGTCAGGCGTTGTGTACTAAGGCAGTCGATGCCTTTGTTGGGCACAAAGCCGAAATTGCAAAAGAATTAAGCTGGCAAATGGGCCGTCCAATATCGCAGACACCCAGTGAAGTGGACAGTTTCGAGGAGCGCGCCCGCTATATGATATCGATAGCCGATACGGCATTGGCGGATATTAACCCGGGTGATAAAGAAGGCTTTAAGCGATATGTCAAACGAGAAGCGCTTGGTGTTGTGTTTGTCATCGCACCCTGGAATTTCCCCTACATGACCGCCGTGAACGCAATCATGCCTGCACTACTCGCCGGTAATGCCGTCATTCTCAAACCCTCGGTACAAACACCTTTGTGTGCCGAACGCTTACATCGGGCCTTCACTGAAGCAGGCCTACCCGAAGGCGTCTTCCAGTACCTACATCTGACTCGTGGCGATACAGCAAATGTCATTCAGGCCCCCGAAATCAATTTCATTGCCTTTACTGGTTCGGTGTCTGGTGGAAAAATGGTTGAACGTGCCAGTGTAGGTCGGTTTATTGGTGTTGGTTTAGAGCTAGGCGGTAAAGACCCCGCCTATGTGCGTAAAGATGCAAGCCTGCAATATGCCATCGACACAATAACGGATGGTGCAATTTTCAACTCAGGTCAATCGTGTTGTGGTATTGAGCGAGTTTATGTAGACGAAACCATATACGATGAATTTGTTGCTGGTGTCGTTGCCCTGTGCAAAGGTTATCAGCTGGGTCGCTCAGATGATGCAACGTCAAATTTGGGTCCCATGGTAAGAACCGGTGC
>JBDNJA010000221.1:0-4216 GCA_041688005.1 Gammaproteobacteria bacterium
GAATTCGGTTCGACCACCGGTCGGCCGCGGCGTTGTGGTTGGTTTGATGCTCACGCGTTACGACGTGTGGTTCAAATTAATAGTATTTCTGGACTGTGTATCACCAAGCTTGATGTGTTGGATGGACTTGAATCTATATCAATATGTGTTGGCTACGAAAATGAGGATAGCGCCAATCCAACACCAATCTACGAGCATGTGCCCGGTTGGAAGGATTCCACTGTGGGGGTTCAGCGGATGGAAGACTTGCCGAAGAATGCGTTGAATTACTTAGAAAAGATTCAGTCAACCTGTGGAGTAGTGATAGATTTCGTTTCCACCGGTCCAGACCGGGAAGATACCATTCAATTAAGAAACCCCTTTGATAGCGCTGGTGCTTAGTGGGAGCTATTCGCGCGAATGGTTTGACTAGCGGCTGACAGGTCTGCGTAGGCAGGCAAAGTCAAAACGACCGTCATAGTTGGGAAACTACCGGTGGAATTAACGCCTACTGCTCCGGTGGTAGCATTAGCAGATGCCTGAAAAGCCGCGCCACCTCCTGGTGCTAGCACTCCCGTTGAGTCAAAAATCTTGATCCATGCAGAGGTGTTGGTGGGTACCGTTGCCGATTGATTCAAGGTGTTTTGCGTGTGCCCCTTAACCAGCGTTGCATCCGTTAGACGTATCGCTTCTTCATAGTGGGCGAGCACTTTACTCATATTCGCGGTCTTGATGTAATCCTGATACGCAGGCAATGCAACTGCCGCCAGGATGCCGATAATCGCGACCACGATCATCAGCTCAATGAGTGTAAAGCCATCACTGGTTGTCGCCGTCTTTACCATCGGCTGCTGCCCTTTTCCTTTTGTTTATGAAAAAAAACTATATAAAAACAGAAAAACTCTTTATGCCAACTAGCTCTATCAACTCGACGAGTTGATTTATATCGTTAGTCACCATTGGCTTTTCATCTTCATCAACCAACATGTGTTGCTTCTCGTCCGTGCCGACTAACATGACAAACCAATCTTGTTGAGCCGTAGGGTTTTTCCGTACTTGAGCTGAAGCCCAATATTTTGAGTGTCCTTTTTCAATTGCTTTAGATAATTTCATTGCTTCTATCCGCGCTACTTTCAATGTGATCAACAACATCGGCGAGTGAGTGGAAAAACCGAATTGCCCCTTCGACTGGTTTCACCTTAGCTTTTGCAAGAGTTTTTAAGGGTTGGAATTGCCACTCAGCAAAATAGATATGCTTGCCAGTAGATGTATGGGCTCTCATCAGTTTAGACATAGCCGCTAATCCCCCCGCATCGAGAATTGGCACAGCCTCCATGTACAAAATGACGCCATCCAGATGTTTTAACTCCTCATTGATTTCTCCAAACAAACGATCTGCCGCTGCGAAAAACAGAGGACCATTCACTTTAAAAGCCTTCCAGTTGGGTGGAAGGCTTGAACCAATAAATTTTCTGTTTCTCGTTATATCGATGACTTTTGTCATTGATGCTATTTCTCGCATAAACAGCATTGACGCTAATAGGATACCCGTTGAAATAGCGATCACCATATCGAACCAGACGGTTAGGCTGATGCAGGTGACAAACACTGCGATATCGCCGGTCGGCGCAGTTTTAACCAGATGAACCGATTTTGCGGCTTCACTCATATTCCAGGCGACAACCAGTAACAAAGAGGCAATTGCGGGCATGGGTAAATAGCTTAGTAGCGACGCAAAGAATACTAGCGCTAGCAACACAATTAGAGCATGAACGACAGAGGCGATAGGTGATTGAGCGCCTGCTTTGAAGTTTGCCGCCGATCGTGCAATGGCTGCCGTTGCAGTGATACCGCCGAAAAAGGGCACGATAATGTTGCCGATGCCTTGTCCTAATAGTTCGCTATTTGCACTGTGTCGCTTGCCTGACATGCCGTCTAGAACCACTGCGCACAACAAAGATTCGATGGCGCCTAGCGTAGCGATAACAAATGCAGATGGAATGAGTGCTGTGACGGTGGACCAACTTAAATTGAAAGCCTCCCCATTGGGTCCAGGTCGTAGCCAGGGCCATTCAAAATGAGGTAGGACAGAAGGTATTCCGAAACCTAAACTACCATCACTATTAGTGTAGTGAAAACGACTACCGATAGTTTCGATACCATAACCCTGACTGTTCAACCACACAACCAACAGGCTTGCAAAGATGATTGCTGGCAAATGTGCCGGTATCGGTGTGTTAAATCTCGGCCAGACCAACATAATCGCCAGAGTGAAGGCGGCCGTAAGAAAGCTGGCGAGATCGATATCGGTTATATGCTGGGCGATGACCGTAATTTTTTGATCGTAGTGTTCAGGTAAACCCTGGATGGGTAAGCCGAAAAAGTCAGGGATCTGGAGGGTAGCGATGACGATACCGATTCCACCTGTAAAACCTAATGTCACAGATTGTGGAATGTACTCAATAAAACGGCCCAATCTCGCATAACTCATTGAGATCAAGATAATGCCCGCCATAAAACTGGCGATGAGTAGTCCCGCCAATCCATGTTGGGTGACGAGGGGGTGCAAAATCACTACAAATGCCGCTGTGGGTCCGGAGATGCTGTAGCGGCTCCCGCCAGTCACCGCAATAATAAAGCCCGCGATAATGGCCGTGTATATCCCGTATTGCGGAGCGACGCCGCTCGCAATAGCGAGTGCCATCGCCAGTGGAACGGCAATAAGGCCAACAACGCAGCCCGCCATGAGGTCTTTGAAGAGGGATGAGCTGGTGTAGCTCTCGGAGAATGATTCTCGAAGTGCATGGGCAATTCTGAGTGAAAAAAGATGGGCTCTATGGGGCATTTCGTTGCAATCCAGTCTGGGACGAACCTACGAGTCACTCTATTGCAACATAATTAACAACAAATGTTAATAGCATTAACATGTTTTGCGACATGCCTCGGCACAAATCAACATCAATACGCCCAACCATCCATGGTGCTGGAGGGGTGAAATTGCATTACAATTGGATTAACATTGAATTCACACTCAGATATTGGCAACCAGGCACAATATGGAACGAAAAACAGCACGGCTTACTATCCTTATTGATCCAGGAAAGAAGAAAGCCTTTGAAGGGTTGTGTGCAGCCCAGGATCTGACGTCTTCACAGGTCGTTCGTAAGCTCATTCGTGACTACCTACAAGCCCATGATGTCTCCTATCCTGGCCTGTCTAAGTCCCCCGCCCAATGCGCCAGGAAATACTGAGTAGGGGCTTCCTCGAGAATCCGTGGTCCCGTATGCCCGACTAATCTGAGTGCCCGGGCAGCTAAACGTTATGGCAGGCGGCGCATATGTAATGTGACTACTATTAACATACTAATATAATGAATTAATATACAATGAGGATTTTCCGCCCACTATCCGGGCTATAAATTTCTCAGGAGATCCTGAATGACATCCGATCTGTTTCTTTCCAAATTGGAAGAGTATGGAATTACGAAACCCGCAAAGGTGCTGTACAACCCGAGCTACGAAACGCTCTTTTCGCTGGAAACTGCGTCTGACTTGCAAGGCTACGAACGAGGTCGAGTAACTGAACTTGGCGCGGTCACGGTGGACACCGGCATCTTCACGGGCCGGTCCCCGAACGATAAGTACTTTGTTCAGGATGAAATCACGCGGGATACCCTCTGGTGGTCCGATCAAGGTAAAAACGATAACAAGCCAATCACCCCTGAGGTCTGGGCTCACCTCAAGAGCGTTGTCGGACAACAACTCAGCAATAAAACGCTTTTTATCAATGACATGTATTGTGGTGCGGACCCCGATAGCCGTATGAAAGTTCGGTTTATCACTGAAGTGGCCTGGCAATCCCATTTTGTGAAAAATATGTTCATTCAGCCTAGCGACGAGGAGCTCAAGGACTTCGAGCCGGATTTTGTGGTCTTGAATGGGTCGAAAACCAACAACCCTGATTGGAAACAGCAGGACTTACACTCCGAAAATTTCGTCGCCTTTAATATGACCGAGCGGATGCAGCTCATCGGGGGCACCTGGTACGGCGGCGAGATGAAGAAGGGCCTGTTTTCAATCATGAATTATCTATTGCCCCAGGCAGGTACAGCGTCGATGCATTGTTCTGCGAATGTTGGTGAGAAAGGAGACGTGGCGATCTTCTTTGGCTTGTCCGGCACTGGCAAAACAACCCTTTCTACAGATCCTAAACGAGCTCTGATCGGCGATGATGAACA
>JBDNJA010000222.1:0-7801 GCA_041688005.1 Gammaproteobacteria bacterium
AGGGAATGTAAATGAAGAGATGATTAGAGAATATGTTCAAAATCAACTGACAGAGTACGAAAAAAAAGAAAGTAAATCGAAACAGATTGATCTGTTCTAAAGCGCGTAAGCGCTCCAAAAACTCGGTCGCTTGCGGCCGAGTTTTTTATATTCGAGGTTTGTATTGATGGTGAAATCAAATGACAATTCAATTCCCTGTACTCTAGAGTCTGCCGGACTTAGGTAATCGTAACGAGGGAATGTCATTTTGAGCCAGATTTTTTGATCGAATGAGGCGAATAGTTGTTCTATTTAAAAAATTGGATCGGAAAATCTGGCCAAAATGGCTTTCCCGCAGTAGATTCATCCTAAGCCCGACAGGCTCCTATTTCTTTGGTATGGGTGATTCAAGATTGCTTCGACCAGAATCTCGGCTTTGATCGATAATGATATTGATACCGGGAATACCAAACACTGTTATGGGACTGGGATCAAAGCGGTCAACCACATTTTGTTGGGTATGAGAGAGTTGAACTATGGTGCTGCTGGTATCACCGATGCCTTCCCATTGAAGATTAATATAGCTATGCGTTACTTTGAATTCGCGCTCAATATTGATGGGTCTATTGATCCTGCCTATTTCGCTCGTATTATCGCTAGAACCGAGTTGAACCGTCCAAAATTGATTACCCTGATCCAGCCTGAAGTTTATTTTGTCGATTTTTTCGAATCATGGACATCTCTAAAATTATCATCGTTGTTAGTGTCAACACTGAGGCGTCAGTCAAGATCGCCATGTCGGACATAACCACTTTTAATATTTGGATTGGCATTGTCGGTCGTCGTTACCCTGTGGGCCAGCCGTTGGTTGTTGTCTCCGCTACGCTCCGGCTCCTTGCACTTATTGCCCTGGATAATGGCATGTATGTTGTTTTTGCAGCAATAAACAGTCACGAAAAAATCACTATTTTTAGAGACTCTCTAATGTCACTAACCAATTAAGGCCGACCTATAAATTCAAATAATATTACTAACAAAATCGCGTAGTAAGCGATTCGTCATTCGCGTAAAATAAGCAAGGTTATCATTCTATCGATAAGCATCCCATCGCCCAGACCAGACACCTTTAATTATGATGTTTTTAGAAGATTATATAGGGAATACACCTCTCGTTACATTGCAGCGAATGGGTAATCCTAGCGGCAACCGAATATCGGTCAAACTGGAGGGGAATAACCCGGCGGGATCGGTCAAAGACAGGCCAGCATACAGTATGATAAATCAGGCCGAACTTCGCGGAGAAATTTTTCCTGGTGATACTCTGGTCGAGGCAACTAGTGGTAATACAGGTATCGCACTAGCGATGGTAGCGGCTACCAAGGGCTATCATTTGATTCTGATCATGCCGGATAATATGACCCGAGAGCGCCATATTACAATGAGCGCTTATGGGGCCGAAATTATACTGGTAACCAAAGAGCGGGGCATGATGGGAGCTCGAGACCTGGCGATAGAGATGCAAGCACAGGGCAAGGCTAAATTGCTTGACCAGTTTGCTAATCTCGATAATCCACTCGCTCACTTTGAAACAACCGCACCAGAAATCTGGCAGCAAACCAATCAAACCATGACGCATTTTGTTAGTTCAATGGGAACAACCGGCACCATTGTGGGGTGTTCGCGGTACTTCAAACAGGTCGACCCGTCACTTCAAGTCATTGGCGTTCAACCGGAGGATGGTTCGGTTATTGCCGGTATTCGTCGCTGGCCTAAAGAATATGTTCCGAAAATTTATGACCCCACTAATGTTGATTGCATCATGGATATATCGCAGGGTCAGGCAGAAGAAACCACTCGTCAGTTAGCGTCGCAAGAAGGTGTTTTTTGCGGACTGTCGTCAGGTGGTGCTGTCGCAGTTGCCCTGCAAATTTCACAGCAACTCGAAGCCGAGCAGGTGACTAATGCTCATATCGTCACCATCATTTGCGACCGGGGTGATCGTTATGTTTCGACCGATCTATTTGAATAATTTATTTGAACAAGCCATTTAAATAAGTGATGAATAACAACCCAATAATAATGCAGCCATGAACCTATTGACATTTAAATTAAAAACCATTCCTGACATCGACGGTTGTCGCAAGCTATATGATTTGCACGGCTTATCTGACGACGATGTGGCGAAAGCTGTTTTTCATAAACGACGACAGGAAGCCAACACCGAGCTACTACGCCATCACTTGCATAAGGTGATAGCGGTTTCTGCGGTGCTGCGAACAGATGATCAATTTAAAGTATGGTCATTGGGTACGGTAGAATCCAATGAACAGGATTTATTAAAACGTTTTTATAGTGGGTTAACACGTTATACGCCCAAGCTTGTGTCCTGGGGCGGAGTCGGATTTGATTTGCCAATAATTCACTACCGCTCATTGTTATACCCAGTCAATGCAGATCAGTACTGGGCAGCAGGGCAGGGCGATAACAGTTTTGAAAATGATAGCTACCCCTGTCGATATCACGATCGACACACCGATTTAATGGATCTCCTATCTGGATTTCAAGCCAGTGCCAGCGCACCACTGAACGAAATTGCAACGCTCTGTGGTTTTCCTGGCGACATCAATCATATGAGCATAAGCACCAATCAACAAATATGGGCGCGTTATCAAGCAGGCGGCATCAAAGATATTCGTGACTCTGGTGAAACAGAGGTGCTCAATACCTATCTGGTGTATCTCAATTTACAGCGCAATCGCGGCATGATTGACCAAACCCAATACGAGACTGAATCTCGATTGGTGCGTGACAATCTTATTGCATCAGATCAATCTCACTTAATTACATTCGAAAAAACCTGGATTGACCGTAGAGGATAAATAAATGGCTGGTCGTAAACACCGTAATCGATTACCCGAGCCCACCACTGTTGTGATTGAGGGCATGTCACACGAAGGGCGTGGCATAGCGCACGTCAATGGCAAAACTATTTTTGTGTTTGGTGCTTTGATCGGTGAAGCAGTCAAAATTCAGATCCGCAAATCGCATCGAAAGTATGACGAAGCGATAACGCTAGAAGTCATCCAGGCCGCTGCCTCTCGTATCGAGCCAAAATGTGCCGCCTTCGAAGTGTGTGGTGGGTGCAGCCTGCAACACATTAGCAGTGACGACCAAGTTGCATTCAAGCAACAATCGTTGATCGACACCATGCAGCACTCCGACGTCACCATAGGCAATGTGATGCCAGCGTTACGCTCTCATCCCTGGGGCTATCGAAAAAAAGCGCGTCTAGGCGTTAAGTTCGTACGTAAAAAAGAGCGCCTGTTAGTTGGCTTTAGAGAAAGAAACACGCCATTTTTGGCAGATATGGCACAGTGCGAAGTATTAATACCCGAAGTCGGTGAGCATCTACAGGACTTGTGCGCGCTAATAGACGGACTAGACGCAAAAGAAACCATCCCTCAAATCGAAGTCGCTGCCGATGGTGACCACATCGTACTGGTATTTCGACATCTCGACGACTTGACAGAGCATGACCGTGCGGCCTTGACTCTGTTTGCTAAAAACACTGGTTTTTGGCTACAACTGCAATCAGCAGGTCCAGATAGCGTTGTTAATTTGTACCCAGAACATCAGGTATTAAGCTTCGTGCCATTGAAGGACGACAATATCAAAATCGGATTTAGCCCGGTCGATTTCATTCAAGTCAACACCGAGATCAATCAACAAATGGTTGCGCAGGCTCTGCACCATCTAGACTTAAAACCAACCGATCGCGTGCTTGATTTATTTTGCGGATTAGGCAACTTCACATTACCAATGGCTCGCCGATGCGCGCAGGTTACCGGTGTCGAAGGTGACGACGCGATGGTAGGGCGTGCCAGGCAAAGTGCGATCGATAACCAAATTGAAAATACCGAATACTTCGCGACCGACCTGACCCAACCGAAAGCTGATGCCAGCTGGATGCGCACAAAGTTCGACAAAATACTCATCGACCCACCCCGATCCGGCGCGAAGGAAATAGCTGAAATTATCAACCGATTCCAAACACAAAAAATAGTGTATGTATCCTGCCAACCCTCTAGCCTGGTACGTGATAGCAAAATTATTTGCAGTCATGGTTACAAGCTTGAGCACCTGGGTATTATGGATATGTTCCCGCAAACAGCCCACGTCGAATCGATGGCTGTCTTTACCAAATAACCAAATAACCAAATAACCACTCAACCACTCAACCACTCAACCACTCAACCACGCAAACCTATCAGGAGGCAACGTGAAAATAGTTAGCGCAATAATAAAGCCATTCAAACTCGACGATGTTCGAGCCGCCCTGTCAGACATAGGCATAAACGGCCTAACCGTCTCCGAAGTGAAAGGCTTTGGTCGCCAGAAAGGGCACACCGAGCTCTATCGAGGTGCCGAATACGTCGTCGACTACATCCCGAAAATGAAACTGGATATCGCAGTCGACGATGACCAAGTTGACCACGTAATTGACACCATTGTAGACTCTGCCAAAACAGGGAAAATTGGCGACGGAAAAATATTTGTGACTAATCTGGAAAATGCGGTACGTATCAGGACGAGTGAGTCTGGGTCGACAGCGTTGTAGACTGGCGTGGGTGTTTGAAAAATATATCAGGTGAATCCAGTCAATTTGGAAGGCTATTTAAACAAGCCCTATCGCTCGGTTCGATATTTTAATGCGACGGATAGCAGTTTCATCTTTCAATCAGAGGTTTATCCTGGCACCCGCATCAGCGGCTGGCCTTATCTGAAGAGAGCTAGCTTGAACCTGGACTAGATTCAATTAGACGATGACGACTCTCGACATATTGCAGCAGGCAGTAAGTCTTTGTCTGGGCTAGGGGTCTGTCGGACTTAGGATGAATCTACTGCGAAAAAGTTATTTTGACCAGATTTCCCGATCCAATTCGTTGAGTAGAATAACTATTCGCCTCATTCGATCAAAAAAATTGACTCAAAATGACTTTCCCTCACTACGATTACCTCAGTCCGACAAATTCCCAGACAATTTAATCCTTTTTTACAATACTCGGTGGTCGTCTTGTTCTAACAGCTCTTTTGCAGCGTCGAGTTGTTCTAGCTCATCGTTGGCAACCGCTTCGGCGTAATCGACTGCATCGGGCGCATTGTATTCGGCAATCGGCGTACCAATTGAACCATAGGCAATGAATGGAGACTGGTCTTTAACATCAAGACCGGCGCGGGACTGAATTCGAATCAGGGTAAAAAGTAATATCAGGCCAAATATAGAGGCAATCCCCCAGAAGAAAAATGTCACGCTATAGAAATCCATAAAGAAGGCGACGATAATTGGCCCTGTACTTAAGCCGACGCCAGATACCATCACCAGGCTGCTGCTGGCCCCAACGATTTGACCCGGTTCGAGACGGTCGTTAGCGTAAGCGATACAGATTGAATACATTGGCATGGCCGCACCACCGAGTAACAGTATGCTGGCAAAAAAGGCAGGGCTATCCTTTGGTAACACGATTGCGATCATGCAGGCGGCAATAGCGACGATTGAAATTACAGACATAACGAGGCGGCGACTCACTCGATCTGAAATGTAACCAATAGGCCATTGCGTAATCAGGCCGCCTATCAGGAAACAGGCCATAAATATTGAAATTGATTTAACATCCCCTAACACCGTGCTGGCGTAAATAGCACCCATTCCAAAAAAAGTGCCATGGGCCATTCCGGTTAAACCATTACCGATAACCGCCAAAGGTGATGCCTTATACAGGTCAATCAAAGACATGGTTTGGGAATAGCCGAAAGTGGGTGCAGGTTTAGCCGTCAGTAACATCGGAATCAGGCCAAAGGAAATAATAACCGAGGTGAGAATAAATAGTTTAATCGAACTGGGTTCTGCCAAATTGAGTAAAAACTGACCCGATCCCATCCCCGCTGTTGTCAGCACCATGTAAACAGACAATACCTTGCCACGCGTTTCGTTACTGGCGCGGTCATTCAACCAGCTTTCGGTCACGACATAGATGCCCGCAAAACAGATGCCGGTGACGATTCGCATTAATGTCCAGCCAAGCGGCGTGATATAGACCCCGTGCAACAGTATCGAAATTGAAGCCAGCGAAGCCAGTGCCGAAAAAACTCGAATATGCCCGACTCGCTGAACCAGATATGGCGCCAGGAATGAGCCGATGAAAATACCAATGAAATAACCCGACATGATGATGCCGGTAGTAAAAGTTGAGAACCCTTCTACACCCGCGCGGACGCCGAGCAAGGTGCCCTGCAGCCCATTGGCGAGCATCAGGCATCCAATGCCGAGCAAAATAGCCCACGATGCTGACAGGTCTTTCCACATAAAATTAACTCAATTGATCTTTGTTGTTTGAAACTGGCTATGCCGATGATTCAGGATGAGCGAATATTAGTAGTGTTTTTGTCATTTGACAGTTTTAAATGCGACGCATCAAAGCGGATCAGACGTAAGTTGAAACTTATCTATGCGGAGACTTATTAATCAAGTGAGGTTTAGGTCAAACTAGGATAACCCGTTTCAATCGCTTGCTGCTCTAAATCTAAAATGGATTGATACTGACTTAATTCAACATCAACAAACTCGACAAGACGCAAGCATTGTCGATGTTGATCCGGCAGCATGGTTAATGCCTCATTGAGCCGTAAAGTGAATCGTTTGGGGTCAGTTATTTTCAGTCTTGAACTTGGCATAACAAATGGTAATCCACAGGTTTTCACGCTATAACCAATCTCTCTTATCTGGGCTGTAAGCTCTGGCCAGGCATCGGCGATAAGCGCGAGGCTAACGCTATCGATAGCGGCGACATCGGCTCGGCCTTCCCCCACTTCGATCAAACTTTGCTTATGTGAACCGGATTCGATCAAGCGTGAGAAAAAGGATTTCCCCTTTCCTTTTTCTTGGGCCAGCGGTGCGAGAGCATGACGAAAAACATTCATACCACTATTAGAATCTCGACCATTGAATGCAGCAACCCCTTGATAACTGTCGTGAAGTGATTGGATTTTGCTATTGACTGAGGTAATGAATGTGCTGGCGTAATACATGTCATCGCAACCAGCAACATTAACATCAAATAAAGGCACGCAGATTGGACTCAGTTTATCTTGCAGGCTTTTCATCAGTGGATAGCCGCAGGTATGGCCCATAAATAGGAGGTCATCGCGCAACGTCGTCGCATCCGCGTCGAAGCGTAGTGTTGAGTCCAGGATTTCATCAGATAAACCGAGAAAGAGATCAAACAATGCCCGCCACGCTAGTTTTAAATCATCTGTAAAGGCATACATACCACAGGTAATGAATGGGGACGTTGCACTTCGAAGATTGTCGATTGATGTCATTTGATGGTGAGTTTTACGTTTAGACTGGGCCATTTAGAGTCGGCCGTTTAGAACAAGCATTAGAGTAGACAAGATATTCCATTGAGGGGGGGGGAATCAAGCATGAAAATCCGTTGTGTTAAATGAACACGGTAGTTTATAAGAAACAACAATTACCTAGTAGACCATTTGATACTAAATGCAATATTATCCCAGCACCTAAACATCTGGTTTCTCTCATGAGTAAAAGAAGACCTCGCAAACGTACCGCCACCCCCGATCAACTAGTCGGTGCGAAAGCACAGCAATTATTTAATCCCTATGCACCCATTAGTGTTCTCAGCGAGGACGATCTTGATTTAATTCACGATGGCGCGATGCGGATTTTGGAAGAAATCGGCCTGCATGTCATGAACGAAAAGGCTTTGGCGCTGTATGAAAAGGATGGCGCCAGGGTTGACTG
>JBDNJA010000223.1:0-4097 GCA_041688005.1 Gammaproteobacteria bacterium
AGCCGTGGCCTCGTGGTCCCTACTGTTGGCGCTTCATGGCGCCTACTTTTAGCAGCTCCGTGCTCGAATCGTCATGTATGTCATATACACTGTGGTTCTCCGTTTGGTGCTTGCTTGCACTTTTACCATGGATAATGGCATGTATGTCTGCTTTCGCCTGAAACGCCTACTGTTGATGCATCGTTACAGGGATGTAACTAATTAGAATAACGCAGGAGCAGTTATCGAGGTGCAATTGTCGAGGAGCAAAAACAGGCCACGAAAAAACACTATTTTTAGAGGTGCCCTAAAATCATGATTGAAGTTAAAAACCTCTCCAAGCATTTTGGAGGTTTAAAAGCAGTCGATAATACCTCTATACACATTGCGAAAGGCTCGATAACAGGCTTAATAGGTCCGAACGGTGCTGGCAAGACGACATTATTTAATACCATCGCTGGGCTTTACGAGCCGACCGCTGGCAGTATATTTATGGATGGCGAAAATATCACCGGGCTTAAACCTCACCAGCTTTTCGCCAAAGGTTTACTCCGAACTTTTCAAATCGCACAAGAATTCTCTAAATTATCGGTGATCGAAAACCTGATGATGGTGCCGGGCAATCAATCGGGAGAAAAGCTGATCAACGCTTTGTTCCGTCGCGGCCAGGTGAAAGAAGAGGAAAACGAGCTACATGACAAGGCGATGGAGGTCATCGACTTTCTAAACTTATCTCATATTGCCAATGAACTGGCAGGCAATTTGTCTGGTGGACAAAAGAAACTACTCGAACTCGGCAGAACCATGATAGTTGATGCCAAGATTGTGTTTCTTGATGAAGTCGGTGCGGGTGTCAATCGCAGCTTACTTCGCGAGATCGGTGATGCAATTCTTCGGCTCAACAAAGATAAGGGTTACACCTTTTGCATGATCGAACATGACATGGATTTCATTGGGCGCATGTGTGATCCGGTGATTTGTATGGCTGAAGGCAAGGTGCTGGCCCAGGGCAGCGCTAATGAAGTAAAAAACAATGAGGCCGTCATCGAAGCTTATCTGGGTCGAGCGTTTAACGAAAACCAGGGTGAGATCAAAGCCAAGGAGACTACCTTATGAGTTTTCTGATTGGCGACAATATGGTGGGTGGCTACGGCGGTGCCGATATACTCAAAGGCTGCACCATCGCGGTCGACAAGGGTGAGATCGCGGTCATTGTCGGGCCAAATGGTGCTGGCAAGTCGACCGCTATGAAGGCGATGCTGGGTATGCTTCAACTCAAATCGGGCACTGTCAAATTTAACGGTAAAGACATCACCCAGATGACGACTCAGGCTCGGATTGCCGAGGGCATCGCCTTTGTGCCGCAAACCAATAATGTTTTCGTTAGCCTGAGCGTGAGAGAAAACCTGGAGATGGGGGCTTTTTTGCGTACCAATGATATTAGCGACACGTTTGATCAGATATTCGAACTCTTCCCTATTCTGGCCAAAAAGCAAAACCAGCTCGCCGGAGAGCTCTCTGGCGGTCAGCGCCAACAGGTCGCTGTCGGTCGGGCATTGATGTCTCAACCTTCTTTGTTAATGCTCGATGAACCCACTGCCGGAGTTTCTCCGATCGTCATGGATGAGTTGTTCGAGCGAATTCTCGAAGTTAGACAAGCCGGCATTGCTATTTTGATGGTCGAACAAAATGCGCGTCAGGCACTCAACATTGCCGACAAGGGCTACGTGCTGGTGATTGGTGAAAATAGACATACGGATACCGGTAAGGCTTTGCTGGGTAACCCTGAAGTCCGACGTTCGTTCCTTGGTGGATAAGATGGTGGAATAAGATGGAGGATAGATGGAAATCTTAACCGATTTGGCGAATGCCATTATTCTTTTACTGAACTTTGTTCTGGTGCCGGGTCTGGCTTATGGCTCACAACTCGCCCTGGGCGCATTGGGCATTACGCTAGTTTTTGGCATTTTACGTTTTGCCAACTTTGCCCACGGCGACACGATGGCCTTTGGCACCATGATTACTATCCTGATGACCTGGTGGTTGCAATCGAAAGGCGTTAGTTTCGGGCCATTACCAACGGCCCTGCTCGCCCTGCCCGTTGGCATACTGGTCACTATCTTGATGTTGGTTTTTACCGATAAATTGGTTTATCGACATTATCGTCGGCAAAAAGCGGTACCAGTTATTCTGATGATCGCTTCAATGGGTGTGATGTTCATGATGAATGGCATCATCCGTTTTGTGATTGGCCCGAATGACCAGCGCTTTTCCGATGGTGAGCGCTTTATCCTGCGCGCACGCGAGTTCAAGGAGTGGACTGGCTTAAGCGAAGGATTATCGATTAAGACATCACAGGCTTTGACCGTTGTGATCGCCATAGCTCTGGTAGCGGCCCTGTTCTGGTTCCTACAGAAAACTCGTACCGGAAAAGCTATGCGCGCCTACTCTGACAATGAGGACCTGGCGTTACTATCAGGCGTTAACCCAGAACGGGTCGTGCTCGTCACCTGGATTTTAGCCGCGACACTGGCGACCATTGCAGGAACTTTGTATGGTCTGGATAAAAGCTTTAAACCCTTTACCTACCTATCGATGTTATTGCCGATATTTGCCGCCGCCATAGTTGGTGGTATAGGCAATCCGATTGGGGCTATTCTGGGTGGCTATGTAATTGCCTTTTCAGAGGTGACGGTTACCTATGCCTATAAAAAGGTACTGGTTTATCTAATGCCGACCAGTCTCGAACCCGATGGATTGCTCCAGTTACTGTCAACCGACTATAAACACGCCGTATCGTTTATCATTTTAGTTCTGATATTACTGGTTAGGCCGACAGGCATATTGAAAGGTAAAGTACTATGAGCAGCAATCAAAAAACAACGCTGTGGTTTGGGTTTGTGGCGATGCTACTGGCGACCATCGGCTTCGCACAGTCATGGTCGGTATCACTCGGCATCATGAATCTATGCCTTATTTCCGCCATCATGGCGCTCGGCGTCAATATACAGTGGGGTTATGCTGGGTTGATTAATGTCGGTGTTATGGGTTTTTCTGCTTTGGGAGGCATGTCAGCCGTTTTGGTCTCTCAACAACCAGTGGCTGAGGCATGGCAAGCCGGTTGGGGGAAGCTATTACTGGCTGCATTATTTTTTGCTACAACGGTGACGCTGGCTATTTTTTGCTATCGAAAAATCGCCGCCGGCAAGCAGCGTAATATGATAATGGCTGCCATTCTCATTATCGGTCTGTTTCTGACACGATACTTTTTAGACCCTGCAACAACTGCTATTGAGTCTGTCGACCCGGCCAGCACAGGCTATCTGGGTGGCATGAATTTACCGATCGTCACCTCGTGGATCATCGGTGGTTTTGTCGCTGCGGGTGTCGCCTGGCTGGTTGGTAAAGTAGCGCTCGGTTTACGTGCCGATTACCTGGCGATAGCGACCCTGGGTATTTCTGAAATTATCATCTCGGTGATGAAAAATGAAGACTGGCTCACCCGAGGTGTCAAGAATGTCACCGGTTTACCGCGGCCTGTTCCCTACGAAGTGGATTTGCAAACAAGCGACTGGTTCATTCAATTGATTGAATGGTGGCATAGCGGCTCGTTAAATTCGTTAAGCGATGTCGAACAACAGATCGCTCTTAAGCAATTTGTTATTGAGGGGTCGAGCATCTTCGTTAAACTTTGCTACGCAGGACTTTTCACAACTGTTTTGATTATCATTCTGATGCTTAGTGTGAAGGCACTTAATTCGCCCTGGGGTCGTATGATGCGCGCCGTTCGCGATAATGAGATAGCAGCGGGTGCGATGGGTAAGGATGTTACCGCCAGGCATTTGCAGGTTTTTATTCTTGGCTCAGCTGTTATTGGCATAGCGGGCGCGATGCTGATTACCCTCGATGGTCAATTTACACCCACGTCGTTTCGCCCTATTCGATACACATTTCTGATTTGGGTGATGGTTATTGTCGGTGGCTCGGGTAATAACATGGGGGCAGTGTTGGGCAGCTTTTTAATCTGGATAGCCTGGATAGAAGCCGAGCCTTTGGGTGTCTGGCTGATGGAATTCAGTACTTCATGGATGGATGAGGGCAATATGCTTAAACTTCAT
>JBDNJA010000224.1:0-7990 GCA_041688005.1 Gammaproteobacteria bacterium
ACTTCATTGATTAACTTCATTGATTAACTTCATTGATTAACTTCATTGATTAACTTCATTGATTAACTTCATTGATTAACTTCATTGATTAACTTAGATGCCCTTAGAACCGATTGTCGCTGACTACTTTTTACCGACAGGTAGATGCGCTTCCTGCCAGGACATAATGCCACCAGTCAAACTATACACCTTGCTAAAACCATTGCTGATTAGGGCATTACAGGCAATACTCGAACGAGTGCCTGTCTTACAATAAACCACAACGGGCTTATCTTTATGTTTTTCGAGTTCGGCGATGCGTTCCTTCACCGACCCAACCGGAATTTGAATCGCTTTGGTTATCTTGCCGTTTGCTGTTTCGCCAGGTTCACGCACATCCAGAAAAACCACGTCATTATCATTATTATTCATCAATTGAACAGCGGCACCAGGGGACAGTTTGGTGAATTTTTGCCCTAGATTCCTTGTTTCATTAAATATAATCACGGCTATCAACACGAAAAATGCAACCACTAGCAGGGTATTATTCGTGGCAAATTCAGTTAGTTGTGTAAACATAATATTGATCGGTCACGTTGATTAGTAATAATGATTAGTAATGTTGCTTAGTCATTAAGCGGAACAGGATTTTGCTTAATCAGCAGGCAATAGAGGGATACTAGTTAGATGCATCCAGGTAGGTAGTAAAGCGACCCACGTCTTTTCGCGAAGTATACCGTTATTCGATTTAATTGCGAGAGGCTTGTCTCTTTAACCAGCTATGCCCGCTTGAACTTAGCAAGCATTCCTACTTACTTCAATAAGCACCTTAGCAGCCTATGGATTAAGTCACCAGTATGCGCGCTGGGCAAACTGTTTAGTAGGTGTCAAATCCGACCACATGCTTTGAGAAGCTTCAATAATTCATCCGTATCCAGTGCCTTACACATGGCACCACTTGGTCGTGCTGTTGGTACATCATCTGCGGCGAAGAGTGCATTTAAGATGGCTTCATCAATCGATTCCACGGCGGCGAGATACACCGGATCAAGATAATCGTCATTTAGAGTAGTCATGTTGCGCCAAGCGCCGGAGAGTTGCGGCAACGCCATGTCGTTTGCCGTGCTAAATGCGAGAAAAATATCACCGGAGTTGTTGCCCCCAGGTGTTCCGCTGCGTCCGATACCGATGGAGGCGCGTCGGGCAAGGCGTTCTAGTTGACTGGACGATAATGGCAGGTCTGTTGCAATGATACAGACAATGGATCCGCGCTCGGTACATAAATCGGGGATCCGGTCGTCAGTCATATGCTTACCGACCGGTATACCCATCACTGTAAACCAGGGTCGAATGCCATGATTAGCTTGCACCAGAACCCCGAGGGTAAAATGTTCACCCTCGATGTCTATAGTTCTTGATGATGTGCCCGTACCACCCTTAAATTCGTAACAAATCATACCGGCACCACCCCCAACATTTCCTTCATCTATCGGGCCTGACTGTGCCGTGGTAATCGCCGCGCGGGCATGATCAGATGTCACATGAAACCCGTTAATATCATTGAGTACACCGTCATAGGTTTCCGAGACAATCGGCATAGCCCATAGATGGTTATTGCTCCATGCATCGGCATAGTGTTCCACCATCCAGCGTGTGGCACCGTCATGCACTGCGCCAATGGCATGCGAATTAGTAATCATCACCGGTCCCACCAGGTATCCACCATCACGAACCCAGTGTGAGCCAGTCATTTCACCATTACCATTAAGGCTAAATTGCCCTGCCCAAACGGGCCGCGGCTCATTATCGAAACCTTGTGGCAGGATTGCGGTGACACCGGTTTGCACCGGCAGTGCGCAGGCTTGTAGTGATGGGTCGGTATAAGAGGAGAGCGTTGTATAACCAACCAATACGCCCGGCACATCGGTGATCGAGTTATGCTCACCAGTCACTCCAGTCAGCGCTAAACCAGCGGTGCGCGCGCGTTGCTTAGAGCTGCAGTTGTCGTTCATATTCAATTTTTTCTAGACCTAAAGTAAAGACCAACGGTAGCGACGATCAATGAGAACAATAATATGATCGCCGCTATCGCATTGATCTCTGGTTTGATGCCGCGTCTGAGCATCCCGTAGATAAAAACAGGTAGCGTGGTACTGTCCACACCTGAAATGAAATAGGTAATCACAAGATCATCCATTGAGATGATGAATGCCAACAACGCGCCACCGACGATGCCAGGGAGAATAACAGGCATGGTGATGCAATAGAATGTCTTCCAGCCATTCGCACCCAAATCGGCCGATGCCTCCTCCAGCGTTTCATCCATATCTGCAATGCGTGCTGAAACCACAATGAATACATAGCTGATCAAGAAAGTGCAGTGCCCTATGATGATAGTGAAAATCGAGAGCTCAATTTTGACGTTTACGAAAAAGATGAGCAGTGCGATACCCAGAATAATATCGGGCATGATCATGGGCAAGAACATGAGTGCGCGATAAAAACCTTTCAGCCGGAATCGAAAGCGCGCAACGGCGAGTGCGATAGCCGTTCCGAATACCGTGGCTATCATGGTTGTCGTGGAAGCAATAAGCAGGCTATTTTTGACCGCATCGTAGAGCTGATCTGTTGAGTCAAGGTAGAGCGCGGACTCTGTCAGCTTTTTCGAAAAACCGAAAATGGTACGATACCAATCGAAAGTAAATCCGTCCCAGATCATCATATTGACCGGGTTGGCGTTGAACGAAAAAACGATAATCAACAAAATGGGGGCGTAAATAAACGCAAAGAAAAAATACCCATAGATTGACAGAGTACTGGGCTTAAATCGCTTTAAAAAACGCATATCAGCTATCCCCCTGCACGGCAGCTGTGCTTGTTGACTGCTCGTCGCGCGTACTTAAACGGACATAGTAGATGAGCAATACAAGAATGGCGGCCATCACGATCATTCCCAACGCTGCACCAAAGGGCCAGTTTCGCGCCGATAAAAATTGTTGCTCAATAAGGTTGCCAATCATCAATACCTTGGCACCGCCCAGGACTGAGGGAACAATAAAATTACCCAGTGCAGGAATAAAAACGATGATCGAGCCACCGATAATGCCCGGCATCGTCAAGGGTAATAACACGCGCACAAACGTTTGGAACCGAGTGGCACCGAGATCAGACGATGCTTCTATCAATGATAAGTCGAGCTTCTCGATGGAGGCATAAAGCGGTAGGAACATGAAGGGTATAAAAACATAAGTCATACCAATAATGACCGCTAGATCGGTATAAATAATTTCGAGTGGTTCAGATATAACGCCTGACCACAGCAGCACCTGATTGAGAAACCCAGTGGGCCGCAAAATCAATACCCAGGCGTATAAACGTACTATTAAACTGACAAAGAATGGCAACGCAATAAGGAACAAGAAGAACGTTTTTCGTTTTTCGTTCATTTGACTAATCCAGAATGCAGCTGGATAGCACACCAACAACGACAGGCACACAGTCAATAATGCGAGACGCACTGATCGAAGAAAGATTTCCAGATAAACAGGATCAAACTTTTCATATTTTGAATCGGCCCATCCGAGGATACGCCCGTAATTGAGGTGAAAAAAATTCCACTCAACACCGCCATACAACCCCGGTTCTAACCAGCTATACACCACCATGATCAAAAGTGGGCCGAGGAAAAAAATCGACAGAAAAATAGTTGGCGGCGTCAGTAACCCCAACAGCACCAGGCGCTTTCGCTCTGCATTAGGTGTCGCTAGTGCCATCAGTGATGACCTGCTGACGGAATGGCATGGAGTGATGTAATGGGAATTGACAGCCGAACGCTATCGCCTGTAGCGGGCGTTGCGCCAGTGAGTCGCACGAGAGCTTTTAGGGTCGGATACCCATCCACTTTAACCAGCAGTTGATAATCGGTCCCGACAAAGAAGATATGATCGACTATGCCATTCAACGTCAGCGCTTCCTGCACACAATCATCTTGTTCAACTATCACATCTTCTGGACGTACCAAAAGTTTAACATCGCTACCCGATGTCAAGTTCGATTGGTTAAGCAGTAACTCAGAACCCGAGGGCAACGAAATCCGAGCGCTGTCACCAACTACATCGATCACTTTCCCAGCAAACAAATTTCCTTCGCCAATAAACCTGGCAACAAATTCACTTTCTGGTCTTCGATACAAATCTTCTGGGGAACCCAGTTGTTTAATATCACCCTCACTGAGAACCGCGATTCGATCCGACATGGTAAGTGCTTCTTCCTGATCGTGTGTGACAAAAACAAATGCGATGCCAATTTCTTCCTGCAACGTTTTGAGCTCCTGTTGCATCTTATGCCGAAGATTTTTATCCAGCGCCGATAATGGCTCATCTAGCAGCAATATCTTAGGTTGAGCGACCAGCGAACGCGCTAATGCGACTCGTTGTTGCTGCCCTCCCGAGAGCTGATTAATTTTACGATCACCAAATCCTTCAAGGCCGACCAATTCCAACATACTGCCTACCCTTCTTGTTATTTCAGTTTTTGGGATTCCTGCAATTTCCAAGCTGTAGGCGACGTTTCGAGCAACATTCAAATGGGGGAAGAGTGCATAGCGTTGAAAGACAGTATTCACTGGTCGCTTATGTGCAGGTAGGTGAGTGACTGGTGCATCATCAATCGTAATCGAACCCGTTTCCAGATCCTCAAACCCACTGATCGCCCTCAACAGTGTTGTCTTTCCACACCCAGAGGGGCCCAAAAGGGTAACGAATTCATTTTGCTCTATACTTAATGAGACGTTACTCAGTGCCGTGATGATATTGCCATCAGGAGTGGTAAAGCGTTTAGTCGCATTTTGTATATTCAGTATTGGGTGCATTGTATCGGTAGGTATTCTGGCTAAATTAAGATAGGAATGGCACGGCAGTATAAAGACTACCGTGCCTACTTTGTGACGATCTAAGGGTCTTTTCTATTGCGCAGTCTTGATACGTGTCCACTCACGGTTATACAATTTCAAGTCACGTCCAATGTCGACAAAAATTTGTAGCTTTTCCATCACACTCGACGAGGGGTAGATTGTTTTGTTGTTGGCAATAGCTTCGGGGATGAGTGCTTGAGCTGGAATATTTGGCGTGCCATTCATTTGTTGTTCTACATTTAGCGCAGCAATTTCAGGTCGTAGATAGAATTCCAGGAATTTTTTCGCGTTGGCGCTGTTAGGTGCACTTTTCAAGACACACATGTCTTCCTGATAGAGAGTGGCGCCTTCTTCAGGAATAATATAACCCAATACATCAGGTGATTTCTGAACGAAGATGTTGGCACCCACATACCAGTGTGCAGCCGCGACATCACCTGATTGCACCAGGGGGATGCTGTCATACGAAAACGCGGCTACATTTTTCAGGTTTTTCAGCACGTATTCCGCTGCCGCCTGTACTTCAGCTTCGTCGGTTGAATTCACAGATGTACCGTTCATAATATGACCGATGGCGATGGTTTCACGAGGGTCATCCAGCAAAATAATCTTCTCACCGTCTGCCGCTAACGCAAACAAATCCTTCCAACCTTTCAGGTTACCAGCTTTTTGTTTGTTATAGACGATACCGACATTCCCCCAGGCATAGGGTAGGCAATACTTCGCGTCAGGATCGGTTCTGGCACGAAGAAACTGCGGGTCTATGTTCTTAAAATCCGGATGGGCACCGATATTGGTTTCTTGAAGCAGATCCAGCTGGAACATGATGTCGTGCATGTGCACTGATGGAAATACAATGTCATAACCTACCGCGCCTGCCTGGATTTTTGCCAGCATTTCTTCGTTAGATCCGTATGTGTCGAGCGAGACGGCGATACCTGTTTCTTTGGTAAATCGTGTCAGTACCTCTGGATTAATATAATCACCCCAGTTGTACAAATTGAGCTTTCCGTCAGCAAATGTAACCGGAGATGCAGTTACTCCGATTAGGGCAATGAGCGCCACTTTTATAATGTTCAAATACTTCATGATCCACCTCTCTTTGTGTTGTTTAGATTATTTATCGGTCTCTGTATGACACTTGGTTTCGCGTCATACCCTTCAGGCAGCTTCGTTGAGCTGGTGGATAAACTAGAGAATGTAATTCCGAGTTTACCAAAGCAGGAGGCGAAGGTTGCTCAGTACATGCTGCTTAATGTGAATACACTGGGGCCTGAAACAGGTAAGTCTTTAGCTATCCGCGTTGGGGTTGCTGAGGTCACTGTTGGGCGACTGATGCGTCGTCTGGGCTACAACGGCATCAAAGATTTAAAGGATTTGTTGAGACAGCACTACGCAGTGGGTGGCAATACCGATGCTCCTCAATACGACCTCGCTCCGCATCTGCGTCAAGTTCTTGAGGCTGAAGTTTCGGTCATTCGTAATGTATTTGACCAAACCACCGGTGAACACTGGGACAGGGCTTCTGAATTAGTGTCGCAGTCGAGCGGTATCTTTGTCACTGGCTTTCAATCAGTTCGCGGTCTAGCAAAAGATTTCTCCGTGCGCCTGGCATTGGCACGGCCAAATGTTCGCTATCTATCACCCCATGATGGAATGCTGGGCGAGTGGATTACGCCCGATCAAGCCTCGTCGTCTACAGAATGCCTGGTTTTGGTTGATGTCGTACCCTACGCGAAAGAAGCCCCAGAACTTATCCGCATTGCTAAAGAACAGGGGCGAAAATGCATTGTTGTTTCAGATGAGTTTTGTCATTGGAGCCATAATCTTGCTGATGCGGTTATTTACGCACCATCGAACACAGGGCTGTACCTAGAATCAACCATAGGACTAAATATCGCGTTGAGTCTACTGACAGATGTTGTAGCACGAAAAAATGCCAACACTTCACGACAACGACTTGCGTTGTGGAAAAAGAATTCACGCCGGCTCAACCTATTTTGATATCGCCATTAAACTCCTGCCGGCTTGAGCTCATGGGCTATACCCAGATACCTCACGTCCCACTGCAGGATTAAAAAGTTTTGAAATAAAGTGACGTGTTTTTAGCCAGAAACACGTCTTAATTCTTTTAATCTGAGCCGAAATTGCTGCCTCTCAAGCAAACTGCCTAATCAAGATGTTCGCTGACATGACAAAACAGACAATCACAACAATGGGCCTGATCAGCGATGAGCCTTTTTCGAGTGCCATTTTTGCACCAAAGAAAGCACCAATCAGTTGCCCCGCTATCATCACTAAACCCATCAACCAAAATACTTCTCCAAAGACCATAAAATACAGCAGCGCCGACACATTACTAGTGAAGTTCAAAACCTTTGCATTGGCAGTTGCCTTCGACAAGCTATACCCACAGAGCAGAACAAATGACAACGCCATGAAACTCCCCGTGCCAGGTCCTATAAATCCGTCATAAAAACCCAGTAATGGACAAATTGCGAGAGCAAAAGCGACTAAACTCAGTTTGCGTTTTCGCTCTTCATCGCCAATGCTTGGCGAAAACAAAAAGTAAAGGCCAACTAAAATCAATAATATCGGTAGGTAAGCCAGCAAAGTCCCAGCATCTATTTGTAATACCAACCAACTGCCGAACATCGAACCTATAAAGGTTGCTAGTATTAACCACCTTATTTGTTTGAGATTAACGGCGCCTTTATGAATAAAATAAATCGCCGCGGTGAGTGTACCCACACTACTTTGTAATTTATTGGTGGCCAAAGCCATTGCAGGCGGCATGCCGACCAACAACATGCTAGGCACGGTCAAAAGTCCACCACCACCGGCAATACTATCAACCCACCCAGCTATCATCGCGACAAAAAACAGCAATAGTGCCACTTCCGAACTAAATTCCATCACACCAACTCATCATATATTAAACCGCTCGATTCTCTATTGACGTAGAAACTATGAAGGACTGAAATCAGGTAACCTTTTACCTCAACCAACAAAAGGAGAACAACATGAAAACAGTCCTTCACAATAAAGATAACGCAATTGGTAGTGTTTTGTATATGGCCATGGAGCTTAGCCAGAACA
>JBDNJA010000044.1:0-5256 GCA_041688005.1 Gammaproteobacteria bacterium
CTATCGGTATGGCAGCCCTGTATGCGCTGGGTTGTAACTCTCCAAAATATGATGCGGAATATCGAAAAATGGGTTCAGCAGCCGGTTATTATGACGCGTATCATATTGGCCAGTGTCCTGCTGGTATCACTACCCAGGATCCTGAACTGGCAAAAAGATTAGATGTGAAGCTGGGTGGTCGCCGTGTTGAAAATCTCTTAAAAACAATGGTTCTTGAAGCCCAGACACTGGCACGCGCTTGTGGTAAATCACATTTACATAACCTGGAACCAGAAGATTTAGTCGCTCTGACGATGGAAGCTTCTGCCATGGCGAAAGTGCCTTTGGCTGGTACCGATTGGTACCCGGGTAAGGGGTCGTTCTAAGGCAGTTAAGGGGGCTTTGGTTAGGTTGTCAAAATTAAGCAAAGCCTTTTAGGATCGTAGGTTTAGTGATCGTTGATAAGACATCGTCGATAAGCAATTGTTAACACAATAAATAAAGAGGAGTCCATCTAATGGAAAAAGATTTAGAGAAAATTGCAAAAGAGAAAGGCATTAAGTACTTCCTGGTTAGCTGGGTTGATATGTTCGGCATGTTGCGTTCTAAGTTAGTGCCGACTCGTGCCATTAAAGGCATGCAGGAGAACGGTGCAGGATTTGCTGGTTTTGCGGCCTATCTTGACCTGACGCCAGCGCACCCCGACTTGTTTGGTATGCCTGATCCTGACAGCTTCATTCAGATTCCATGGCAAAAAGAAATTGGCTGGGTTGCCTGTGACCTTTGGATGGGTGGCAAGCCGCTTGAGGCTTCTCCTCGTGTCGCACTTAAAAATCAGTTAGCACGTGCAGAGAAGTTGGGCTATCGCATGAAGACAGGTGTTGAATGTGAATTCCACTTGATCAACAAAGAAGGTACAGCACTGGCCGACGATATGGATACTCATTCTAAGCCA
Organism: Gammaproteobacteria bacterium; assembly: GCA_041688005.1. Taxonomy (GTDB): domain Bacteria; phylum Pseudomonadota; class Gammaproteobacteria. Next base: position 935 of record JBDNJA010000044.1, read on the forward strand.
TGTTATGACCAACAAGCGGTGATGCGCCAGTATCCCATCATCAGCAAAATTGCTGACGCTATGCTTGAGCTGGAATGGAATCCTTATCAAAACGATCACGAAGATGCGAATGGCCAGTTCGAAATGAACTGGGATTATGATGACGCGCTGAAAACGGCTGACCGCCACGTCTTCTTTAAGTATATGACTCGCGCAATTTGTGAAGCGCACGGTATTCGTGCGACTTTCATGCCGAAGCCTTTCATGAACCTGACGGGTAATGGTTGTCACGCCCACATGTCTATCTGGGACCTTGACGGCAAGAAGAACCTGTTCAGCACCGACGGTGAAGATCCTCGTGGTCTTGGATTGTCTCCTTTGGCATACCAGTTCCTCGGCGGCATCATGGAAAGCGCAGTTGACTTGACGGCGATCTTTAACCCAACGGTTAACAGCTTTAAGCGCATCAATGCACCACGTACACTATCTGGCGCAACCTGGGCACCGAATGCAGTTACCTACGGCGGCAACAATCGTACTCACATGGTCCGAGTACCTGATCCAGGTCGATTCGAACTACGTTTGATGGACGGCGCGGTTAATCCTTACCTACTACAGGCTGGTATGTTAGCAGCCGGTCTTGACGGTGTTGAAAACAATCGTGACCCTGGCGATCCATTAGACATCAACATGTACGAAGAAGGTCATTTGGTAACAGACGCACGTCATTTACCCGAGAACTTGCTTGACGCCATTCGTTTGTTTGATAATAACAAAATCATGCGTAAAGCACTGGGTGACGAATTCGTCGATGCCTTCGTTAAGTTGAAGATGCGAGACTGGAATGAGTTTACTCATGACCTAAGTCCCTGGGAACGTCAACACACGCTGGATTGCTAATCCAGTTAGTTGAATTTTAACTAGCTTGATATGCTGAAACCCTCATCGCTGCGATAGTTGCGATGAGGGTTTTTTAGTTTTTGGTGGATAAATCTGGCCAGTGAATAGCCGGGTGTGTGCGGAATATTGCACCACTGGTCGGTCGCCTGATATTATGCGCCACCTGCTGAAATCAAGCTTTGTGGCCTTAGTCATCACGATTTAAGTATTCAACATAGAAATGTATGGATAAAGAAAATAAATAAAGAAGATTGTTCATGGTTTTGAAAGAAATGGGTTGAATGTGTCGTTTTTGAGATACCTTCGCTCACTGTTGGAAACTATGATTTGGGTCGCGTTTGCTGGTAGGCAACTGCGATTAATTTGCTTCATACCTTAATCAATACGCGGGTATGAGTTCCGGGCAACGAGTCGTTACTGTTCGGTTTTTAACAACTTAGATAACGAATTCAACCCACGCTATTTGGAGAATAAACATGGCTAAAAGTGACATTGAAATTGCACGAGAAGCAACCCTGAAACCAATCTTTGAGATCGCGGCTAATCTCGATATCCCTACGGATGCCCTGATGCCTTATGGTCATGACAAGGGTAAATTATCAGCTGAATATATTAAATCTTTAGAAGGCAAGAAAGATGGCAAGTTGATTCTGGTTACTGCTATCTCTCCAACGCCTGCCGGTGAAGGAAAGACTACTACAACAGTTGGTCTTGGCGATGGCTTAAACAGCATCGGTAAAAAGACAATCATGTGTCTACGTGAGCCAAGCCTTGGACCCTGTTTCGGTATGAAAGGTGGTGCTGCTGGTGGTGGTTACGCTCAGGTTGTACCAATGGAAGATATCAATCTTCACTTCACCGGTGACTTCCACGCAATCGGCGCAGCGCATAACTTGCTAACTGCTTTGATCGACAATCACATTCATTGGGGCAATGCCTCAGGTCTTGATCCACGTCGTATCACCTGGAAGCGTGTTATCGACATGAACGACCGTACACTGCGTGATATAACCATTGGTCTTGGTGGCCCTGGTAACGGAACACCTCGTGAGAGTGGATTCGATATCACTGTTGCATCGGAAATCATGGCTATTTTCTGCTTGTCGACTGACCTTGACGACCTAAGCCGTCGTATCGGTAACATCGTTGTTGGTTACACTCGCGAACTGAAGCCAGTTTTGGCGAAGCAAATGAATGCACAAGGCGCAATGACTGTATTGTTGAAAAACGCTTTCATGCCTAACCTGGTTCAAACATTAGAAAACAACCCAGCGTTCATCCACGGCGGCCCATTCGCTAACATTGCACACGGTTGTAACTCTGTCATTGCCACTAAGACAGCATTGAAACTAGCTGACTATGTTGTCACCGAAGCAGGCTTTGGTGCTGATCTGGGTGCCGAAAAATTCTTCGACATCAAATGTCGTAAAGCAGGTCTTTCTCCTGCTGCCGTGGTTCTTGTTGCCACTGCTCGTGCGCTTAAAATGCACGGTGGTGTTGCTAAGGATCAACTCTCGGGTGAAAATGTTGAAGCAATCACAGCTGGCTGTGAAAACCTTGGACGTCACATCCGTAATCTGGGTCAATTTGGTGTTCCGGTTACTGTTGCGATCAACCGCTTCTCGGCTGATACCGAAAGTGAACTGGCAGCAATTTCCGTTTACTGTGCAGACTTAGGCGTTAAAGTTTTTGATTGTAATCACTGGGGTGAAGGTAGCGCCGGAGTACAGGAACTTGCAACTCACGTAGCCGCTGTTGCTGATTCTGGCGAAGCGAATTTCAATACGCTCTACGACGACGATATGCCTTTATGGGATAAAGCGCGTCACATTGCTCGTACTTTGTACGGTGCAGACGACATCATTGCAGACAAGAAAGTACGGGATCAATTGGCTAAGTTTGAAGCAGATGGATACGGACACTTCCCAGTCTGTATGGCGAAAACGCAGTATAGTTTCTCAACTGATCCTGCACTATTAGGCGCACCAACAGGACACGAAGTGCCTGTCCGTGAAGTTCGTTTGTCAGCCGGTGCAGAGTTTATTATTGCTGTTTGTGGCGACATCATGACTATGCCTGGGTTACCACGAGTACCATCAGCCGACAGTATTTGTCTAAACGACAAAGGCCAGGTTGAAGGCTTGTTCTAGGACCTTGGGGCGTCTCTAAAAATAGTGATACTCCTTAGTTTCAGTTTCGGGCAGTGGTTTTATAAACCACTGCCCGAGCTTTATAAGAGAATGTAATGCAACAACCATTGTCCCAGGCTGAACTATTCAAACGATTTCTGTCGTGGCAGTGCCGTTTACGTAAAATGTGTGTGCGTGAGCTGGGTGGTCAACCATCCATTGGTATGACGTCTGGTGTTTATTCAGTCGACCGAGACCAAGATGACGAAAAAAGTCGTTTGAACTTCCTCATCGTGAAGCAAGAGCCGGTAGACGTAACAGCCGAATTTACCCACATCATCCGCAAAACACTCGACTCAAAAGACTGGCTCACAAATGGCCTACGAATTTTATCCGAGCGTCATTACCAAGATGACTTCAACTTCTCTAATCAGTTAACTGCATTGTTTGGTTTCGACTCAGCCTTGGCTGATGCGTTGCTGAAAGCAGGTCAATGTCACCTCAAATTTAAGCAAGACAGCATCGAATACGCCTTTGACTTCGATGTCACCGAACTAGCCGAACAAGACGAAGCGCATCAAGCCACCTATTGGCATAACCACTTATTCAATCCTGCAATGCCAGGAAAAGTGCGAGTGCTTGGTTTGGAGCCTAGGCTTTAAATAAAAATACCGTCTCTGGTATTTCTGCCTGTTTATCAGCCGCAGGCTTGGCAAACGCTATTTTGTTATTGAGGCATGCGGCGGAAGGCGCTGCGCTTTTCCGCCCTACTATACAACCCATTCAACTCGGCTATTATCGCCAAAATTATTGTGCTTTTGACAGCCTTATAAGTGAGCAGTGAATTCCTTGTTTGAGTCGTCAGTCCATAATCGAGCTGGTGAAGACCGATTAAACGCTTCGACCAAAGAGTTAACCCCGTAGGTTGGAAAAGCGAAGCGCCTTCCGACGCATGAATTAGCGAAAGATATTAAAACTCCAGAAGACCTCAGTAAATTACTCACCGTTGAGAGACGAGCTTAATTCACCGATAAATACAAAGCTCTCTTTCGCTGCGCTCTTGGTCTGGATCTGGTTTTGATTCAAAGTGTTCGATAAATTGAATATATTTCGGTGGAAAGCCATGCTCGATCGCACCTCTCAACACATGTTCTTTGTACCAGTGGTAGGGCGGTATCGACGTGCCGATATCTAGTGCGGTGTAGGTGAAGGCGGATAGGGTTTGTTCGGAATCGGTGGTGACTTCGACTTGCTTCGAGTCATAAGACAGGCCCAATCCTTCGTACTGGTCGAGTATTAGTCGGTCGTCGTCAG
>JBDNJA010000225.1:0-5174 GCA_041688005.1 Gammaproteobacteria bacterium
AAGGGGGTTAGGCTCTGCACTGTCGTAGGCGCTTTTCCAGCAGTTGCCATAATCGTCACTTAGGCGTCGTAGTGTTTGTTCTAGCAGCATATCTTTGGTTTGAAAATGAAAAACCACAATGCCCTGCGAAACGCCAGCATGTTTGGCAATGCTGGCCATTGTTGTTTGAGATAGGCCAAGCTTTTCGATGCAATCGATAGTTGAATTAATCAGCTGGCGTTTTCGAAATTCGCTTTGGACCGCACGATTTCTGCTAGGTAGGTTCTTTGCAGTCACCTGAGTTAACACTTTATTAATTGATTTATCCAGAATATGAATCAGTTAACACTCTATAACTAACTGAGTATTTAGTCAATAATTAACTTTAAATTAATGAAAAGCTTGAGTATTAAAATAATATAAATAGAATGCATATACCGTAATTCAATTTTTAATGAGGGGTAAGGCGTATGTCAGTCAAAACTGGTGATTTAAAACAACGTGATAACCAGTTTATCCATCCTTGGGATGACATTGTTAAAATTGGTAGTAATAGCCGCACTGTTGTCGAAAAAGGCGACGGTGTCTATGTCACCGATAGTGATGGCAAACGCTTACTCGATGGTCCTGGTGGCATGTGGTGTGTCAATATCGGACATGGTCGTGAAGAAATGGCTCAGGCAATTTATGACCAGATAAAGCAACTCCCCTATACATCACCCTGGTCCTCGACGTCCGGCCCAGCAGCCAATTTTAGCGCTGCGCTAGCCGCGGAAGCGCCTGGTGATTTAAATCACGCATTTTTTACCACCGGTGGTTCGACGGCTGTCGATTCAGCATTACGTTTTGTTCAGTTTTACAATAATGTACGGGGTAAGCCAGAGAAAAAGCGCATCATTTCTCAAATGAAGGGTTATCACGGCAGTACTTATCTTTCTGCCAGCGTGTCAGGCAAAGAGCGCGACAAGAGCTTTCTTGATTTCGCCGACGATCTTGTGCATCACATTCCAGCGCCGCACCCATTATTGAAGTATGCGAGTCAATCTAATGAGGATTTTCTCGACCAATGCGTCGCCAATTTAGAGTCTAAAATCCTTGAGGTTGGACCGGATTTTTGCGCCGTATTTGTCGCGGAGCCGATATTGGCATCGGGTGGCGTCATTGTGCCGCCAGAGGGTTATCACAAACGCTGTCTGGAAATTTGTCGAAAGTACGACATGCTCTATCTGTCAGATGAAGTGGTAACGTCGTTTGGCCGTTTGGGGCACTGTTTTGCCTCGGAAGCCGTGTTTGGCATTGTCCCCGATATTATCACTACTGCGAAGGGTTTGACCTCGGCTTATATACCCATGGGCGCATTCATGGTGTCGGATCGTTTAATCGATGAAGTGCGTGAATTGGGTGGCGATAGTGCCATTTTCTCAAATGGCTTCACCTATTCGGGACACCCAGTGGCCGCAGTGGCTGGATTAAAAAATCTTGAAATAATGAAACGCGAAAAATTATTCGAACATGTGCAGGAAGTGGGTCCTTACATGCAGGCGCAATTGCAAACTTTGCGCGATATTCCGATTGTGAGTGATGTTCGCGGTGTTGGTTTGATGGGTTGCGTTGAGTGTGAGTTAAATCAGGGTGGAAACGACCTTGAGTTAGATTATGAAGTTGGTAATCGCATTGATGAACATTGCCAGCGCCTCGGGTTACTCGTGAGGCCGATCATTAATATGTGTGTCATGTCGCCGCCTTTGACCATCACTCGTGAACAGATTGACGAAATGGTGAGCATTTTACGACAGGGAGTGGAACTAGCGATGCAGGACTGCATTGATGAAGGGATCTGGAAATTGGGTAGCACTTAAAGGGACCTCTAAAATTGCAGGTCTAACCAATCAACATACAAGTCCAGCCTGATATTCAGTTTTGTGAATGATATTGGGGACAATATTTTTAATTATTTTCTCATTTAGGGGTAGCCAAAAATGAACTTTACGACAGCACAAGCAGTTTATGAAAAAGCAGGTGGAAACCGTTCTGGTCTTCCTCCTTGGACTTATAACAGTGCAGAGTTAACCGAGTTAGAAATAAACGAAGTTTTTCTCAAAAGCTGGACATGGTTAGGCCATATCGCCGATATTCCGCGCTCTGGTGATTACAAGTGTTTCGACATTGGGCACGAGCGAGCTGTCGTCATTCGTGACGAATCGGGCGAGATTCGTGCATTCCATAACCTCTGCCGTCATCGTGGCTCTCGTGTTGTCGAAGGCGAAAAAGGCCATTGTGGTAATTCGATTACCTGTCCTTTCCATGGCTGGTCTTATCACCTCGATGGTGGTCTGAAAAACATTCCCAAGGCGTCGACTTTTCCAGAAATTGATCAATCACAATATGGTTTGAAATCGATTAAGTGTGAGGTATGGCATGGTTTGATCTTCATTCGTTTTGGTGGTGAGGGTGAATCCATAGCCAGTACCTTCGCCGAGGCTGAAGCAGAGATCAGCCTTTATAATATTGATCAAATGAAACCCCTGGGTGAGTCCTGGCGGTTCGATTATGACCTCGACTGGAAGTCTGTGCTCGACATTGATAATGAAGGTTATCATGTGCCGATTGGTCACCCAGAATTATTTGATCTAGTGGGTGCTACCTACAAGGACGAAGTAACCGAAAGTGGTCTATCACGTTCTTATGGTAGTTTTGAGAATCGCAAGTTTAAAAAGCCGTTAATAAAAAGTTATGTCGAAACGTTACCGGAATCTAATTACCTACCAAAATCACACCAATCGGCGTGGATTTATTGGGGCATGTTCCCAGGCATTGTAATTACATTATTTCCCGATTCGATTGATGTGTATCAAGTCTACCCAACGGGCTATCATAAAAGTGTGATGGCGGGAGCCGGTTATGCTTTGGAAGATGATCGTCCAGCAATGCATAAAGCACGCGAATTAAATCGAGAAATCAATTCGGGTGTGGGCGATGAGGATGTGAATTTAGTTAAATGGAGCGCCGAAGGTATGCGTTCGACTGCATTTGAAGGTGCCTTAATGTCAGACCTCGAACTTGGTATTTGTGCTTTTCACAATCAATTGCGAAAAGTGCTTCCGGTGGTTAATCAGGATCAGTCACCAACACCAGGAAATATAAGTCAGACGAATCAAGCTTTGCTCGACGAGGGTGTTTAATCGATGTCGACTGGTAAGCGTGATCCCCGTTACGACCCTCTATTCGAACCCGTCACGATCGGGCCGGTAACCGCGCCAAACCGTTTTTATCAGGTTCCACATTGCAGTGGCATGGGTTATCGCCGTCCGCAAATGATGGCGGCAATGCGTGGTATGAAAGCTGCGGGCGGCTGGGGCGTGGTCTGTACCGAATACTGCTCGATACACCCTAGCTCGGATGACATGCCTTATCCGCACGCCAGCTTATGGGATGATAGCGACGTCGCTAAACTGCGCCTGATGACCGATGCTGTGCACGAGCACGGCGCGTTGGCTGGGGTTGAACTTTGGTATGGTGGCCGCTCGACGGTTAATCTTTATACGCGCCAACCTGCTTTCGGCCCCAATAGTCTGCCGAATACCGCCAAGGAAGGTATGCCTTTGCAGACTAAGGCAATGACGCTGGATGATATCGAAACACTAAAAGGCTGGTATCAGGCGGCAGCAGAACGGGCATTGGCGGCTAACTTCGATATCGTTTATGTCTATGCCAATCATGAATATTTATTGCATGATTTTTTATCGCCCAAAATCAATTCAAGACAGGATGAATATGGCGGCTCAGCCGAAAACCGTGTCAGACTTATTCGAGAAATTATTGAAGAAACTCGAGCAACAGTCGGGCACCGTTGCGCTGTAGCGGTGCGTTATTCAATTCCTCGAGATGTTAATAACGACCCCGATGAATTGATTAAAATGTTTGGCATAATCGCCGAATTACCCGACCTGTGGGATATTACCGTTAACGACTATAGCTGGGAAATGGGCAGTTCTCGATTTGTCAAAGAAGCTTCCAATCAAGTCGCGGTAGCAAAGATCAAATCAATGACCAGTAAGCCAGTGGTCAGTGTTGGTCGCTTTACATCGCCTGACACTATGTTGAAACAAATTACTTCAGGTGTGCAGGACTTTATCGGTGCCGCTAGGCCGTCGATTGCGGATCCCTTTATTCCACAAAAAATCAATCAGGGTAGGCTTGATGACATTCGTGAATGCATTGGCTGTAACGTCTGTTATGCGCATGACTCGTTAGGCTCGCCTATACGTTGCACCCAGAATCCGACCATGGGTGAAGAGTGGCGCAGAGGCTGGCATGCCGATCAGGTGCCGGACAAGCATGCCGATGAATCGGTGCTGGTAATCGGTGCCGGACCAGCCGGACTGGAGGCGGCCTGTACATTGGGACAACGCGGTTACCAGGTCACATTAGCCGAAGCTCAAACCAGCCTGGGTGGCAGGGTCACAGCCGAAAGCAAGCTACCAGGTTTCGCCGAATGGGCGCGAGTGCGAGATTGGCGTCTGGGCCAAATAGCCAAACTGCCGAATGTGATGGTTTATCCCGATAATCGACTCGATGTCGATGCTGTGCTCGAGCTTGAGCACCAGCATGTCATGGTCGCAACTGGCTCGAATTGGCGCAATGACGGGGTAGGTCGTTGGCGTGAAGCTGCATTCGAAGGATTCGATAGTTCAACCGTATATTCTGTTGAAAAAGTTTTGAATGGCGACATACCGAAAAGCGACACGTCGGCTGGGCATGTCGTTATTTATGATGACGATCACTATTATATGAGTGCTGCGATTGCGTTGAAATTGCGCACCGAGAATATTGCGGTGACGTTGGTGACACCTGAGGGCAGGGTCGGTAGCTGGAGTCACTTCACCGAGGAACAGCACAGTTCTATGGCGGCGCTGTACCAAGCAGGTGTTAAAGTCATCACCAATCAGGGGCTGATTAGCTGGAATGGCTCGGCGGCAACAATACAATGTGTTTTTAGCGAAGTTGAATCAACTATCTCGGCCGATTATCTAATGCCAATAACCGCCAAATTGCCCAATGATGATCTGTGGCTAGAACTACAATCAAAGCAAGATGAGTTTCGCGAAAAAGGTGGATTGTCGATGCAATTGATTGGCGACGGATCGACACCCGGTTTAATTGCCGCTGCCGTTTACTCGGGGCATAAAGCGGCC
>JBDNJA010000045.1:0-14667 GCA_041688005.1 Gammaproteobacteria bacterium
AGACTTAAACTTAATCAACCAGTTTTTTCTAGAGGTTAAACGTGGCGACGCAAAAGCATGATCCTGTAACAGACTATTTCCAATATCCCGATGTTAAAGGACATTTTGGACAGTTTGGTGGATTATTTGTAGCCGAAACTTTGATGGGGCCACTCAAAGAATTGCGTGAAGCCTATGAAAGGTATGCAACCGACCCCGACTTTCTCGCTGAATACGAATACGACCTGAAACATTTTGTCGGACGCCCAAGCCCAATATACCTGGCTAGGGGATTGACGGAAAAACTAGGCGGCGCTCAAATATGGTTGAAACGTGAAGATCTTAACCATACGGGTGCACATAAGATCAATAATGCGATTGGTCAGGGATTGCTGGCGCGACGCATGGGGAAAACTCGAATTATTGCTGAAACAGGCGCTGGAATGCATGGTGTTGCATCCGCGACCGTTGCTGCACGAATGGGGCTCGAATGCATTGTTTATATGGGTGCTGAGGACATAAAACGCCAGGAAGCGAATGTCTATCGCATGAAGCTACTGGGTGCCAAAGTAGTGGCGGTACACTCTGGCTCTAAAACCCTCAAAGACGCACTAAATGAAGCCATGCGTGATTGGGTTACTAATATTGATAATACCTATTATATCATTGGTACCGTAGCGGGTCCTCACCCATATCCGGCGATGGTGCGCGATTTCCAAACCATCATTGGTCGCGAGTCGCGGACACAAATGCTAGAACAGGCCAATAAATTACCAGATGCACTGGTGGCTTGTGTTGGCGGTGGATCGAATGCGATAGGTTTGTTTCACGAGTTTCTGAATGATTCTGAAGTCGCTATTTATGGCGTTGAGGGTGCAGGCGATGGCCTCGAAACGGGTCGACATGCCGCACCATTAACCGCCGGGAAACCAGGCGTTTTGCATGGTAATCGGACTTACCTGATGTCCGATGATGCTGGCCAAATTATCGAACCGTTTTGTATATCAGCCGGGTTAGACTACCCGGGTGTTGGGCCTGAGCATTCATGGTTGAAAGAAACGGGTAGGGCACAATATAAGACAATTACCGATGCCGAGGCGGTTGCCGCGTTTCATGAGCTGACACGGGTCGAGGGCATTATCCCTGCCCTTGAGTCAGCCCATGCGCTTGCCTACGCAATGAAGCTTTCGCAAATTATGGATAAAGAGAAAATAATTTTGGTAAACCTGTCGGGTCGAGGTGACAAAGACATGCATACTGTGGCCGCTTTAGAAGGTATGGAAATATGAGTCTACTCGCGTCTTACTTTGAGCAATTAAAATCTGAAAATAAAAAGGCACTCATACCTTTTATTACAGCCGGAGATCCAAATCCTGACTTTACGGTTGAGCTAATGCACGAAATGGTTTCTGCTGGTGCCGACATCATCGAACTTGGTGTGCCATTTTCCGACCCAATGGCAGATGGTCCCGTCATTCAGGCGGCTGATGAGCGTGCGCTTATTCACAATACTTCGTTGGACAAGGTGTTATCAATGGTTGGTGAATTTCGCCAGCAAAACACCAGGACGCCAATCGTTTTGATGGGATATCTTAATCCAGTAGAAACGATGGGTTACCAGCAATTCGCTGATAAGGCGGCAGCAGTAGCACTTGATGGCGTGCTAGTGGTGGACATGCCGCCAGAAGAAGCCGAAGAGTTTGGCGATATTATGAAGGCGAGTAGCATTGATGTGATATTTTTGGTGTCACCAACAACAGATAGCGAGCGAATCAAATTAATAGCCGAGAAAGCATCGGGCTATTTGTATTATGTGTCACTGAAAGGCGTTACAGGCGCTAGTACACTCGATGTCGACTCTGTCGCCAGCAAACTCGATGAGATACGAGCCATTACCGATCTGCCAATCGGCGTCGGATTTGGCATTAAGGATGGGCATACCGCGCAGGCGGTTAGTGCGATAGCTGATGCAGTGGTCGTAGGGTCGGTTCTGGTGAAGCAAATAGCGCAGGCACCGGATCAACCACAGGCCATAAAAAATGGCATCACCAACATGCTGACTGAAATGAGAGTGATGATGGATGCTAAAAATCGGAGTGTCGCATGAATTGGTTTGAGAAATTACTGCCGTCAAAAATACGCACATCTGGTGTTATCGACAAGAAAGGTGTACCCGAGGGTTTGTGGGCTAAGTGTGGCAACTGTGACGCCATCATTTACCGGGCTGAATTAGATCGAAGTCAGGAAGTCTGTACCAAATGTGATCATCACATGCGTGTCTCTGCCAGACGCCGACTAGATTACTTCTTTGATCCAGAAGGAAGAGTCGAAATTGCTGCCAATTTGGAAGCAACCGATGTACTCAAATTTAAAGATGATAAAAAATATCGAGACAGGCTGTCTCAGGCTCAAAAGCAAACCGGCGAAAAAGATGCGCTGATTGTTATGCAAGGCTTGGTTATGGGTGTCGAAATGGTCGCTGCTGCATTCGAGTTTAAGTTTATGGGCGGTTCGATGGGTGGTGTTGTCGGTGAAAAATTTGTTCGTGCTGTGAATGCCAGCATCGAACATAATATCCCGTTAGTGTGTTTTACCGCGAGTGGTGGTGCCCGTATGCAGGAGGCATTGTTTTCCTTGCTACAAATGGCTAAAACAAGCGCTGCGTTAACGCGACTCTCAAAGCGTAGGCTACCTTATATTTGTGTTTTAACCGATCCAACTATGGGCGGTGTATCTGCTAGCTTAGCAATGTTAGGTGATATTCATATTGCCGAACCCAATGCCTTGATAGGCTTCGCTGGCCCTCGCGTCATCGAGCAAACCGTTCGAGAAACCTTACCAGAAGGATTTCAGCGCAGTGAATTTTTACTCGAACATGGTGCGGTTGACATGATTGTCGACAGGCGAGAGTTGCGTCAAAAAATCAGCTCGCTATGTACCATGATGATGGGGCAAGCAACGCCCTAGCATTTAATGCCGGTTGCCTGTGTTCCAAATATTGAATAGATTTTCTGGCGGTCAGCCACTTAACTCCAAGTAAGTAACCCCAAGTAAGTAACCCCAAGTAAGTAACTCCAAGTAACAAAGATGCGTTTTAATACTTTAGACAAGTGGCTTGATTGGCAACTCCTATTACATTTCAAATCAATAGACCTTGGCCTTGAGCGTGTATCGACTGTCGCGAACCTGCTTGGCATTAACAAAATCGCCAAGCAGGTTATTACAGTGGCGGGCACGAATGGCAAAGGCTCTACCGTAACCAGCTATGAAACCTGGTTACACAATGCAGGCTATTCGGTTGCCAGCTACACCTCCCCTCATTTACTGCAATATAACGAACGAATCAAATTCAATCGCGAAATGGCGACTGATGAGATGCTTTGCACCGCATTTGAAGCAATAGACCAAGCCAGAGGCGATATCCCACTCACTTATTTTGAGTTCGGAACCTTGGCCGCGTTATGGTTAATGCAGCAGGAAAAGCTAGATTTTGCAATTCTAGAAGTGGGTCTCGGTGGGCGATTAGATGCGGTTAATATTATTGATGCAGACCTGGTTCACTTAACCAGTATTGGAATCGATCATCAAAGCTGGTTGGGCAATACCCGCGAGAAAATAGGTTTCGAGAAAGCGGGTGTATTACGTGAATCTATCCCTGTTGTTTGCAATGATAGTGAGCCCCCACAATCTGTGCTCGACGAAATTAGCCGGTTGCACTGTAACAGTTTGCAATACCAGCGTGACTTCGACATGCAGGTAACGGATTCACCCGGTTGTTATCTTTGGAAAGGCCTCGATCTTGAGTTTAATCTAACCCCTGTATTGCCTGGCATGCATCAAGTGCAAAATTTAGCTGGCGTTGTTGCAGGCCTGCATTTATTGCTCGATGGCGGTCAGATTGGCCCCATTAATGTCGACAAAAATTTTGAAGGCACAGAACTGATTGGTCGTTTTCAAAAAATTGAGACGCCATTGTCTGCCAATGTGTATGTCGATGTCGGGCATAATCATGATGCGGCTAAAGCGCTGGCTAAAAATTTGTCACTGCTTAAACCAAAAACAGGGCGTCTTATCCTACTACTCGGTATGTTAGATGATAAAGAGAGCCTGAACTTCGTTGCTGAGCTTAGTACGCTAGTCGATGACTGGTGGCTATTAACACTGGATTGCGACCGAGGCCTCAGCGCAGAGCAACTTCAGCTACGAATATCTACCCGTGTGTCAGCGGATGAACGTTTCGAAAACGTCGAGGATTCTTTGGAACATGCACTGTCTTCTTTAAGTAATCAGGATATAATGCTCGTCACCGGATCATTTGTAACTGTCGAACTCTTTCTTCGAGCTACCTCGAGAACTCACATTAGTTAAGTCTAACCATGGATCAAAATACCAAACAAAGACTCGTGGGTATCACTGTTATATTCGCGCTAGCGGTGATCTTTTTACCGATGATCCTCGATGGTTCTGGCGTACGAAGAGAAGCACTGACCATCGATATCCCCCCTCCATTCGAACTCGATGAGAATCCCGACTTCGAACAGAAAATTGTCGAATTGCATGCCAGCGTAGATGGCCTGTCTACTATCCAGTCAGGTTTTATTGACGAGCAATCTATGCTTGTTGGTGAGCTGGCTGATGAGCCAGCTGAAGCGCTTACAGAGGCAAAGAAAATCGAATCTGATCAAGCTAAAAAATCGGAATCCGTTGTTTCTAAGGTAATAGCGGTCACTAAACCAGAAAAAAAACCAACCAAACAGAAGGTTGGTGGCGAAAGCTATGTGTTGCAGGTAGGGAGCTTTGAAGACCAAACTAAGGCGATCTTACAACGAGATAAACTCCGCAAATTCAAAATAGCGGCTGTATTTGTAGAAAAATTCAATGTGGGCTCTAAGCTCAGCTACCGAGTTAGACTTGGACCTTTTGCGAATAGAAATTTATCAAGAATTGCGCAAAATAAGGTCAAGGCCAAACATAATATCGATGGTTTGATTATGAAGTACGAGCAATGATCCCGTATTTTCTAGCTAACCCATTTTAGGGCATCTCTAAAAATGCACTTTTTCCGCGATTGCAGCGTTACCGATTTTATGCTCCTGCAAAATCGACATACCGTACATCCATGTACATAACCGATTTTATGCTCCTGCACCAACAGTAGGGACCACGAGGCCAAATCGACATACCGTACATCCATGTACATAACCGATTTATGCTCCTGCACCAACAGTAGGGACCACGAGGCCAAATCGACATACCGTACATCCCTACATAAGCTCCGTGCTCGAATCCTCATGTATAACGTACATTCCGGTTCTCGACAATTGCTCCATGCAGTCGTCCGCGCGGTGCTGCCTTGCACTTATTGCCATGGATAATGATATGCTGTTTTTGCAGGAGCAAAAAATAGTCACGAAAAAATCACTATTTTTAGAAACGCCCTGTCCTGTTATCCAGCATTTGAGAGATGTTTATGAGTTGGCTTGATTTTATTATTATTGGCATTATCGCTTTATCGGCACTGATCAGTCTGGTACGCGGTTTTGTAAAAGAATCCATTTCGTTAACCAGTTGGGTTGTAGCGGGCTTCATTGCGTTACGCTACTTCGAACCCATGGCACAGTTACTTGAGCCGTATATTTCTTCCCCTACGATCCGCACTGGCGGTGGATTTGCTATTCTTTTTGTCTGTACCTTAATTGTGGGTGCCATTGTTAATTATATGGCAAGCCAAATGGTATCTAAGACAGGGTTGAGCGGTACCGATAGAAGTTTGGGCGTTGTTTTTGGTGCTGCGCGAGGTGTGCTTATCGTTACTATGGTTGTATTGTTAGCTAGGTTAACGCCTATGCCAACAGAGCCGTGGTGGCAAGAGTCGTTGATGGTCGAACATTTTGTCAAACTGGCTGGCTGGATAAAAGAGATTTTACCGCAAGATATTGCTAGTCGATTCTCGTTGTAGAAAAGTTCATTATAGCGATGCTGAAATAGCAATCGCGACTATACTGTTTCAAAACTGTTTCAATTACGAACTAATTAATTAGTTACGAATTAATTAATCAATCATATTTAAGAGCTTAAAACCATGTGTGGAATCGTTGGAATTGTCAGTCGTCAATCGGTGGCACAGATTATCTACGACAGCTTGTTAGTGCTTCAACATCGTGGGCAGGACTCTGCCGGCATCGTAGTCTCGGATGGTAAAAAGCTCTGCCTACGCAAGGATAACGGTCAGGTTAGCGATGTTTTTCATACCAAGCATATGTTGCAACTTGTCGGCAATATGGGCATTGGCCATGTTCGATATCCAACCGCTGGCTGTTCGTCATCGGCAGAAGCTCAACCCTTTTATGTCAACTCACCCTACGGTATCACGTTGGCGCACAACGGAAATTTGACCAATGTGGATAAGCTTAAACAAGAGCTTTATGAGTCGGATTTACGTCATATCAATACTGAATCTGATTCCGAAGTATTGTTGAATGTTCTAGCGCATGAATTGCAAAAGTCAGGCTCTTTGAATTTAACGGCCGATGATATTTTCACTGCTGTTAGCGAAACCCATGAACGTATCGAAGGTGCCTATGCTGTGGTAGCCATGCTGACCGGTAAAGGCATCATCGGCTTTCGTGATCCACATGGCATTCGTCCTGTTGTGTACGGCAAACGTGACACAGACGAAGGCGTTGAATACATGATCGCATCTGAAAGTGTCGCCTTACAGGCGTCAGGATTCGATTTGATTTCTGACCTTAAACCAGGCGAATCGATTTATATCGATGCCGATAACAAAGTGCACTTAAAGCAATGCAGCGAAAACTATGCACTCAACCCCTGTATTTTTGAATACGTCTACCTCGCTCGGCCCGATTCAATTCTCGACGACATCTACGTCTATAAGGCACGTTTACGCATGGGTGTGAAGTTGTCTGAAAAAATTCTCAGAGAAATGCCCAATCATGATATCGATGTTGTCATTCCAATACCCGATACAAGCCGTCCTGCTGCGATAGAGCTGGCCTACCATCTGGGCGTGAAATTTCGAGAAGGCTTTATCAAGAATCGATATATCGGCCGAACTTTCATCATGCCAGGGCAAAAATTGCGAGAGCAATCTGTTAGGCGTAAATTGAATGCCATCGATATTGAATTCAAAGGAAAAACAGTCTTGTTGGTAGATGATTCGATTGTTCGAGGCACAACATCAAAGCAAATTATTCAGATGGCTCGCGATGCAGGCGCCAAGAAAGTGTATATCGCATCAGCCGCCCCAGCCGTTCGATATCCCAATGTATACGGCATCGACATGCCCGCAGTGGAAGAGCTAGTGGCACATAATCGTACCGATGAAGAAATCGCTGAACGTATAGGCGCCGACTGGTTAATCTACCAGGACCTGGACGATTTAATCGATGCAGTCCAAAAAGGCAATCGAGACATCAAAGAATTTGATTGCTCCTGTTTCAATGGCAAATACATTACAAAAACCATTGACGGCAACTATCTCGAAAAGATTAAAAGTAGCAGAAACGAGACCGTAAAAGATGGTAGTGAAGAAAACGTGAGTGCTGCCGGCTTGCATAATAATGCCAGATGAATGGTTGGACATACCGCATGTTATGGCAAGAAATTAGTCGTCAAATAGCCCCAAAATTAGGCGCCAATATGGCATTAGTGGATGAGCGACCATTCATTTATGTCGATACTGCACAACAGTGTTTACATCATATTGATATCGAGCCGGAACGAACCCAGCGTTATGTGATATCGACCGCCACCGCAGGTGTGGGTAATCGGCTCGATAGCTACCAAACACCGTTTGGTATCCACCGAATTAAACAGAAAGTAGGTGGCGGCGAGCCAAGCGGAATGGTTTTTAAAGCCCGCGAGCCGACTGGCCGAATCAGCACCCAAATCGACAATCAAGATGAAGATGAAATTACTACGCGCATTCTGTGGCTGGATGGCATGGAGCAGGGCATAAATCTGGGTGGTGTTTATGATACTTTCGCACGCTATATTTACATCCACGGAACCTCGGACGAAAAGCGAATCGGACGGGCTGTTTCACATGGCTGTATTCGAATGAAAAATCAGGATGTCATCGAATTGTTTGATGATGTTTTGGGCAACGACCTGGTTTTTATAAAATAGGTCGTCATTTGACGGTTATCATTTGAATAGTGCCAATTTGTAAAAAGTGGCTGAGACACCGATGGCATGGTGTGTGTGAGTGCGAGTGATAGATACTCACTCTAAAATCTTGACACGGCTAAGCCTTCACCGTAATGTCGGGTTCAAGCGCTGATTTGTTTCTCGGCTTGCAGGCGCTAGCGGAATCAAAGATCTTTGATGACTCTGTATTATAAATATGCTAAAGAGGGCGGGTGCTGAAAGTCATGGCATTCTTGTTTCCCTTCCGAGTTATTATTTTTGGAGTTAACTCGTGACAAATCCAGCTTACCCCGCTCACCTAGCTGATAAGGCTCAATCCTACGGTTTTGAGACGCGTGCGATTCGCACGGGACACCGTCGTACTCAAGAACGTGAGCATGGCGAACCAATATTTACCACGTCTAGTTTTGTGTTCGATAGCGCCGCCCAGGCAGCCGCTAGATTCTCGGGTGATGAGCCTGGCAATATTTATGCTCGCTTCACTAATCCCACTACGCAAAATTTTGAACAACGACTGGCTGCGATGGAAGGTGGCGAAAATTGTATCGCGACCGCTTCGGGCATGGCTGCGATTATGGCGATTTGCGTTGGTCTGCTGAAATCAGGTGATCACATCGTCTCATCGAGATCGGTGTTTGGTACCACGACCGTTTTATTCGAACGTTATCTGTCGAAGTTTGGCATCGACACGACGTTTGTTAATTTGACTGATATCGAAAACTGGAAGTCTGCGGCTCAATCGAATACACGACTGTTCTTTTTAGAAACTCCATCAAACCCATTAACAGAAGTCGCTGATATCCAGTTATTGGCTGACCTCGCGCACAACAATAATAGTTTGCTCGTGGTAGATAACTGCTTTTGCACGCCAGCATTACAAAAACCGCTTAACTTCGGTGCCGATTTGATTGTGCACTCAGCGACTAAATATCTTGATGGACAAGGTCGAACGGTTGGCGGAGCGGTGGTCGGGAATAAACAGCTGGTTGGTGAAGAGTTGTTCGGTGTCGTTCGAACCACAGGCCCTACCATGAGTCCGTTTAATGCCTGGAACGCTTTAAAAGGATTGGAAACCTTGTCGTTGCGCATGAAGGCGCATTCTGAGCAGGCGATGATTTTGGCGCAATATCTCTCCGATCATCCAAATATTGAACGAGTATTTTATACTGGCCTGCCTTCGCATCCTCAGCACGAATTAGCCAAACAACAACAAAGTGGCTTTGGTGGCGTCGTTTCTTTTATTGTTAAAGGGGGGCGTGAAAAAGCCTGGAATGTAGTCGACCAGACCAACATGCTGTCCATTACCGCTAATTTGGGTGATGTTAAAACGACCATCACTCATCCGGCAACCACAACACATGGCCGATTAAGCGCCGAGCAAAAGCAATTAACCGGAATCGCGGATGGTTTAATACGCGTGGCAGTCGGACTCGAATCGATAGAAGATATTATTACCGATTTGAGCCGGGGACTGGATTAAGTCTATTGACAGAGCTTAATCTATATCGCCAGACGGAAGCCGCTTTATTGGGGTCGAATCCGCGGCGTAAATGTGAGCTCAGTTTTGCACTGGCTGCACAATGGCAACAATCTCGGCACCCCCAATCCTACCGAGACATTTAGCGACCTAGTAGATTTGTATATGGGGGGGAAACTGCGAGGGCCGTTTAACTGTCCAGCCAGACTAGAGGCAGGGTTTGAAGCCTGTGAGTTAAAAGCACTGGAACAAAAAGAGCTCGATTCAGCGAAAGTGTAAAAGAAAGTTCCACAGAGATGCCCGTAAAATAAGTTGGAGATACAATGCGAGACTGGATCAATCAGGCAGTAAAAAAAATTGAGGCAGATCAACAACGCTCGGCTGATACGCATTTGGTAAAGCTCAATATACCCGCCTTTCGAAATATCGATATTTACCTAAAAGACGAAAGCACACATCCGACCGGAAGCCTGAAGCATCGGTTAGCGCGGTCATTATTTCTGTATGCCCTGTGCAATGGCTGGATCAAACAAGACACGACCATTGTCGAGGCGTCCTCTGGCAGTACCGCCGTATCGGAAGCCTATTTCGCCCAAATGATTGGCGTGCCATTTATTGCGGTGATGCCATCGAGTACCGCCCGCAGCAAAATAATCCAGATTGAACACTATGGCGGCAAATGCCATTTTGTCGACAAGGCATCGCAGGTACGATCCGAATCCGCCTTATTAGCCGACAAAGTAGGTGGCTATTTTATGGATCAATTTACCTATGCCGAACGCGCAACCGACTGGCGCGGCAATAATAATATCGCTGAGAGCATTTTCCAGCAAATGGAACGAGAGCCACATTCTATCCCGCATACCGTCGTCATGAGTGCTGGCACTGGTGGCACCTCGGCCACGCTCGGGCGATATTTTCGCTATCAGGCCTATCCAACTCAATTGGTGGTAGTAGATCCCGAAAACTCAGTGTTTTTTGACTATTACCATAGTCGTGACAAAAACCTCTGTACTGACGTTGGCAGTCGAATTGAAGGTATCGGTCGCCCTCAGGTAGAGCTGTCATTTCAGGCCGATGTGATTGATCAAATGTTACGAGTGCCGGACGCTGCCAGTATCGCTTCCATGCTTTGGCTTGAGAAATTGATCGGACGTAAACCCGGCGCATCTACCGGCACCAATCTATGGGGCGTCTTTCAAGTTGCCCGGACAATGCTGGAAAAGCAGCAAAGTGGATCTATTGTGACTTTGATGTGTGATAGCGGCGAGCGTTATCTAGATACTTATTACGACAGTGATTGGGTGGCTAGCAATATTGGTGATCTGCAGGTGTATGCGGATCAGTTACCGCCAGGATTGATGGCTACTCGTTAACTCTAGGGTCAACTAATTTAAAACCCTGCGTGTTATTCCAGCTTATATAACTGGGCTGTGGCTGCCAGTCACCCAGCACAAAGCGTCTCTGGTTGTTGGCATACGGATGAACTGCAGGTCGATGGGTGTGACCATGAATAATCACATCGGCGTCGAGTTCAGTAAAGCAGTTGGATACTGCGTCAGCATTCACATCCATAATCTTTACCACCTTTTCTGCCATCGCCTCGCTACTCTTAACGCGCGCCGCAGCCGCAATCGCTTGACGTTCCGCTAGTGGCTTGAGTAAAAATAGAGCCTGCCAGTCAGGGTCACGCACCATGCGTCTAAATGCCTGGTAGTCGTTATCATCGGTACACAAGGTGTCACCATGTAGCAGGGCAACTCGATGATCACCGAGTTGTATGACAGTTGGATCGTTGATCCGTGTTAAGCCAATAGCGTTGGCAGCTTCGTTGCCGAGTAAAAAATCCCGGTTACCCGCAAGGAAGTAAATTTTGGTATTTTTTGACAGTACTTTTAGGTAATCGATTATAGGTTCATTACTTGGATTATGTTCATCATCACCGATCCAGGCTTCGAATAAATCGCCGAGGATATACAAAAACCGGGCATGTTTAGCCCGGTTTTGTAAGAAGTCGAGCAGGTTGCTTGTTATCTCTGGCTTACTTGCATCGACATGGCAGTCTGATATAAAAAGCGTTTCATCAATCATGCTAATGCAGTCCTTACTTTATAGAAGGTAGCTTTTAGACGATAGTTTACAGACGGCTCGCGCCCGTGATAGTAATTGTTTCTAAAGGTACATCTCCATGCCCGCCATTGTTGGCAGTCACAACCGCTGCCATCGCGTCGACAATGTCCATGCCATCAGTCACCTTACCAAATACGGCATAACCCCAGCCTTGAGCTGTTTCACTCGAATGGTTCAAAAATCCATTGTCAGCATGGTTAATGAAAAACTGTGATGTTGCCGAATGTGGGTCGCCAGTACGTGCCATGGCTAAAGTGCCACGGTCATTTTTCAGGCCATTGTTGGCTTCGTTCTTAATCGCCGCATGCTTACTTGGCTTGTCGGCCATGTCTGCTGTCATGCCGCCGCCCTGAACCATGAAGTTAGGAATGATGCGGTGAAATATAGTATCCACAAAATAACCGTCGTCGACATAAGCTAAAAAGTTTTTACCGGTATTCGGTGCATTCGCCATGTCGATTTCGATGGTGATGTTACCCATAGATGTTTCTAACATTACGGATACGTTCTCTGTTGCAGTCTCAGTCATTGCTTTATTACCTTTAGTCGTCGGTTTAATAGTAGAGAAAAAAACAAGGGACGCAATCGCAGCTATCACTACTAGAAGTGGGAGAAGCTTTTTAGTCATCATAATTTTCGCTGGTTTGAAGAAGTAGGCGGATTCTACTGATTTGTGATGGTAGATGGAAGGATGAGGTTGATTGAATAGTGCTCAATTGTAAGTAACTTTGCGAATGCCATTATTTTAGATGGCTTTCGGGAAGGATTGACTCGAATGCTTATATTATGGGTTTCCCTGTAACTCGCGATATCTTAAACTCTGCTACCCCAACCACTAACTGGCTCAACTGACATTCGATGCTGACAATATACAATAGCCTAACCAATCAAAAGGAAGCGTTTAAACCTATCGTAGCAGGGCAGGTGCGCATGTATGTTTGCGGCATGACAGTCTACGATTACTGCCATATTGGTCACGCCCGAGTATTGGTAGTGTTTGACGTGGTTTATCGTTATTTGCAGCACCTCGGTTATAACGTGAATTACGTGCGAAATATTACTGATATTGACGACAAAATCATCAATCGAGCGAATGAGCGTGGCGAGGACTTCTATCAACTAACCCAGCGCTTTATTGATGCCATGCACGAGGATGCTGATACTCTGGGTGTACTGCGACCAACCCTGGAGCCACGTGCGACCGATAGTATCGATATGATGTTGACGATGATTGCTGAGTTGGTGAGCAAAGGTTATGCCTATCAGGCACCCAATGGTGACGTTTACTTTTCGGTGACCAAGCATAAGGACTATGGCAAGCTGTCGGGTAAAAAGATAGACGAATTGCGGTCAGGTGAACGGGTTGAGGTTGACACCCAAAAGAACGATCCCCTCGATTTTGTTTTGTGGAAATCGGCTAAACCAGGCGAGCCTAGTTGGCCGTCTGATTATGGCGATGGTCGACCAGGCTGGCATATCGAGTGCTCGGCGATGTCGACACAAATGCTAGGCAATCATTTTGATATTCATGGTGGTGGGCAAGATTTGCAGTTTCCGCATCACGAAAATGAAATCGCACAGAGTGAATGCTGCACGGGCGAAACTTTCGTCAATTACTGGATGCATAACGGCTTCGTGCGCGTCAACGAAGAAAAAATGTCTAAATCTCGGGGTAATTTTTTCACCTTGCGAGACGTATCGAAAGATTACAAGGCGGAAGAAATTCGTTATTTCATACTCAGTAGCCATTATCGAAGCCAACTGAATTACTCTGAAGACCAGCTGAATAATGCCAGAAGTGCACTAAAACGCTTTTACGGCGGGCTGTTAGGCGCCGAGCCAGGTGAGGCGCCAACCAATACAGATTATCAAAAACGCTTCGAGGCGGCTTTAAACGACGACTTCAATACGGCGAATGCCGTTGCCGTGTTATTTGATCTAGTGCGAGATATCAATCGAGCTAAAACCGAAGACCCGTCAGCAGTCAACGCATTAGCCAGTCTGTTGAAGTATTTGGGTAGTATTATCGGGTTACTGCAAAGCAACGCCGAATCCTATCTAAAGGGGCAGGTGGGTAGTGACATTGGATTAACCGACGATAAGGTCGATGAGCTGATACAGCAAAGGTTAGATGCACGAGAAAGCAAAGACTGGGCATCGGCTGATCGTATTCGAGATGAGTTAACAGCCGCTGGTATTGTATTAGAAGATGGCACCGGTGGGACACGATGGCGTCGAGATTAATCAGGATTATTCGATAAAAAACCTATTCGCAATCACGTCGGCAATTACATTGATAAGCACGTTGAAAAAAAATGATAAAAACTGTAATGTTCAATTGACGGCGATTTTTGTTCAGCGTATTATCCTGCGCCTTGCTGATAGGCAGATTTCGGGGTGTAGCGCAGCCTGGTAGCGCAACTGCTTTGGGAGCAGTGGGTCGGGAGTTCGAATCTCTCCACCCCGACCAAATAAATAGAGATTGTTAAGTTTAGAGATGAAGGTCGTTTACCAGGTGACCCGATCGGACTGACAATTTCTCAGTATCAACCTAGGGAATATCAACCTGACGGTTGATGGCAGGACGCCGGATTTCGACTCAACTAAATCGTTTAATAAACTAGGTTCAGTTAGATGTAGTTCAGTCGATCCAGGATCAGGGTTACTGCGCCCGTAGCTCATTTGGATAGAGCATCGGCCTTCTAAGCCGAGGGTAGCAGGTTCGAATCCTGCCGGGCGTACCATTTTTATGGTGGGCGTAGCTCAGTTGGTAGAGTGCAAGATTGTGATTCTTGTTGTCGTGGGTTCGATCCCCATCGTCCACCCCATATTGATCTAGTGACTGTTTGTTGATTTTAAGCAGGCAGGCACCAGAAGATCGGAGCTGATATACGATGACTCAGAAGCGA
>JBDNJA010000226.1:0-2648 GCA_041688005.1 Gammaproteobacteria bacterium
TCTACCTTGAGACCGAAGCCAGTAAGATCTTACGCGAACATCAGGTGCAACAACGAAAGCTTGCGGCGTTGGCACGGCCACAAAGTGACCATAAACCGAATAAACAGGAACGACGAAAAATTCGGTCGTTCACAGGAAAAGACTAAATACAGGGCGTCTCTAAAAATAGTGTAGAAGCGTCGCCAGTACATCGATAGCAGACGTAATATTAATTCGTCTGCTAATTTGAGTACAGTCGGCGAACATTTCGGTACAGTAACCTTTTGCTTTAGCTGAAATTTTGTCTGAGTTACTCGTTTTGCTTACTGAGCTGCTTTCTGAGACATCGAGGGCCATTTTTTCAATCGCCTGCTGCACAATTTCGGTCTCAAGCACCCGTGCAGTCAGCATTTTAAGACTGGTAACCTGAGGCCCGAATGTTGCCTCTCGTTGTTGTAATAACTGGGTTGTCAGGTAGCACTGAATTTCTTCAGCTGAGTGGTTGTTTTGCTGCTTGATAGCTTGAAAGTTCAAGGGTTCTGAAAAATTAATCGACTCGAACGGCCATGTATCAGTAAGGTGAAGAATTACTGAGTAGGTCCCCACACTGCCCAGGTATCTGCAAACAAAGCCTGCAGCCAGTGTTTTTTTGCTAATGGTCGACCCAGTAGACGGAAATGGGTACCACCAGAAAATCCTGTTGTTCGCCTGCCTCATAGGCGTTTAACGCGTCCTGCAACAAATTTACCTGACGAGTTCCGCGCTGTAACCACTCGATCATGGTATTGGGTGAGGTAACGCAATACACCGGTGAATAACGATGATCAGGCATAATGGATAGAGAGTCGAGGGGGCTAGGGAAACGGCGTGAATCAGTGGCATGGCTTAGTACCAGCAGGTCGCTCAAACCGCGATTAGCCAAAACTATAGAGAATAGCCTGTGCGCTATCGGATACAAATGGCAAGGTACCCTTGGGGAATACTTCCACCTTGACCCATAAAAATAGCAACCAACGGAAAAACGAATGCAGTCTAAAAGACATTAAAACAACGACCTTTTTTAGGGGGATTAAACTACCAGGCCTCACTCGCAATTCCATTGGAATTGACTAACGGGCAGACCCGATGAACTCTTTAATAGCTGGATAGTCACAAACGAGCCCCACCTTCTTTGCACTATATCAACGAGACACCCGTATGAGCCAGACCTATGAGCCAAATCTATGAGTAAGGTGAAAATCGAATTCGTTAATGCCGAGGGGCACATGTTAGCAGGCTTGTTGGAAACACCCCTCAAACATATTGTCATTGCTCGTTATGCCTTGTTCGCGCATTGCTTTACCTGTGGCAAAGATGTAGCCGCGGCCTCACGGATTAGTCGCGCTCTGGCTGCTCAGGGAATCGCGGTTCTTAGATTCGATTTCACTGGCCTAGGGAATAGTGATGGTGATTTTTCGAACACTAATTTTTCATCAAATGTACAAGACTTATTGGCAGCCGCTGAAAAACTCAAACAACGATACCAGGCACCTCAATTACTCATTGGACACAGTCTGGGTGGTGCTGCGGTACTGAGTGCGGCGCATCAAATCGAATCGGTCAAAGCCGTTGCTACGATTGGCGCCCCCGCGACTGCCAAACATGTCGAACATTTATTTGAGTCAGAATCTGCGAAAATAGCGCAGCAGGGCGAAGCGCTAGTCGGAATCGGCGGGCGGCAGTTCCTGATTAAGAATCAACTGTTAGATGATATTGATAAGTATAATTCAACCGCTCAAATCGCCAAGCTCGGTGCGGCGTTAGTCGTATTTCATTCGCCTGTCGACACAGTTGTCTCTATCAATCAGGCTGCTGAAATTTATCAGTCAGCTAAACATCCGAAGAGTTTTATCTCGCTGGATAATGCCGACCATTTACTGAGCAAGGCTGCAGACGCCGAATATGTGGGTAAAACACTCGCAGCCTGGGCCAGTCGTTACCTTGAAATAGACAGTATTGATCAACAAACCAAGCTGGCCGAAAAACCAGTGCTCGAATCTGGTGAGGTTTTGGTGAGTGAACTGGATAAAAAATTTCTGCGTGGTTTATTCAGTGATAGCCACCAACTGATGGCCGATGAACCGGTCAAATTTGGCGGTACTAATTTGGGGCCAACCCCCTATGACTTGCTGCTAATGAGCCTGGGTGCCTGCACCTCGATGACGATACGGATGTACGCAAACCGCAAGCAATTACCCTTAGATGATATTGAGGTAACGCTTGAACACGAACGTGACCACGCCGACGATTGTGATGGTTGTAAAGAAAAGATCGAGCGATTAACTCGGAAAATAACATTAACCGGTGACTTATCCGATGTACAAAGGCAGAGACTATTGGAAATAGCGAATATGTGCCCGGTACATCGGACACTAGAATCAGACCCACAAATCGTCTCTATTTTGGTGGACAAGTGAGAAGTCGCAAGCCAATGGCAGCTCTGATTCAAATGACGCAAGTCATGCCCATGAACGATCGGTTATGATAATCTCGCGGCTATGATGACTGAACAAAAAACTGCTCGATTCGCTGCCGCTGTCTATTCCCCAGATACTACTGATAGGATGGCATTATTCAAATTTGCCGAAAAGCAAAAAGCCAGCAAGATCCACATAGGCGGTATCTTACAA
>JBDNJA010000227.1:0-5917 GCA_041688005.1 Gammaproteobacteria bacterium
TATCAGGTCTGATTTAGCAATCTGTAGCGATGCAACTCAGGCATTGCAGGCATTGAATCAGTCGCTTGAAAGATCAACTACTGATGGTAGCGGTGTGGCGCGAGCCGTAAAAATGCGCAATGAATTGCAGACCACACGAGAGTCTGGATACGAAAAATTCTTCGAAGCAATCCAGTCTGCATTACCCGAAGTGATTATCGCGGGTGACTCGACTCAGCCCGTTTATTACGCCTGGTTGCATTACGAAACCGAAAAGGCACGGCGCTATTTTCATTCAGCATCAGGGTTTGGCACATTAGGTTACGCTATCCCTGCCGCTATCGGGGCCAAGCTAGCAATGCCCGAGAGTCCTGTTATCGGTTTAATCGGTGATGGTGCCGCTCAATTTACGATTGGTGAAATGGCGGCAGCGGTCGAAGCGAAACTAGCGGTGATCTTTCTGGTATGGAATAACAACGGTTACGCTGAGATAAAACGCTTTATGGCCGAAGGTAATATTCCTCAAATTGGGGTTGATATCTATACGCCTGATTTTATCGGGCTAGGTAAAGCGTTTGGATGTCATGCCGTGGTTGCGAATGATCTAGAGGAATTGCAGCAAGAGTTAATCACAGCCGCCACTCGGCAATTACCGACAGTAATTGAAGTGAAACAACATAACTTTGTCGATGTTTAATTAGGTACTGCCTTTTTCTCACTTGGATAGGGAAAATAAGGCCCTATTACGATCGCTTATTCTGTTGACGATAAGAAATCGCTTCCAGCAAATGCATTTTTTGAATATTTTTTTCATCGGCCATGTCGGCAATGGTGCGCGCCAGTTTGAGTAGTTTGTGATAGCTGCGTGCGGTGAGTTTGAGTTTGTCGATGGCGGTCATCAGTATCTTTTCTGATGTCTGGTCAAGTTGACAAAAGTCATCGATTTGATGATTAGTTAATCTTGAATTTAAGCAGTGTTGGCGTTGCAATTGCCTTGCTCGGGTTTGAGTGACCCGCATTCGTACGACATCACTTGCCTCCTGTTTTAGTTGCTTTCGATTCAATAATTCGTGGCTTTCGAGCCGTGGCAATTCTATTTGAATATCGATACGATCCATCAAAGGGGCGGACAACTTATTGCGATAACGATTGAGTTGCTCGGCGCTGCAATCACAGCTCACAATCGAATCACAGCCTCTAGGACAGGGGTTCATCGCGGCGACTAATTGAAACTGCGCGGGAAACTCTGCTTGACGCGACGCCCGAGAAATATGGATTTTCCCGGTTTCAAGTGGCTCGCGTAACACCTCTATCGATTTACGGTCAAATTCAGTCAACTCGTCGAGAAATAAAACACCATTATGCGCGAGTGAAATTTCGCCTGGTTTTGGATTACTGCCACCCCCGACCAATGCAACACCCGAAACCGTATGATGCGGAGACTGAAACGGACGCTGCAACCAATTGTCGGCATTCACCGGCTTGTGACTAATCGAACGAATGCTAGCACTACTCATAGCTTCGGCTTCTGACATCAATGGCAAAATGGTGTTCAGTCGCTGCGCTAACATACTTTTACCCGTTCCAGGTGGCCCCATCATAATCATGTGGTGCGCGCCACTGGCTGCAATTTCGAGCGCGCGCCGAGCTTGATATTGTCCGTATACTTCGTCGAGATCACAGTCGAACTGAGGATTGTATCTAGCGTCAGATGGTTCGAGTTGAGGTAATGGCTGACCACCATTAAGGCTGGCACATATTTGTGCTAGAGATTGACTAGTGAAAATAGCCAGCCCTTCAATCAGCGCTGCTTCAGGTTGATTTTGTTGC
Source organism: Gammaproteobacteria bacterium (assembly GCA_041688005.1). Taxonomy (GTDB): domain Bacteria; phylum Pseudomonadota; class Gammaproteobacteria. The sequence goes on from JBDNJA010000227.1 coordinate 1,810, forward strand.
GGAATGATGACTTTTTTGTGCTGCTGCTTGCTGGATATTAATGCGGGTAAAAGCCCCACGACCGGACGACATTCTCCGCTTAGCGCGAGTTCACCGTAACAATCGAACTGATCTAAGGTAGATGCATTTATTTGACTCGATGCGGCTAAAATCCCCAACGCAATGGCCAGATCATAACGACCGCCTTCCTTCGGCAAATCAGCGGGGGCCAGGTTAACGGTGATGCGTCTTGCAGGAAATTCGAACCCCGAATTGATTATCGCTGACCGAACTCGATCGCGTGCCTCGCGAACGGCTGCCTCGGGCAAACCGACCATGGTAAAGGCGGGCAACCCGTTGGAGATATGAACTTCGACATTCACCTCTGGGGCGTTAATGCCCTCTTGTGCGCGTGTCGATAGTTGGGTGAGAGACATGGATTCCGTTCCTCGTCGGGGTGTATTTTACTGGTTAGCCAGTGTTTTTTTCCAATTGGTCGAGTTTTTGTTCTAGCGCCTCGAGCTTGGCGCGGGTTCGTTGCAATACACGCGATTGAATATCGAATTCTTCGCGACTGACAAAATCGAGCTGAGCTAGCTGTTGCTGCAATAGCGTTTTTATCTGAGCTTCAAAATCAGATTTGGCTTGTTGTAATCCCGAAGGTAATAATTGACCAATTTTATCAGCGAGTCGATTGATGGTTTGATTGTCTAGCATGGGGTTTCCTTTAAACCTGATTGAGCTTGAGTCTAACGATTTATGCAGACGAAGCCTATACATGATGTATCAACCTGTCCAACCTCAACAGTCGTGGGTTACCATGGTCTGTTGAAAAAACCCGTGGCAGAGCCATAATTGGGGAAGACAGGCATGAAACAGTTTAACCCAAAAGCAGTAACGATAGAGAATGAAACGGCATTGGCAAGCATTCGGCAGTCAAGCGTGATTAAGCAATACAGCCATTACATTGGTCTTGATGTACACAAAGACACGATCGCTATATCCATTGCCTCAGCAGATGGAAGTCAGCCTCGATATTACGGCGAAATAGTGAATACTCAAAAAGCGATAGATAAGTTGGTGAAAAAACTGAATCCAGGAGTCTGTCAGACTTAGGATCAATCTGCTCGACAATAGCTCCTCGACATCCCCTACGTTGTTCTAATTAGTTACCATTATCCCTGTAACGATGCATTGTTCTACCTCCTACGTCCATGTAGTCGTGCGGAAAAGTCATTTTGGCCAGATTTCCCGATCCCATTCGTTGAATAGAATCACTCTTCGCCTCATTCGATCAAAAAATGAGATTAAAATGACATTCCCTCGCTACGATTACCTAAGTCCGACAGACTCCTGCGTTGTGAAGTATGTTCAGTGCATCGTCGATTTGCTATCATGCAGCGATATTTTTCACCTTTACTCGCACCTATCAGTCACCTTATTATGTTGGTTCATATCTACCGCAGCAATCGCAAGCCGGATACCTATTTGTATTTAGCCGAGAAAGATGATTTCTCGATGGTGCCTGAAAGTTTAATGACTGTTTTTGGGGAACCTGAGTTTAGTTTTAGTTTTCAGTTATCAGCACAGAAGAAATTAATTAAGGAAGACTCCAATACAGTACTGGAAAATCTCAAGGAACAGGCCTATCACCTGCAATTACAGAAAGATGTTTTGATCGAACAAATGCTGACAATGAAATCATTGAATTAATATTAAAGTAGTTCTCTCATAATGATGGGGTCCTAGGTTCGAATCTCGATGTTGCCTGCATATTCCCGTTAAAAAAAGCCACTTACTCAAGTGGCTTTTTTATTTCTGCTCTAAAATACTGACTTGCAAAAATGATAGTGTCGTCATTTTAGGTGATCTTTTCACCTTGATAAGTCGATGTGACCAAGTAGGGAGAAGTCATTTTTGATAAACGAAAATAATGGATTCCTTCAATATTGTTCTGATTTTAAGTGCCGTTAAAATAATCAAAAAATAGCCTGTGACCAAATGGTGACCGTTTTGTGACCAAGGCTTCTTTTAAGCTATTTTTTTCACTGCGTCAAAATGACCCATTCACTACCCTTGATAAAACCGCATGGTCACATAAATTAACCCCCAAATATCCAATTTTAAGCAGGGCTGGGCAGTTATGTACTCAAATAGTCGTTCTTTTATCAGCCATTATATTGCGGCATTTAACTGCAGGTTTTGCTGTGGCGGTAACATCGCCTATTAGACGACAATTAACTTGGCCGCACGTGGGGAATACGCACAACCAACGACCAAGTGCGCGAGCGCATGTATGGAGGGTTGTTATCTCACATATCACCCGTCATGCGCGAATGGCGGGCAGAAAAGCAGACGTTGTCGCGGCCCTAGACATTCCAGCCGATTTTAAAAAAGTCATTGAAACTTCGGTAAACCAGGGATGGGCGATTGCTAGCAAACTGGCTCCTGTCACAGTTGAAACCGTCAGGAAAAAATCGGATGTCGCAAATAGAGGCCGCCACCGACGAGCGTGACGAGGCATATGCCGAGATCATCCAATTGGAAAACCGGTTAACAGAACTGCAGAAATATCTGGATGGCAAAGAATAAGGCTATTACCCAGGTGCAAAAAGAAATGGATAAAGAACGTAATGAAAGCGTCAAACTGATCACTGAAAACGCGGCTTTAGTCGCTCGCCTAGATGACAGGGATGAGCAAGTCAAAGACCTGAAGACCGACCTAGAAGAAGCCCGTGATAATAACAAGTCGCTACAAGATGAGCTGGATAAAATTGCCCGTAATGCAAAGAGCGACTGAACCCCAGCGAGTATTTTATAGAAAAATAAAGGCGCACACGCCAGACCAAAGAGGCCTACCTATCGTCTAATTGTTGCGCACCATGCAATAGGTTTATGTATTTATCTTACTGCTGTGTCCAATCTTCAATCTTCAGGTCAGCGACGCGTTTAAATTCTTTAGTATTATTAGTAACCAACACGCAACTGCTAGATATAGCGTGGCCGGCTATTGATGTGTCATTGGCACTAATTGGCGTCCCTTTATCACTTAAGTTCTTTTTAACGACTGCCGTAGCTTCTACAGCTTCTTTATCCCATGCAAGAACCCTGTCAATACGTGACATAAATTCATCCACAATCATGCTGTGCTTTGGTGATGCTTTTTTACCAATTGCTCCAAAGCGCATTTCAGCATAAGTAATAGCAGATACAACGATACGATCTTTATTTTCAACATGTGCTTGCAGTACTTTCAACACATGCAGTGGTCGCTCACGCATGATAAAGGAGCATATATTAGTATCAAGCATGTACATTTTTTTCAAAGTACGACCGTACCATCTTCTATAACTTCCGCACGTTCAATCATAAAGTCATTATCAGAATTTTCTACTGTACTAAAGCTAGACCATGACTTGCGCTTGGGCGTTAACACAATCGAATCACCATTTCGGGTGACTTCAACTTCGCTAATTCCATCGAACTCTAATTCTTTTGGTATCCTTACCGCTTGGCTTTTCCCATTTATAAACAATGATGCTGTTGACATTTTGAAACCCTCTTATATATGTCTTGTATATGCTATTGTAGTTTCCCGCTGGCATATGTCAAGCATAGGCTGTTAACATCACCCCAAATGCCAAGAAAAGCCAGAGCCGTATTTGCAGGAGTGCCTCATCACATAACACAAAGAGGTAATCGTAAAGAAGATGTCTTCTTTACCGACGAAGATAGAGAAGTCTACCTGCGATGGTTGAAGGAATATTGTAAGCAGCACAAAGTCGAAATTTTAGCTTACTGCCTGATGACCAACCATATCCATATCATTGCCCTGCCAAAAACTGAGGCTGGATTACAGTCAATATTCAAACCACTTCATACGCGATTTGCATAGAGGCTTAATCGATACGCAATCGACAACGTGGATGGAATGGACACGTCTGGCAAGGCCGCTATTTTTCGTTAGCACTAGACGAGCATTATCTATTAGGTAAAGGGGACGCTTCCCTTTTTTATTCATCCTTTTGCTTCACCGGCCTACCGAGTGGCCGATATTCCAATACACGGCCAATCCGTTTTTCTAATTTCTCGATAAATCGATCAGAGCCACAGGGTAACCCTTTATCAA
>JBDNJA010000228.1:0-60666 GCA_041688005.1 Gammaproteobacteria bacterium
TACTAAAATGCACCAGGCAGCCACTATGCTGATGGCCGTCTATAACCATTTTCAGCAAAGTGTTCTCATAGTGACTGACAGTTGGTTTGGAAACGACGGACTTTGGTCTCGATTAGATCGCGGTCAAAACGGTGCCTTTCACCTACTCTCTCGCTTACGCACTAATATCACGCTATATGACCTGGCTCCTGTGATAAAAGAAGGCACGAAGAATAAGCGTGGTCGCCCCAGAAAATACGGTAAGCGTCTCGGTAGTGCTGATGAGTGCGCCACCGCTTACCGGAAGAAAGCACAGACCGACCTCAGTCTTTCTGTTGAACAGATGATTGAATTCTACGGTGCACGCTGGAAGATTGAAGCAGGGTTCAAGGAGATCAAGCAGGAGATAGGCAGTGCCAGATCACAAACGCGCAATGCGGATGCGGTGAATAATCACTTGAATTTTTGTATGATGGCCACGACATTGACCTGGGTTTATGCGGATCGATTGCAAACAGAACCGGATCGTCGACATAAGATCAGGGGACGAGCCAGTTTTGCTTTTTCCGATGTGAGAAGGATCATTGCAGAAGCAGCATTGGATTCGAATTTTCAATCGATTTGCCCACGCCCTACTCAAACAGCGCAAAATTCATTTATCAAAACGCTATTGCGCATGGTGGCTTGATAACACGATAATCTGGGGCGTGAAATTCCTAGGAAACTTCAGTTTTCTTAAGTGACCTTTCTTTAAAGCGGCGCTCCTCGCTGAAATACAGTCGCTAATTTTTTAATGGATACGTCAATCTGCTCTGGTGTAATGCAGCCAAATCCTAACGCTATCCCCTTCTCACTTACCGCTTCACAGCAATAGTTATTGAGCTGTCGCACCAATATATTTTCTAGTAACGCACTCTCTGCAATCCCCTGCTCACTGTGAGATTGTTTAAACAGTGCTAACAAATGAAAGCCGGTACTCGTGGGTATAGGCGCTAAATATTCGTTTAAATCCCGCTCAATCCCATGAGTAATTGCTTGATAACGCTCTAAATACAATTTTTTGCTGCGCCGAATATGCGTGGCAAAATACCCCGCTTTAATAAACTCTGCCAGTGCTGCTTGGATAGGCAGCGGCACCGCAGCCAAGAAGCTATTGATCACGTTATCGATGCTATTCACTAAATGTTTGGGCACCACAAAATAGCCTAATCGCAGGGCTGGAAAAATCGTTTTACTAAACGTTCCCACGGTGATGACGCGCTGCGCTTGAGATAGCGAAAAAAGTGTGGGTAAAGGCTCGTGATGATAAAAAAGCTCTCCGTCGTAATCATCCTCTATCACCCAAGCGTTAGCTTGATCAGCGGCTTTAAGTAATGCTAAGCGCCTTGCTAAACCTAGTAATACGCCGCGTGGCTGCTGATGAGAGGGAGTGACCGTCGCTACTTTGAAATCGAGTGATAACTTTTGTGCGGATTCAACATCGAACCCTTCGTTATCAACGGGCACGGGAATCAACACCGGCTCACTTTGTAGTAATCCGTTACGCGCCACTCGAGAACCTGGGTTTTCAATCCATACTTTATCACCTGGATCGATGAGTAACTGCGCTAAAAAACTAAAGGCTTGATGCGCACCGCTGGTGATATAAATTTGCTCGGCATCACAAACCATGCCGCGATCGGCGTGTAAGTGGCTGGAAATTGCTTGGCGCAATGCGCGTGAGCCCTTACTAGAATTATAGCGAGTGAGATTTGGCAGGCGCGAGTGTTTCGCCACCAGCCTTGCCCATACAGGTAGCGGAAAAGCATCGATTGCCGGAATAGCGGTAGAAAAAGATTGCTGCACACTATGCGAAATTGGCATCGGTAACTGCTGTGCTTTTTTTAAAAAAGATTGCGATACTTTTGGTAAAGGCAATACTGAAGACGAAGCTAATTCTGCTGAAGTTCCCTGCATCGATTGGTCAGGTTCGGGAGCATCAGTATTTGCTTTCTTTGACTTGCGCCTAGCAGGTTGCAACAGTTGCTGTTGTTGATAAAAAACATCTTTAACAAAGCTGCCGGAGCCCGTTTTTGACACGACCAACCCTTCACTGGTTAAGCGATCAAAAACATAAATTACCGTGGTGCGAGATATTTCTAACTCTAATGCCAGCACCCTTGAAGCGGGTAGGCGCTCTCCCTCGGCTAAACTGCCATTTAAGATCATGTCCCGCAGTTTGCTATACAGCTGATACTGCAAACTTTGGCTTTTGGTTTTCTTAAGCTTAATTGAGCTAAGTAGCGATCCGCCTTTACTTTTTGCCATATTTGGTTTTACCTCATTGAGATCACAGCATAACTTATCCGGAGGGCATGATAACTGCGCTCGGTTATTCTGCGTTAAAAACCGGCTTAAGATGCTCATTTATAAATATAATACCCATAAACAGGGGCACACTGACTCCGCTATTTGCCGATTTTTCCTTGCCTAACTTTATCTCGATACGTTATGCAGAGATCTCTAAATATAAAAAATCAGCCAGCTTTAAGATACAAAACAATAATTGGTATGATAAACAGTATCTAAATGGCTATTTCTATTATTCCAATTTAGCTGCATTATTCACGAAATTGTCACTATATCAAGGAGTGAATAAATGAAAATTTCGAAGATAGAAACTTTTACAACCACTGATCTGGGTCTCGTTAGAGTCACCACCGACACGGGGCACCAAGGTTGGGGGCAAGTCTCTACCTACCATTCAGACATCAGCTGCACCGTATTACATCGCCAAGTAGCTCCTTGGGTTTTAGGACGTGATATCAGTGATTTAACGAGGATTGGTGATGTGTTTGATGTAGTATTTGAGCGCGAGCATAAATTCCCAGGCTCTTATGTGTGCCGCGCTGTAGGGGGTGTTGATACCGCTATTTGGGATTTACACGGCAAGCTTGAAAACAAATCAGTTTGTGAATTACTTGGCGGTACGCCTAAGCCAATTCGAGTATATGCCTCAAGCATGAAGCGTGACATAACCGGCCAGCAAGAAGCTGATCGCTTTGCTAGATTACGTGATATTCACGGTTATGATGCATTTAAGTTTCGCATCGGTGCTGAATGTGGTCGTAATCAAGATGAGTGGCCAGGACGCACAGAAGAGATAGTGACAGCAGTACGCAAAACCTTAGGCGATGATGTTGAGCTACTAGTCGACGGCAACAGCTGCTATCGACCAAAAACTGCGATAGAAGTAGGCAAGTTATTAGAAGATAACGGTATAAACCATTTTGAAGAGCCCTGCCCTTATTGGGAATACGAGTGGACGAAACAAGTGACTGATGCGCTGACTCTAAATGTCACAGGTGGCGAGCAAGATAACAATTTAGCGTTATGGAAAAAAATGATTGATGAGGATACCGTCGACATTTACCAACCTGATATTTGTTATATGGGCGGAATAGAGCGCACCATGCGCGTGGTCGATATGGCGCAAAAAACCGGTAAAATCATTACCCCACATGCCGCTAATATGTCATTGGTGACTATCTTCACGCTGCACTTAATGGGTGCGATTGAAAACGCTGGCCCTTATGTTGAGTTCTCTATTGAAGAGGCCGATTACTATCCATGGCAGTATGGTATTTACGGTGACTTCCCAGTCGCGAAAGGTGGCAAAGTACAAATTCCACAAGGGCCGGGTTGGGGTGTTAATATTCGTGATTCTTGGTTAAACAAAAGCCTGTATCAATGCAGCGAATGGGAGCGGTAATTATGTCGACACTTGCGCAACAAGTCCTTGATGGCGTGCCTTTAAAAGATATTCCTGATACGCATTTTATCGATGGATCATTCACTGCTAATGTCGATAATACCAATGAAAAAATCGCCAGCTATGATCCAGGCAATAGTGAAATTTGGCATCACATTAGTGCGGGCAAAGCAGCAGACGCTGAACAGGCGATTAATAGTGCCCAACAAGCCTTTAGTCAATGGTGTGATACCGCCCCTGCCGCACGGGCGAAAATTTTACGTGATAGCGCAGACTTAATCGCACAGCACAGTGAAAAACTAGCGGTGGTTGAAGCGTTAGATAGTGGTAAATCGTTAATCGATGCACAATCTGATATCGGTTCAGTACAAAAATATTTGCACTATTACGCCGGCGCTGCTGACAAATTAGAAGGGCGAACAATTCCGCTAGGGCCTGATTTCCTATCGATGAATTTGATTGAGCCAGTTGGTGTTACCGCACACATAATTCCATGGAATTTTCCGATATCGACCATGATGCGCGGCGTAGCTCCTGCTTTAGCTGCGGGTTGCACCGCGGTAGTTAAACCTGCTGAAACGACTTCGGTTAGCGCATTGATGGTTGCACAGCTTATGCATCAAGCAGGATTACCGGCAGGCGTTTGTAATGTCGTGACAGGCTATGGAGGCGAACTTGGCTCAACGCTTTGCCAGCATAATGATGTACGTCATATTACGTTTACAGGCTCAGTAGCTACCGGTTCAAAAGTGATGGAGATGGCGGCTAAAAACATCGCAAGTCTTACTTTAGAGCTCGGTGGTAAATCCCCCGCTATCGTTTTGGCAGATGCCGATATAGATGCTGCCGCTGAAGATTTTGTCATGGCTATTTATGAGAATTCTGGGCAAGTTTGCTCGGCGGGTTCTCGTCTAATTATCGACAGATCTGTACATCAAGAATTTTTAGCTAAGTTCATGAGTAAAGCACGTATGTTAGTGTTAGGTCATGCTTTGCGCAGCCCTGATATCGGCTCAATAAACAGCACCGCACAGCTGCAAAAAATTAGCGCTTTTGTGGATAACGCCCGTGCTCGCGGCTTAGATATCATCATGGGTGGCAACGCCATTGGCGATCCGCTGACCGGTAACGGCTGGTTTTATGAGCCTACTATTATTGATGATGTGCAATTAGGAGATTCTATTGTTCAGCAAGAAATATTTGGGCCGGTATTGGCAGTGCAAATTGTTGATAGTGCAGAGCAAGCACTGAGCTTCGCTAACGGCACTGATTTTGGTTTGGCCGCTTGTGTATATAGCCGTGATATCAGTAGCGCACTGAAAATGGCTAGGGATCTAGATGCAGGTGTGATTACCGTCAACCAGTATTATGCAGGAGGTGTATCGACACCTTTTGGCGGCAATAAGAAATCGGGCTTTGGTCGCGAAAAGGGCTTAACAGCACTAGAGGCTTATACTAGAGTTAAGAGTTTGACGATTAAGTTATAACTACAAACTTAATCAGTGTTTTGGGTATTTGTTACTTTAGCCATATATAACTAATAATAAGGAGATTGATAGATGAGCGCACAGCAGTTAAGTACGGATCCTTGGTGGTGGATGGATGTACCTCGAACAGGTGAATTACTGGTCGATTTACCTAAATCTGTTGATGTGCTAGTAGTCGGTTCTGGTTATACCGGTTTGCATGCTGCACTGGTTGCGGCAAGAGCCGGTAAAAGTGTGTTAGTGCTGGATGCTCAAGCGTTAGGGTTTGGTTGTAGCTCTCGCAACGGCGGGCAAATAAGTCGTAGCGTTAAGCCTACCGTTGATATGTTGACCAAACGCCATTCTAAAGATTTGGCACTTCGTATTCATCGCGAAGGGCAAGCGTCACTTAACTGGATAGAATCTTTTATTACTCAAGAACAGCTCGCTTGCGATTTTGCTCGTTGCGGACGCTTTCACGCGGCACATAACAGCAGCGCTCTGGAGAAGTTAAAATGCAGTATTGAAGCTGAATATGATGAATTTAAAACAGGTGCTCTGTTGATCGATAAAGCTGATCAGCACCGTTATATAGATACCGATGAATATGTTGGTGGTGCTTTTTTCCCCGAACACGCAAGCTTGCATCCTGCTAAATACCACCAGCAATTGCTGAGTTTAGTCAATCAAGCTGGTGCGCTAACTATCGGCTATTGCCCAGTATTAAAAATCGATGGCGATGGCAGAACAGGCAGCGCTTATCAAGTTTCAACTAAGCTAGGAGCTGTGAGTGCGAGCCAAGTAGTGGTTGCTACTAACGGCTATTCTGATAACGCATTTATCGAAAACAACAATGCTTGGCTGCAAAAAAGAGTGATTCCTATTGGCAGTTACATGATAGCAACGCAAGAGATAGATCCAGATATTATTAGCCAATTACTACCTAGCCAGTGCATCATCAGTGATAGTCGCAAAGTAGTACATTACTATCGTAAATCTGCTGATGGTAAGCGAGTAATCTTTGGCGGTCGAGTTTCAAGCGCAGAGATTGATCCCGTTGATAGTGCGCCGTTATTAAAAGCAGAATTAGATCGTTTACTACCCTCTTTAGTCGACTTTAAAGTCAGCCATAGTTGGTCAGGTAAAGTTGCTTATACTTTTGATGAGTTACCCCATATTGGTCAACAGCAAGGTAAACATTACGCGATGGGATATTGTGGCGCAGGCGTGGGTATGGCCAGCTACTTAGGGATGAAGCTCGGTCATCAAGTTTTAGCTTGTATTAAAGGGGAAAGCACTCAAGGGAAAAGTGCTGAAGGTAAAAGCCTTCAAGATGCTAGTGCATTTAGTGAAATCAAATTTCAAACTCGCCCTCTGTATTCAGGCAACCCTTGGTTTTTAGCGCCCTCTGTCGCCTATTATCGCTTGCGAGATAAACTCAATATGTAGCGGTTAATGGGTTATCTAACGTGTTCTTCTTAAAAAATAATTCTATATTCTATATATACTATTGGAGTAACAATGGTAGATCAGCAAACTAATTTCGACTTTTTGATCATTGGTGCAGGCTCTGCAGGGTGTGTATTAGCGAATCGTTTAAGTGAATCAGGCAAGCATAATGTGTGCGTACTTGAAGCAGGCGGCTCTGATGCTCGGTTTTGGATACAGGTGCCGATTGGTTACGGTAAAACTTACTATCAAAAAGCGGTTAACTGGATGTTTGAAACCGTGCCGCAAGCTGGCCTAAATAACAAAACTAGTTACTGGCCAAGGGGCAAAGTATTAGGTGGCTCAAGCGCTATCAACGCTATGGTGCACATTCGCGGTAATAAAAAAGATTACGATGATTGGGCAGCATTGGGTAACAGCGGTTGGAGTTATGAAGAAGTACTGCCTTATTTTAAAAAATCTGAAACAGCGCAAAGCGGTGATGCAAAATACCGCGGCAAATCAGGCCCTTGGTATATCTCTGATGTTAGCGCTGACATGCATCCAATGACAGAAACTTGGATAGCCGCCGGTCAAGAGCTCGGTATTGAGTACAACAGCGACTTTAATGGCAAGCAACAGCAAGGTATTGGCCGCTATCAGCAAAATACCAAAAATGGCTTTCGTATGTCTGCGGCCAAAGCTTATTTACACCCAGTTAAAAAGCGCAAAAATTTAACCATTATTTGCCGCGCTCATGTTACGCGTATTTTGTTTGATGGCAAAAAGGCTATTGGGGTTGAGTATTCACACAAAGGGAAGCTAACAAAAATATTTGCTCGTAAAGAAGTGATTTGCAGCGCTGGTGCGGTGCAATCGCCGCAACTATTAATGCTTTCAGGCATCGGCCCCAAGGATCATTTACAACAGCATAATATTGAGCTAATTCATGATAGTCCGCATATTGGCCAACATTTACAAGATCACTTAGGAGTCGATTTTTTATACAAATGTAATCAACCCACTTTGAATGATGAATTACACAGCAGCTTTGGTAAATTCTGGGCAGGGCTTAAATATATAACAATGCGCAAAGGGCCTTGCAGGCTAAGCGTCAACCAAGGCGGTGGTTTTGTCAGCTCTGATGCTGATAATTATAATGAGAATAGTATTGATACAACACAGCCAGATTTGCAGTTGTACTTCTCCCCTGTCAGTTACACCAAAGCACCTGAAAAAAACCGGCCGTTAATGAACCCTGACCCTTTTTCAGCCTTTTTAATTGGTTACTCCAATTGTCGAGTGAAATCTGAGGGGCAGATAACGCTGGCTAGTAATGATCCTTTTGCAGCACCGGTGATAGACCCTAATTATTTATCCCATCCCGATGATATAACACTGATGCTCAAGGGGTCTAAGCTCATGCGCAAATTAGCGCAAACTAAAGCTTTTCAAACAGTGATAACTCAGGAAGTGCGGCCAGGAGTAGAGTGCCAAACTGACGAGCAACTGATACAAGATATTAAAGATTACGCTTGGACGGTATTTCACCCCTCTTGCACTTGTCGAATGGGAAAAGATACCACCAACAGCGTAGTTAATACTCGCCTTGCAGTGCATGGCATAGACAACTTGCGCGTGTGCGATACTTCTATTATGCCGTTCTTAGTCTCGGGTAATACCAATGCACCGACTATTATGATTGCAGAGAAAGGGGCTGATATGATTTTAGAAGATCATAGGTCATAGGTCATAGGTTTAGAGTAAACGTTGTGGTTTTAATAGTTTAATCACTAAAGGTATTTATCAATGTCGGGCATTACTATAATCTGGCAAATTATTTTTGTAACTATTCAGCAAAATAATGAAAATATAGCTTGACAGGTTTTTACGTGGAATTGACCCTGTTTCACTGTATTTCTCAACCGATGTAAGATTCCTCCATAAACGTCATTAGATTGCCTGTACAGCGTCAGGGCATCTTAATTCAACTCCGGCTACCGGCCAAACATAATTTCTTCGCTAAAGGCAGATTAAGGCCTATAAATGAGCCTCCAAAAACCCATGCGATAATAGCTGCATGGCTAGTAAATCCAAACCCACCGTATCCGTAGAAGGCATCAATATCCAGCAAGCGCTGGACACAACACGTGTCCAACTCGCTCTGGATGATTCCTTGTCACCTGCGCTTAAGGCCTCCATCGAGACGTTAATTTTAGTTGTCTCGCTGCTCGCAAACCGGCTAAATCTCAATAGTAGCAATAGCAGTAAGCCCCCCGCCACTGATCTGAACCGAATTAAACCTACGCGTCAAAAGACGGGCAAAAAGCCTGGAGGGCAGACAGGCCACGAAGGAAGCACCTTGCAACCTTATGACGATCCCGATTGGCATTACGATCCTTCCTATTGATAGGCGCTCTTTGCCGAAAGGACGCTATCAGGATGCTGGCTTTGAGGCACGCCAAGTGGTGGATATAAAGTTCTCACGGATTATCACCGAATACCGAGCGCAGGTTTTGATGAACGATAGTGGACAACGCTTCGTTGCAACTTTTCCTGAGAACATCACCCGACCCATTCAATACGGACACCAAATTAAGGCGCACTCGGTTTATTTGTCGCAATTTCAACTGCTACCGTACAAGCGCATTCAGGATTACTTCAAGGATCAATTAGGCATTCCTTTGAGCACGGGTTCGATTGTCAGCTTCAATGTCGATGCCGCTGCCCGCGTTATTAAATCGGGTGCTGCCGATATCATTCGAAAAAAACTACAGAGCAGTGCTGTACTTCATGTTGACGAAACTGGGGTGAACATCAATGGAACCCGCCACTGGCTACATTGCGCTTCTACACCATTGTGGACACATTACAGCGCCCATCGCAAACGCGCCACCGAAGCAATGGATCACGCTGGTGTGATTCCGCCCTATCGAGGGATACTTTGTCACGATCATTGGAAACCATATTACACCTTTAATAAATGTGAACATTCATTGTGTAATGCTCATCACTTACGTGAATTGGAAAGAGCCTTTGAGCAAGATAATCAGGATTGGGCCAAAAAGATGAAAGCCTTGCTGCTAGCCATAAATCTAGCGGTTGAGATGCAGGGTGGGTTACTGTCACCCGAAAAAAGTAAGTATTACCGGCGCAGATACAGAGGTATTCTGACGAAAGGCGATATCGAATCGCCACCCCCCAATGAAGAGCAACGGCCAATCAGCCAACGTGGCCGCATGAAGCGAACAAAATCCCGAAATTTGTTGGAGGGGTTACGCAAATTTGAGGATGATGTACTGCGCTTCATGGTTGTACTCGAAGTTCCTTTCACCAATAATCGTGGTGAGAACGACATTCGCATGACCAAGGTTCAGCAGAAAATATCAGGTTGCTTTCGCTCTATGAAAGGAGCTGAAAACTTCTGTGTAACTCGCGGTTATATATCAACCTGCCGCAAGCACGGAGTCACTGCAAGCGAAGCACTAAAATTGCTATATGAAGGGAAATTGCCGAGTTTTTTTGAGGAAGATGCTGAATAGTTACGATTATTTTTAGCATTAAGTTCCTGTAGTGCTCCACTATTAGCATCCACTTTTCTTTTTGATCGCCTTTGATCCGTAAAGCGGATATTAATGCCTGTGGCATTTTTACTCTTGGCCAGTAGTCGGCTCAATACTCGGATGCCATCATTCAATAAATGGCAATCGCTTGGTGGTGCGATGTTGCTGGCTACGACCGTGCTATTATTTGCCATCAGATATGATTACAAAATCATGAGTAAAGGTGGAGACTGGTGATCGCCAAGCGTTATCAATATGGCTAGACCTTAATTGATTGTAATGGTTTAATAAACCTGAAGGTATGAGGTCTCGTTAATGTAACTGTAAACCATCCCTGTCCCACCGCAGGTAGAGTCGCTCAGGCTAGCGCCTTTGAGCATGCGCTATCATTAGCAATATTTGCTGAAACACGGTGTTACTCAAGGATTCGCTTAAGTCTATTGCGAGGCTGTGGCGATAGTAGGGGGTAAGGCTCAACCCGACACCCAGCCCGTAGATTTCGATATTAGATTCAGCTTCATTTCGTTCGACGGTCTGCTTTAAATGGTTATCGAGATAATACTCGTCATTCGCCTGATGGGTAGCCGCATCCATTGGGCTGCCATCGGAGATGACGATTAATATTTTGCGTTGTTCACCATGCTTACGCATGCGCTGGCATGCCCAGTCAACCGCTTCGCCATCGACACCTTCACGAAAATAAGGTGATTTTAAAAGGGCTGCGATATCACGCCGCGATTTACGCCAACCGGTATTAGCATTTTTAAAGATAAAATGACTTCGTTCGGCTAGGCGCCCGGGATTTTTCGGGCGGCCTTGTGCTATCCAGTCTTTTAATGCACGGCCACCGTTCCATTTGCCGGTGGTGAAACCGAGTATCTCACTGGAAATTTCAGCCTGATCGAGCGCTCGTCCAAAGATATCGACCATCATCGCGATTGATTCGATATATTGTTTCATCGATCCAGAGCAGTCGATTAAGAAAGAAACAAGGCAATCGTTTTTTAATCGATAGCGGTCTTTACGGAAGATGCGTCGCTCGGATGGCGATGAAATGACCTGCGATAAACGTCGACCATCTATCACGCCTTCTTCTTCTCCAAACTGCCAACCGTCACGGCCTGGTTGGGCTAGGAGGTCGGAAATCTGTCGAGCTAGTCTGGGGATATTGATACCCTGAGCCTTTATCATAAGGTCGAGCTGATCACGAAACTCGATGATTTCGACATCACGAATTTTTGAAGATGCTTTGTATTCCTGGTCGTATGCTTCGGTAAATACTCGATAGCCAGTCGGGTTGTCGGATAAAACGTTGCTGGTGCCGGTGGTGATTGAAGCGATGTTGGCATCTTCAGTTTCATCTGAAAAATCGGTAGACAGGGCAATTCGGCTGAGTGCTTTTTCGGTGTCTTCTTGTTCGGCCAGATTTAACGCTCGTTCCTTGTCACCTACATGTAACGATTCATCAATCAGTTTTGCAATCGATAATGCATGTACGGCATAAGCCGATTGATTGTGTCGATTTTTACGCAAGCCGAGTAAATCGCTGCCAATGACTGGCGACAGGCTAGCGCGTGTCGATTCGATCACGTCGTCGATTTCTTCTAAAGTAGGAAGACCAGTTAAACGTGACCAGGTCGCTTGTGCGACGGTGAAAATGAGCAATCCTAAGTGTGTTTCGGTATAGTCTTCATAATGGAATTTAAGGCTCCATTGTTGGAAACGATAAAGTAGGTTTTCCTTAACGCCAGGGTGCTGGTCGGACACTTGTGATTCGACGCGTAATTGCTCGAGCATGTCGAATATTAACCGCGCAATAGGCGAGGGCGGACAGAGTGATTGATGCAGTTGCTCGTCACTATGTTGCAACCGCAGCGCAATACTGTCTGCGATACCGCGATGCGAGCGGAAATCCTGCTCGAGTACATCGGTTTGCAGATGAGGCGCGTTGGTATTGACCTTTTTGCCGTCAAGGAAAAGGGTCCTGCCTCGATGGCACAAACCTGGCAAGCCGGTCAGCGCTCGTATCGACGCGCCACATAGCTCTTCTACGTGTTGTTGCTGTTGGTGGTTAAATCTCATAATGTTAGCTGATTATACAACGCTGCTTTCATGTAGATGCAGATAGGAGGCATCCAGCTCCTGGTTGAAGCAGCGCTGGAAATATTCAGCCACAATCGGGTGCTCGTCTTCTTCGCATTTGTTCAAAAACGACAAGCGGAATGCCAATATGTGATCATTGAAAATAAGGCTGTTTTCGGCCCAGGAGATAACCGTACGTGGCGACATTAAAGTGGATAGGTCGCCGACTACAAAACCCTCACGGGTGAGAGTTGCCATTGCCACCATCGACTTGAGTAATTTGGCATCTTCGAACTGTGGCACACGAGACTGTACGATGGCCATCTCTTCTTGTTCGGGTAGATAATTGAGCGTCGCGACAATATTCCAGCGATCGATTTGGCCGTGGTTGAGTAATTGCGTGCCATGATACAAACCGGTGGAATTGCCAAGGCCAACGGTATTGGCGGTGGCAAACAATCGGAAGAACGGGTGAGGAGTGATCACTCGGTTTTGATCGATGAGTGCAAACTTGCCGTCGCGCTCAAGCAGACGTTGAATAACGAACATAACATCGGCACGACCGGCATCGTATTCATCAAAAATGAGCGCCATCGGACGTTGGATAGACCAGGGTACGATACCTTCCTGGAATTCAGTGATTTGCTGGCCGTCTCGAATCACGATGGTATCTTTACCGACCAAATCGAGTCGACTGATATGTCCATCGAGGTTGACGCGCATGCAAGGCCAGTTAAGGCGGGCTGCTATTTGTTCGATATGGGTCGATTTTCCGGTGCCATGTAATCCTTGCAACATTACCCGCCGGTTGTGAGTAAAGCCGGCTAGAATCGCCAACGTGACTTCGGCGTTAAAGCGGTAAGCCGGATCGACATCGGGTACATAATCAACCTTGTCTGAAAACGCCTTTACTTGCATGTCGGAGTCAATGCCCAATACATCACGGACACTCAGTGAAACGTCGGGCTCGTTGAAGCTAGTCGTTGATTGCATGACTAATAAATTCCTGCTGAAAAGGGTAACAAAAGCCGCATATTATATCGTAACAATGAGGAGTTAATAAGTCCTCTTGTCACTGTGTATGGTGCCAGTTGGGAGCGGATGAAATATATTGCTATGAACTTGTTTACGCTAAAGTAGACTCGTTACCATTACCTACAAACGTTACCTATAAACATTACCTATAAACATTACCAATAAGCTTTGAGCATGAGAAATTAAAATGGATTCATCAGGACCGTTATCCGGTTATAGAGTGATCGAACTCGGCCAGTTACTGGCCGGCCCATTTGCCGGATGTATGCTGGGATATTTTGGGGCAGAAGTGATCAAAATAGAACCGCCCAAGGGTGGTGACCCGATCCGTAACTGGCGTGAAGTCAAAGAAGGTACATCGCTTTGGTGGCATTCACTGGCGAGAAACAAAAAGTCAGTCACTATCGATTTAAAAACGCCCAAAGGTATCGAACTGGTTAAACATTTAATCGAAAGTGCCGATGTTGTGATTGAAAACTTCAGGCCCGGTGTCGTAGAAAAGTGGGGCATAGGGCCGGATGAGTTTAAGCAATCAAACCCTAGGTTGGTTTATGCTCGAATCTCGGGTTATGGCCAGACAGGGCCTTACTCTAGCAAGCCGGGCTTTGCCTCAGTTTGTGAAGGCATGAGCGGATTTAGGTATGTGAATGGTCATCCGAACCAGGCGCCAGTTCGGCCTAATCTGAGCATTGGCGATACTATTTCGGGCATTCATGCGGCGCTGGGTATTTGCATTGCCTTACTAGAGCAAAAAAAAAGTGGCAGCGGTCAGGTAGTTGATGTTGCTCTATATGAGTCGATGTTTAACTTAATGGAAGCGGTAATTCCTGAATATGACGGCGCAGGCGTAATTCGCGAGCCATCTGGCAGCACGGTAACCGGCATTGTGCCGACCAATACTTATCGCTGTCGGGACGGTAAATTTGTTGTCATTGGTGGCAACGGTGATTCGATATTTCAACGCTTAATGATAGCCGCTGGTTACCCAGACATGGCGAGTGATCCGGCGCTAGCCTCGAATCTAGGTCGAGTGGAACACGAGGCTGAGATAGACCTGGCATTATCCGGTTGGTGTGCACAAAATGATTCAGAATCAATTTTAAATTCATTGAATGAGAGCAGAGTGCCAGGTGGTCCCATTTACAATGTCGAAGATATGATAAACGACGAGCACTTTAACGCTCGCGAACTGTTCGAGACGGTAGAAATTAACGGCCAGCCGCTAAAAATTCCTGCCATATTACCGAAGTTAAATAAAACACCTGGCGCTACGCGTTGGCCTGGCCCAACACTGGGTGAACACAATCAGCAGGTGTTGGGGGAATTGTTAGGGTTGTCGAGTGAAGCCATAGCTGAGCTATCGGAGAGTGGTGTCATTTGATTGAAGCAATTAATGCTCAAAGTCGTCAATAAGAATTAACTTCATCTAATCGTAATCCTCTCTGTCATACTTAAGGCTTACATTTTTGGCCATCGTTTTAATTGTTCAGGGTACTCGTATTGAATATCGATCAAATATATTATCAGGGTCTAGTGCTAGACCGCGCAAGCGACCTGCGAAAGTCACCCGACTGGCTGGCCCAGCAATGGGGGCATCCTGATTGCCAGATTATGCTATTACAAAATGACAAGAATCTAATGCACTGGGATCGCGATCAGGCACCGGTTGCTCTTTACCATTCACGTCAGGATATTAAAGCCTTAACGAATGATACTGACAAAGTAGTTTTCCTCGGATTGAATAAAACCACACCTTTGTTTGCAGCCGAAATCGAAACCAGTATCGAGGTATATTTTGAAGGGCAAGCAAATCTTAACCATGATGACCATCAATTTATCGATGTAAGAGAGCTAGGCTGCTTGTTGAATGCTCAAGATGCTGCGGTATTGGCCTACGCTCGAGGTTTGCTTTTTTGGCATCGGAATAGTTTATTTTGTAGCCGCTGTGGCGCGCCAACGATTCAAAAGCAAGGCGGCCATGCGAAACACTGTAGCAATGAAAGCTGCGGGCACTTAGCCTTTCCGCGAACTGACCCAGCCGTGATAATGCTCATCGAAGACTATTCTAATCCCGATCAACCACGTTGCTTATTGGGCAGGAATGCAAAATTTCCAAACCGAATGATGTCAACCTTAGCTGGATTTGTCGATCCATCCGAAAGTCTGGAAGAGACGGTGGCACGCGAAGCCTTCGAAGAGGCGGGTATAAGAGTCGGCAAAGTGATCTATCAGGCATCACAACCCTGGCCATTTCCATCATCGATTATGCTGGGCTTTCGAGCGCAGGCAACCACAACTGACATTACGATTGATGGTGTCGAAATAGAAGAGGCAGGCTGGTTTACGGTTGAACAATTAAGGTCTTTTGGGGAGTGGGGTGATGATAACGACAATTATTGCCTGCCACGTCGGGACTCGATTGCACGATACTTAATCGAGTCCTGGATACGTGATGTTACAAAAAAGTAACGAGGCGTTCAAATGAGCCCCATTACTTCCATGATGAGGCTAGCCACAAGATGATTGCTCATAAAAACCCTGGTTTTCGGCAGTTAAATGAAGTGCTTTGATCCTGGATGTAACTGGTTTGTTAAGTTACAGTTTGACGTTACCCGTGATATTCACGTCGTTTCATATTTAGCGCCTCAAGAGATATTAGTCCTGACTTTAAATTAACCAGATCGTCATGGGTTAATCCGATGTCTCTCAATTTATGATGGCTAAACTGTAATAGATGAGCCATGTCTTTTTGACCTTGAACTCTCTCCTTATAAGCGGTTATCATTTCTTGAGCAAGGCTCGATATAGCGGTAAAACCATGCGGTAAGAACTTTAAGTGGCTGCCGTGCCTTTGAGCTACTGCAGCATTGTTATGATCTGTTTGATGAGCGCTATAGTCTGTTTGAACCATGTGGCTCCCGGTGGCACCATCAACTACGAATGCGATTGTAAAGTTTAGTAAATTCATGTTAGAAATCCTCTCTATTCACGTTAGCGAATTTGTTGCTCGAATGAGAATATATGGCTAGTATAGGGTTAAAACAATCGATATAATTTCAATTATTGTTTAGATAAACTAATGCATTCTGTAAGGTTACCGCCACTCAATTCTCTCCGAGCTTTCGAAAGTTCTGGGCGTCATTTAAGCTTTAGTAAGGCGGCTGATGAACTCAATGTGACACCTGGTGCTATCAGCCAACAAATTCGGACTTTGGAAGAATTTCTCGATATTAAGCTGTTTAAGCGTCGAAATAGAACCATCGTTTTAACCGATGCAGGTCAACTCTGTTTGCCGCTAATAAGCGACGGTTTTGCCAGTCTCTCCGACGCTGTTCAGTCAGTACGTAAGTTAAGTGGTGATGGGCCGTTGACAATTTCGTCGGCGCCGACATTTGTATCGAAGTGGTTGATTCCAAGGCTATGTAAATTTCATGCCTTATACCCAGACATTGATGTACGCATCGATGCCTCGACACGACTGGTTGATTTTGTATACGACGATATTGATGTCGGCATCCGATTTGGAATCGAAAAATTTCCAGAGCTGGAATCTATTTTCCTCTATTCGTTTGACTTAATTCCGGTCTGTAGCCCAGGTCTGGTCAACCAGGGCACGGGGTTACGCCAGCTTTCTGACATTCGCCATCAAACGCTACTCCACGGTGAATTCGATGAGTTTGATCCTAGCTGGCCTGATTGGACGATGTGGCTGGCGGCAGCCAGTGTTGAAGGTGTTGATGCGAGTCACGGCATATTCTTTAATCAAAATGAAATGATGATTGAAGCAGCGCTTGAAGGTCAGGGTATCGCTTTAGTTTCCAGTGTCGCAGCGGCTGGTGATATTGAAGCTGGGCGCCTGGTACAACCATTTGAAACCAGGTTGCCCGTTCGGTTGTCCTATCATTTTGTTACCAGCAAGCAAAAGTCAGCTAGCAAAAAGGTGGTCGCTTTTAGGCAATGGTTGTTAGGCGAAAGCGCCTATCTTCGCGACAACCAAACCACTTAATGATCACCAATTAATGATCACCAATTAATGAGAAAAATAGTATGACCGAAGAATCAACCCGCACGCGCCCCCCATCGCGGCGCAAAAGAAAGCGTCCAGAAATAGATCATTCGGTGCCGTCACCTTGCGTGAGAGTGTGTCAGTTTAGTGGTAGCGATTTCTGTGATGGTTGCTATAGAAATATTGACGAAATACGCGAGTGGATGATTATGTCTCGCGAACAAAAACTTTTGATACTAGATAAAATTTCAGAGCGAAAGCCGGCAGCTAAAACAGGCTCTTAAAACAAAGGATAAGTAAATGGAAGATGCAAATCATAAGATTGCGATGTTCATCGATGCCGACAATGCACCGGCAAAGAAAATTGAAAAAATACTTACCGAGTTAGCCAAGTACGGTGTGGTGAGTATCAGAAAAGCCTATGGCAACTGGAAAAGTCCGGCGATGAAAGGTTGGGAAGAAAACTTGCATGAGTATGCGATCCAACCGATTCAACAGTTCGACCTGATTAAAGGTAAGAATGCCACGGATATGGCGATGACAATCGATGCGATGGATATTCTGTATACCAAAAATATTGATGCTTTTTGTATCGTGTCGTCTGATTGTGACTTCACGCCGTTGGTGATGCGTATTTTATCGGAAGGAAAAATTGTCTATGGATTTGGAGAACGCAAAGCCCCAGACCCATTTGTAAATGCCTGCTCTCGCTTTCTCTATGTTGATGAAGAAAAGCCAGAGAAAGAAAAAAATGATAAGGAAAAAAGTGATAAAGAAAAGGTAAATCCTTCGAAGAAAATCTCAGCAAAAGGTTTGAAAGGTAATACCAAGTTAATCAACTTGCTTAGAGTTGCGATCGACAGTGATCAGGATGATGACGATTGGGCATCAGTGGCACGAGTCGGTTCGATCATTTCTAATCAAGCATCGATTGATGCGCGTAACTATGGTTACAAAAAGCTGAGTGACTTGATAAAGGCTATCGATTTATTCGAAACCAAAGTGCTCAAAAATGGACAGATGGTGGTTCGTGATAAGCGCGGAATTAGTCAGTCTAGTCCTAATCAGCCTAGCGCTAGTGAGACTGACAACAAAACTGAGTCAGCTGAATTTTAAACATGGATTGTTTACAGTATTTTTCACCTCAGCCGACCACCACCGATACGCCTGCTCGACTGCGTAATCCATTTGAAAATAACCCGCATCCACTCGCAATAACCGCTACCGAAATGCTCAAAAAAAAGCTTCGACAGGCATATCCAGAGTTTGATGTAGGTAAGATGTTTGGTGTGTTAGTGGTGTTAGATCAAGCGGGAAAAATTGGCTTTCTATCGAGTTTTTCAGGCATGTTAAATCAGCAGTGGCAAGCCGCTGGTTTTGTACCTCCCGTGTTTGATATTGATCAACAACAGTTATTTTTGGATGATGGGGCGATAACGGTAAACGGCTTAACCACAACGATTGAGCAGCAAACTCATTGCCCAGACTACCTCACTGCAAGCGCTGATTATAATTGTCTTGAACAGCAGCAAAGCATGGCTTTGATCGGCTTGAAGGCGTTGCATAAAAGCCATAAAGAACAAAGAAAGCAACAAAGAATTCAAATAAAAGAAAAACTAGAGTTTGATGCTGACACCACTCAAAAAATGAAGCCGCTTGCACTGTTCAGCCAGCAAGATAAACGAGCGTACTTACAGTTGAAGTTGCAGTCACAGGCCTTGCTAGATCAGGCTAATGCAAAGATCGACCAAGATCATCGAGATAGAATCACTCAGTTAAAAAAACAGCGAAGAGATCTGTCACAGCGACTTCATGATCAGGTATTTGATACCTATCAACTCAAAAATAGTCTGGGTGAAGTTTGTTCTATCCAGTCATTGTTCGATGGAAAAAAACCACCCAGCGGCACAGGCGATTGCGCAGCCCCAAAACTATTGCAGTTTGCATTTAACCATCAACTGAAACCCCTAGCTCTGACCGAGTTTTGGTGGGGTAAGCCGCCGGCCACCGGCGTTCGGCATCATGGAAACTTATATTCACCTTGTCGTGGAAAATGTCATCCAATTTTGCCTTTTATGCTAAATGGACTGGATATTGAGTCGTCTGACGATGTTTCAATACGAGAAACTTTAGAACCGACAATTGTGTATGAGGATACTGATATTGTCGTCATCAATAAACCAGCCGACCTGTTATCAATACCTGGCAAGGAAGAACACCATTCGGTATTGAGCTGGCTCAGAAAACAATACCCTGATGCGACTGGCGCGTTATTAGTACACCGTCTTGACATGTCGACTTCGGGGTTATTACTAGCGGCGAAAACGGCTCAGGCGCATAAATATTTGCAAAAGCAATTCATTAACCGAACCGTACAGAAACGATATATAGCGGTATTGTCGAAAGTTATTAAGCATGGCAAAAAAGTAATCGACCTGCCATTACGAGTGGACCTTGAGGATAGACCGCGTCAGGTCGTTTGCTACGAGCATGGCAAGGCTTCTGTGACGCGTATGGAGGTGATTTCTAACGACGCTGTTTCAACCCGAGTCTATTTTTATCCGGTGACTGGAAGGACTCATCAACTGAGAGTGCATGCGGCTCACTGTAACGGTTTAGCCGCACCAATCGTCGGCGATGATTTATATGGCACCCGGGGTGGGCGTTTGTTGTTGCATGCTCAGATGCTGACATTTGATCACCCGACAACCGGCATTAAAATGGAGTTAATGACGCCAGCCCCTTTTTGACTGTCCCTATTTTAACTCTTCCATTTTGAATCCAGTAGCAATTTAAATATCCGCGTTGGGTTTCGTTCCTCGACCAAACCTACCGTGCTGTAGGCTTAATACCCTCTATGCTGGCTGAAACAACATAGTCTGTCACATTATGAGCAGGTGCCCAGTTGCGTATAAAATCTTTAGATTCATCTTTTGGTTGGATTTTTACATTGTCAAAACCTGCTGCTTTGATCATTGCTTCCAGGTCATCAACTAATGATGCATTACCCATGCAACCTGCAATTAGCATCGGGTCGTTCTTCATCTCTTCAGGTAACTCAACTGTTGCAACCACATCAGAAATTGCCAAACGGCCACCTGGTTTTAAAACACGAAATGCTTCTTTAAAAACCCGACCCTTATTCGGTGACAAATTGATAACACAATTTGAAAGAATGACATCTGCAGTATTGTCCGCTATAGGTAAATATTCAATCTCACCCAAACGAAACTCGACATTTTTATATTTCCCCTTAGTGGCATTATTACGTGCCTTGCTCAGCATGTCAGGCGTCATATCCACACCAATAACATGTCCGCTTGAACCAACTTCTTGTGACGCTAGAAAGCAGTCAAATCCACCGCCAGCCCCCAAATCAATCGCAACTTCACCTGCTTTTAATGAAGCAATCGCGCGTGGGTTCCCACAACCTAAGCCCATGTCTGCGCCATTTGGTACATTATCTATGTCATCTTCGCTGTATTCCATACGTGTCGAAATAAGTGTGTTAATGGCACTATCATCTGAAACGCCACAGCAACTACTTTCAATTCCGTGTGCATCACCCTCATTGCTTGCATTTGCTACTTGCGTATACACATCACGTACATTTTGACGGTGATCATCGTGCTCTTTATGATTCATATTTGAACCTGAATTGGGTGTACAACATCCACTCATAATTGAATCCTCTCAAAATAAATGCTATTAACTAACTGACTAACTAAAAAAAGCGCCAAGTTTCTTCAACGTTGTAGGCTCGATCCAACACTCCACCAACTTCCCGCGTCTTGCCATTTCAACCAGCCCAGCTCTGTTCAACTCTTTTAAATGATGTGAAAGAGTTGAAGGCGCAATATCTAAACCCTCACCTAATTCACCGACACAGAATTTGACGACTTCCTCAGGACTGCATTTAGTGCCCGGTTCACAGCAAACCATCAGGCGCTGGAATAACGCAAGACGATTCGAATTGCTTAGCGCCTTAAACATGCTGGCTTGATTTTCAATACTATAATTCGACATATGTCGAATTATAGTATTTTGAATTTCGCTTGTCAAATACTTTACTCTACACAAAAGAGTTGATAATCTTTAATTGGAAGCTGGAAACGAATGACTGAATTTTGATGAGTACGATTTTCTATGAGTAGACCTGATAAGCCTCGGGCGCCATCAGGTGCGAAGGTTCAGATACAACCCAATAAACAAAAAAACACTCGTAACAATCTGTTGTGAGGGAGTAATGCATTGAGAGTTTGCCGGAAGGCGCTTCGCTTTTCCGGCCTACAAAAATCAACGCTTTCGGTCGGGTGACGATATCCACTTCGGTCAGATTCAAACTGGTGCCGCCTGCTTTTAGGCTGATTAGGAATAAATTAACGCCCCTACGTGAAAGCGTTGAATCGCTTCGTCAACATTCAGATTATTTTAAAACACGCTGCCTTGTCGCTCATCCCAAAGGCGCAACACTTCTATTTGCGTTTCGGTGACACGGTAGATCAACGAAAAAGGCGTGTGCTTAATATGAAATTCCAACACGTCTTTATGCGCCTCAGATACATGACCAATATAGGGATTGGCCGCCAGTAATACTTGTATGGATCTAAGACTATCACGCGCTTTGTTTCTACCAGCGGGAAAAACTGAGCGATAATAACCTCTGAACCACGTAATATCTTGCGCAGCGCTCCTTAGATAAACAATTTTCATTGTTGTATGGTATTAATATCCGACTCAGGTATAGGCAGTTCATTGTCTGCATCCCAGCTGTCCACCCAGCTATTCATCGCCTCTTGTGTAATAAACGTGCCTTTATCTGCTTCTACTAACGCAGCCTCAATGGCTTGGCGCTTAGCCTGCTTAGCTTGCAACATGCCTTTAATAGCGCGACTTGCTAGTTGTGCGGCGGGTCGGTCTTCGTATTGCGCTTCTTGTTCGAGAGCGGCTCGTAAGTCGTTATCTATGCGAAAGGTGTAGGGTGTGGTTGGCATTGGTTTTATGCTCCAGAACTGTATTCATTGTCTTGCAATGTATACAAATACCCATAAGACGTCAATTTTTCACCTAAAACATCCTTGGGAGGAACAATGGGGTCGTGTCTTTGATTTGTGACTTCAGTGTAAAAGAACCCTATGTCAGCCTCATAGACCGCACTCCAGATGCACTTTTGATCGAGGTCAATGTCTTCAATCACGCCGAAAAGTGTGTTTTTAGAGATGTCCTAAAGGTGAGAATAGGTTTTGTAAGGTATGGGTGTCCAACATAGGTGTCTCATCTTTACTTTTTGTTGAGTAGATACCTTTTGCCAGTGAACGTTTCTTGTCTTGCATTGCGAGCATTTTTTCTTCGACGCTGCCGCTAACCATTAACCGATAAATAAATACGGGTTTATCCTGGCCGATGCGGTGGGCGCGATCAATCGCCTGTGCTTCGACTGCAGGATTCCACCAGGGGTCGTAGAGTATGACTGTATCTGCCTCGGTCAGATTTAAGCCGGTGCCGCCCGCTTTTAGACTGATTAGGAATAAATTAACCTCTCCTTCGCGAAAGCGTTGAATCGCTTCGTCGCGTTTGATAGTTTGCCCGGTGAGTTTAGTGTATCCGATATTGTATTTTTTTAGTTCGTCTTCGATCAACGTCAGCATCGATGTGAATTGAGAGAATAAAATAATACGTCGTCCTTCTTCGATCTGTTCGGGCAGTAGGTCCATGAGCAGTGATAACTTGGCCGACTGGGTGACTTTTTTGGCCTGATTGAGCTTCAACAGACGCGGATCACAGCACACCTGACGTAGTTTTAGCAATGCATCGAGAATGGTGATATGACTTCGCGCTAGTCCCTGAGTTTTGATTGCTTCACGGACACGCTTGTCCATCGAGAGTCGAATGCTTTCGTACAGTTCCGCTTGGTTACCTTCTAGCTCGACCGTTTGTAGAATCTCTGTCTTTGGTGGAAGTTCGGAGGCAACATCATCTTTTTCGCGACGCAATAAAAAGGGTTGCACCCGTTGTGCCAGTTTTTGTTGTTTTTCAATGTCACCGTGGACTTCAATCGGGGTACGATATTGCTTTTTGAATGTGTTGCTGTCACCGAGAAATCCTGGCATCAAAAAGTCGAATAGTGACCAAAGTTCGCCGAGGTGGTTTTCCATTGGTGTACCGGTCAGGCACAGACGATGTTCGCTGCGAAGCTGTCGCACGAGTCGAGCCATTTTAGTGTTCGGATTTTTGATTGCCTGAGCTTCGTCGAGGATAATGCTGTGATAGTGTTGAGCCTGTAATTGTTCGCTGTCACGTGACAGTAGCGGGTAGGTCGTGAGTAACAAATCACAGTTAGTCATATCATTAAAAAATTGGTGGCGCTCTGTGCCATGTAAAACAATCACGCGCAACGCAGGTGCGAAGCGTTCGGCTTCTCGCCGCCAATTACCCATGAGGCTGGTGGGCGCGACAACCAGTGCTGGTTTGTCGAGTCGACCCGCATTTTTTTCTACCAGCAGATGGGCTAACGTTTGTACGGTTTTACCTAAACCCATATCGTCGGCGAGTATGCCTGCAAAGCGATATTCACGTAAAAACTGTAACCAGTTCAGACCACTTTGTTGATAAGGGCGTAACTCGGCATTCAGCCCAGCGGGTAATTCAACGGTTTTAATACCGTCGAAATTTTTCATTTGTTTGGCCAGTTGACGTAAGTTTTCTGCCCCGCGTATGGCAGCACCTTGTTCGGCTAACTGATCGATGCTGGTGGCATCAAACCGAGATATGCGTAGCCGCCCAT
The DNA here is from genome assembly GCA_041688005.1 of Gammaproteobacteria bacterium. GTDB lineage: Bacteria > Pseudomonadota > Gammaproteobacteria. Next base: position 24,095 of record JBDNJA010000228.1, read on the forward strand.
TGTCGTCAGGCAGGCGACTGAATAATTCCTGTAAGGTGCTCAAAAAGGGTTGAATACGTTCGTATGGCAATCGTATATAACGGTGTTGTTCAATCGGTAGTGTGATGACTTCTGGCAGTTCGGCTGGATCGAGAGCGAGCAGTGGCGTGAGTAAAGGTGCGAGAGGCAGACTCTCATCGCCTATTTTTAAATCAAAGCGCAGGCTAAACCAGTCGTTGTCATTTTCATCAGCATCATCATCAATATGTGCTTCCCAATCAGCGGCTTCAAAGCGTAGGTGGAACTGCTCATCAATCTCAATTTGCCAATTTTCGTCGCGTAGAGCATCGATACCTTGCTCGATGAAATTGGCCCAACAGCCGCCATTGGCAATATTGTTGATGTCACTCAATGGCAACAGTCTCAGTGGCTGGGGTTTATTGCCAATAGGCTCACAGAGTTTAAATCCATAACCGATGAGTGTGTTAATGGCACGCTCTTCGGCTAAAGTATTTCGGTATAACCGAACCCAATCGCCTTGACTGGAAAATGTACTTTGCTCATTAAATGGGAAGGCAGGTACGCGATCACCGTTGTAATCAAAGTCGAGTAACAAGCAGTGCTCTAGCGCGTGTCCCATGTGCTCGACACTAGTGAGTGTCAGGCAAGGATTCATCACGTCGCCCTCATTGTCTCGAATGTCGATTTCAGCCGGAAGTGGCAGTGCGAGCCTGGGATAGCTTTGGAGTAATTGCTGCGTCACGTTTTCAGCCTCGCCAGCCGGTATCTGGGGTGCTTGTGCTAACTCGATGAGTTGCTTTTGACTCCATTGTTGTACATCCAGTCTACCGGCATGTAATTGCTGTGTGTCTAAGTACATAACGGGCTCAGTGTTGAGTAATAGGCAGTGCTTAGCGAGATTATGTTGCAACGCTAAATCACCATTCTCTTGCGCTTCCCAGCCTAACTGCAATTGCTGTTGTTCACCGTTTTGTATGGGGGGGCCATCAGAGTTTTGCCAGTAGCAACGACCACTCTCGAGCATTAACGTCAGTGCGGATGCACCCGCTCGTCCGCGGATAGCTGCGGGTGTATTCCAGTAACTATATTCTGTTGTGGTTTGCAAAAAAGCGGTGATATCACAATCGATAGGAAGCGTGTGAAAGTCACAATGGCGGTCATCAATATTGTGTAATGCGATTTCACGGCCTTTTACCAGACCCTTGCCGTTCTTGCGTTGGTGCGTGGCACGTATCGAAACGGATAGTTCGCGAGGCTTAAGCAAGCTTTGATTGTCGTGACGAGTACTCAGAATAAAAACCAGCCAGTCCTGGGTTTTCTGGGCCATTGGTGAGCGATAATCGCTTGCCGATTCAGTTAAATTTTCCAACCAACGAGACACTTTTCCTTGCTCCAGAATTTTTGGCTTACCTACCGGTATGGTGGGCAATGAGGGGGTCTCTATTTCTGCCTTGTACTCTAGGCAGGCGGCGACAACGTGCTTGCAATTATAGGCAACGGGACAGTCGCATTGACCGTCGATTTCGATATAACCGCCTTGAAAATCGACAAATACTGTCTGATTATAGATATTACCGCCGCTACCCAGTGTGCGACTAATGAGCTCTACGCCACGTTTAATCGCGTCGTAATCGAGTGAGAGTACTCGGCCCGATTTGAAGTATTCCTGGCCACGTGAGAAAGCGCTTTTACCACAGGCTTCGATAATATTTTTTTGTTCGAATTTCAACTAACTACTACTCGTTAAGATGTTATGACTAATGGGTGTCTCTAAAAATGTCTCTAAAAATGCACTTTTTCCGCGATTGCCGCTTCACCGATTTTATGCTCCTGAAAAATCGACATACCGTACATCCTGTAAATTAAGTTCCGTGCTCGAATCCTCATGGTCAAAGTACACTCCGGTTCACGGCAATTGCTCCATGCATTGCCCTACCTCCTGCATTCATGCAGTCCCGCGCGGTGGTTACTCGGGCTTTTCGCCCTCGCCCTGCGGGCCAGACGTTGGCTGTTGTCTCCGCTGCGCTCCGGCTCCTTGCACTTATTGCCCTGGATAATGGTATGTATGCTGTTTTTGCAGGAGCAAAAAAACAGATCACGAAAAAATCACTATTTTTAGAGACACCCAAAGCTACATTTTTTGTATGGATTCATTTTTTTGGCTTACTTTATCAGCTTATGTGCCAGTCGCTTCTAAATACCGATCCTTCGCAAAATAGGTATAAATCACTGGTAGTACATACAGGGTGAACAATGTACCAATCGCAAAGCCAGATACGATGGTGATACCAATTGCCTGTCGGCTTGCGGCACCAGCGCCGCTGGCAATCACCAGAGGCATGATACCAATGATGGTTGAAAATGAGGTCATCAGAATGGGCCGTAAGCGCATCGAAGCCGCTTTGATCACTGCCTGACCTGGTGGTAGTTTTTCGTTGATTTGTATTTCGTTGGCGAACTCGACTATCAGAATGCCGTGTTTACTGACAAGGCCTATTAGCGTTATTAGGCCCACCTGGCTGTAAATATTCATCGATACTTCCCATAGGAACATCGGTATCAAAGCGCCGAACATTGCGAGTGGCACCGTGGTTAGGATGATGAACGGATCACGAAAGCTTTCGTATTGAGCTGCAAGCACCAGAAAAACAATAATAATGGCAAAACCGAAAGTCAGCACCAATGCTGAGCCTTCTTGAATCAGCTGGCGCGACTGCCCCTGATAGTCGAAGGTATATCCGGCAGGTGCTACCTCGGCAGTGATGTCGCGTAGTGTTTGTAATGCCTCGCTTAGTGGCACACCGGGAACCGCATCTATCTTGGCTGAATTTTGCTGCTGGAATTGAACCAGTTCTGCAGGCACTGAGGTGTATTCAATGTCTACCAGTGCCGCGAGGCTCACTTGCTCACCCTGTGGCGTGTAGACATAGTATTGACCCAAGATTGCGCCGTTTTCTCGATCGGCCTGTCGCGCTTGTGGAATAATTTTATAACTACGACCAGCCAGGTTGAAGCGGCTAACATAGCCCTCGGCCAGAATAGCGCCGAGTGTCTGGCCAATTTCACGCATCGATATGCCCATGGATTGGGCACGTTCACGGTCTACTGTGACCCTTATTTCTGGCTTGCTAAAATTGAAGTCGCTTTTGATGAAATGAAATTGACCAGTCTCTCGGGCTTTGGCGAGTATTTGTTGCACCACGCCATAGAGTTGATCGTAACTCTGTTGCGTTTTGAGGATAAATTCAACCGGCGTATTGCCACTCGCACCGGGTAGTGAAGGCGGGTTGAACGCAAAGCTTTGCAAACCTGGTTGTTGGTCGAGTTGCTTTTGAATGGTAGGGATCATTTCCTGCGATGACAGTGATCGCTGCTCCCACGGTTTGAGCAACATTCCTGCGAATGAGACAGTTGGCCCACCAAAGCCGTTCGCCATAAAAGATGATTGAAATTCATCCTCATAGTCACGAAAAATGTCATTATAAGGCGCGGTGTACTTATTTAAATAGTCCAGGCTCGCATGATCCGGTGCCCTAGAGAATACAAAAATAATACCCTGATCTTCTTCTGGTGCTAGTTCTGTTTGAATAAATTGAAACATGGCGATGAGCATGGTTAACACCATCACCACAAAGATTATAGTGACAGATCGAGTACGTAATGATTCAGCTAAGAATCGTTCGTAACGGTGTTGAAGTTTGTCGAATAATCTAGTGATGAACCGCGCATAAGCATTATTAGCAACGGTTGGTTTTAATATGCGCGAACACATCATTGGGGATAGAGTGAGCGCAATGATGGTGGAAATAATGATCGTACCGACCAAAGTAAAGGCGAACTCTTTGAATAAAACACCAGTTAATCCACCTAGTAAGCCTATTGGTGCGTAAACGACAATTAACACGATGGTGGTTGCTATGACCGGTTTAGCAATTTCTCTGGCACCGACGAATGCCGCTTGTAATGGCTTTAACCCCTTTCCAATATGGCGATATATATTCTCCACCACGAGGATGGCATCGTCGACCAAAAGACCAATCGCCATGACCATTGCCAGCAGTGTCAGCAGGTTGATCGAATAGCCCAATATCTGCATATAAAACAAAACGCCAATAATCGATAGCGGGATAGTGACTAATGGCACCATGGTGGATCGCACTGAACCCAAAAATAGGAAAATGATGACAACAACAATAATCGATGCCTGAATTAAGGTCAGTATCACCTCGTCAATCGAAGCTTGAATAAATTCAGTCGAGTCATAGGCTATCGCAACCTTAAGCCCAGGGGGAAATGAGGTTTTCATTTTATCCAGTTCAGCAGTGACGAGCTCGATTGTGGTGAGCGGATTGCCGTCAGTAGTACCGTTAATGCCAATATAAATGGAAGGCACGCCATCAAACATGACGAGGCTGTCGTAGTTTTCGGCACCGAGTTCTATGTCGGCAACATCACCGAGTCGAACGGTTTTATTGCCTGACTTTCGTACCACAAAGCGCTTGAGAACGTCGGGGTCTCCAGTGTCGGTGACCGCGTTAACATTGGTTTGAACCAGTTTGTTTCGCGTTTGACCTGCGGCTGACTGATAGTTGTCAGACCCAATCGCGTTGACGATATCGGCAGCCGATACCTTGGCTGCAGCCATGCGGATTGGATCCATCCAGATTCGCATCGAATAAGTTTTGCCACCGAGGATTTGCGCTTCGCCAACGCCTTTAACAGTGGATAGCGCGGGTTGAATGGTGCGCAATAGATAATCGGTCACTTCGACAGCGGATAATGTATCGCTATAAAAACTGTAATAGGCGAGGGCGAAGCCATTGGCATCGCTTTTCGCAATAACAGGGTCCCTTGCTTCTGCCGGTAATTCGCCACGTATAGAAGATACCTTGGTGCTGACTTCAGTTAGCGCAACATCAGGATCGACACCGAGTTTCATGTGAACTTCGACGGTCGAAATGCTATTCGAACTGCTCGAGCGGACGTAGTCGATGCCACTGGTGCTCGACACTACCTGTTGAACGGGCGTGCTGATAAATCCCTGAATTAACTCGGCGCTAGCACCTGGATAGGCAGTTGTTACGGTAATCACCGATGTTTCTAGCTCGGGATATTGACGGACCTGAGTGTCAAAAAATGCCTGTACGCCCAACAGTATGATGAACGTGCTGATGACTAGTGATAACACTGGTCTCTTGATAAAGTAATCGGTCAACATAGGGGTTATTTCGCTGACACGTTGGGGGCTGTAAATTCTGGCGGGTCGTCGACAATCGCCACGCGCAAGCTCGGGTAGAGCTTGAGCTGACCGGAGGTTACCGCTAAATCACCGGCGTCGATGCCACTGAGAATACCCACCTGCCCATTGCTTCGATAAGCCACCCTAACTTGGCGAGCCGCTAGGCGGTAGTCGGGTGCGTCGTTGGCATTCTCTTTTGTGGTCTCATCTATGCTTTGGGACTGTTTTTCCAGTATATAAACAGCCTCGCCGTAGATGTTATAAAAAATGGCCGTTTCGGGTAACGTGACTAGGGCAATTTTTTGCGCGCTATTTACTTCCATTTCAGCAAACATACCCGGTGTTAACAACCGATTTTCATTATCAACCTCGGCCTGGATAGTGATGTTTCGAGTGCTTTCGTCAAGCACAGGGCTCCAGGCTTTGACTTCGGCCGTGAATGACTTGTCTGCAAAAGACCGCACCTTAAAACGAATGTCCTGTCCCACTGCAAGATCGTTAAAATTGCTTTCAGGCAGAGTGAAGTCAAGCAGTAATTTATCGACTGATTGCAACGTCACTAGCGGTGTGCCTGGGGTGACATATTCACCAATATCGATGAGGCGTATGCCTAACTTACCCGAGAAGGGTGCATTGATGTTTTTCTTCGCAAGCGCAACCTTAGCCACAATAATCTGTGCTTGAGAAATGTCGACCAAAGCAGTTTGGGTATCGACGTCATTCCGCGTAACGAACGATTGATCCTTCAATTTAAGCAATCGTTGATACTGGCTATTATCGGAATTAAATTTGGCTTGAGCTTGCCCTAGTGTGGCCAGTTCGGACTGATTGTTTAGCTCGAGCAATAAGGCTTCTTTTTTGACTTCCTGACCCGAGTCAAAGTGAATCGATTTGACGATACCGGCTACTTCGGTGGACAAATCAACGCCCTGACTCGCGACTAAAGTACCGGCAGCCTTGATGCGCTTATGCCATTCAGCCGATTCGGCGCTTGCCACAGTCACACTAATAGGTGGTGGTGGAAGGCTGCCCTGTGTGGTTAGCACGCCAATTTGCAGATATTTTTTATAGCTAAGACCAGCGGCTATTGCAGCCATAAGAATTAACACTATAAAGATGCGCAAAAATAATCTTGGCTTACGAGCTGTGGTTTCGGTGTTTACCACTATAGCCTCCGGCTAGGATGAAATTTCTAAAAACACCTCTAAAAATGCACTTTCCCCGCGATTGCGGCCTCACCGATTTTTTGCTCCTGCACCAACAGTAGGGACCACGAGGCCAAATCGACATACCGTACATCCTGTACATAAGCTCCGTGCTCGAATCCTCATGTCCTTTATGTACACTATGGTTCTCCGCGCGGTGCTTTCTTGCACTTATTGCCATGGATGCCATGGATGGCATGGATGGCATGTATGCTGTTTTTGCAGGAGCAAAAAACAGCCACAAGAAAATTACTATTTTAGAGGCACCCTAAAGTCTCAGTTTGAAACGGGACGGCGTATTTTATGCCTCTCGAAAGAAAATAGCAGCTAGAGAATGGTGTTTTAGGGAAAATTGGGCCTAATTAGTAGGTATCAAGACGCAAATGGTTATTTTTAATCCATTGCCTGAATCTAGCGTGTTCATGTTCAAGGTGGCTTTGTGCAGTTCAGCGACTCGTTTGACGATAGATAAGCCAATTCCGCAACGGGGTGTGTCGTGATTTTCGATAGGGTAGAAGCGCTCGAATAATCGGTCTTGCTCAGATTTTGGCATGCCTGGTCCATTATCTTTGATACTGATGCAGGCCCTGTCTACCTGTTGGCCGATCGTCCGCGTTTTTTTCAATACCTCGAGGCCGATATCTAGTATCACGACATCGTAGGGGGACTTGCCATAGCGGTTAATGCAGATTCGCCATTTTCGACCTAATTAACCGACTGATTGTCTCGCTGTAAGCCAAGCAGTAAGCCTTCGCCTAATAATGAGTCGTCTTCTACCAATAACATTCGCACGCCTTTTCCCAGATAGATATGGTCCAGATAAAAATGGTTGCCTGATAAGGGGTTTTGGTCTTTGAGTTTTTATTGTCTAACTTCACCACATCTTAAGGTTTGCTTAAGATTTATTATTTAATATCGGAAAATCAATCAACTGTTTAGGTATAACCGTATAACCATGCGTTTGGTGTCTTCTATTATTTTTGTTTTAGCTCTCAGCCTGAATAGTCCGGCAAATGCCGCAGTGTCGAAAGCACCGGGTATTAATCTGCCGACGAATACTGGCGAGATGAATTTGAAAGATTTTAGAGGCCGGGTGGTTTATCTCGATTTTTGGGCGTCGTGGTGCAAGCCTTGTATCAAGTCATTCCCCTGGATGCAGACATTACACGAAACTTATCGTGATCAGGGCCTAGAAGTCATCGCGATTAATCTTGATGAGAACAGGGCGTTAGCCGAAGCCTTTTTGGAAAAGGTGAAAGTCGACTTTATAGTTGCATTTGATCAGACAGGTGACAGCGCGAAAGACTATCGTTTGAAAGGTATGCCAACTAGTTACCTTATTGATCGTGATGGGAATTTAGTTGCATCACATATTGGGTTTCGCACGAAAGATAAGCCGAAACTTGAGCAGGCAGTTCAGCAATTTCTATCCGAAATAAAGAATCAGTAGAGGTAAAAATAATGCGATTAATATTAATTTGTTTGATGGCTGTGGTGTTGTCATCCTGCGCCAGCATGGGTGTCGAACCCTGGGAAAGAGATTTGCTGGCGAAAGATTCGATGCAACTCGTGCCTAATTTCCTCGATAACTTTTATGATGAACACATCTACTTTAGCAAAGAAGCCAGTAGTGGTGGGCAGGGTGTTGGCGGAGGTGGCTGCGGATGCAACTAAAAAAGATAAAAGTTCAGATGAGTCTGGCGACCTGTACGTTATTACAAGTGGCTTCTCCTGGGGTACAGGCGGCGGAAGTCGATTGGGATGTCGAGACTTCGACACTTTATTATAGCGAGAGCGACGGTAGAGTGAGTGCATTCGAGCCAGCCATCTATGCAGGAAAAGACCTTGAAGATGGTGGCCGACTTGATGTGAGGTTAGTAATTGATGTACTCACGGGCGCATCGCCTAACGGAGCACATGCATCGACAGTAGCACAAACGTTTACCACACCATCGGGTAATAATACTTACACAGTGCAGCCAGGTGATACACCGCTCGACGATACGTTTCTAGATACCCGTGTCTCGTTTGGCGCTGATTGGACTATTGAGTTAGATCGACTATCCAGACTGACTTTGGGTACGAACGTGTCTAAGGAATATGATTATCTGGCATTAGGTTTGAGTGCAGCCTACGCACGAGACCTGAATAATCGCAATACTACCCTGACAGCATCTTTTGGTTTCAACAATGACACCATCGAGCCGGAAGGCGGAATACCGACTGCGCTAACGCCAATGGTGACGCAAGGATCAGTCGCCAATCGGCAAGGGTCTTCGGACGACAAAACAATCAGTGATGTACTCTTTGGTATCACCCAGATCGTCAGCCGCAATACGATAGTGCAGCTCAATTACAGTTTTGGACAAACTGACGGCTATCAAAACGATGCCTTTAAGGTATTGACGGTGATTGACGCGAATGGTTTGCCATCGACAACCGGGTTCTTCGATACGGCAAACACAGGTAACAGAGCTTACGTGTACGAAAACCGACCCGATTCGAGGCAGAGGAATAATCTGTATTTCAAGACAGCGCACCACTTGCAAGAGGATGTTATTAATTTCTCCTACCGATATTACTGGGATAACTGGGATATCAAGTCGCATACGTTCGATTTGAAATATCGCTATCAAATGGAAGAGAGCTATTTACAACCGCATATTCGTTATTACAAACAGGATGCTGCTGAGTTTTACACTCATAATTTAAGCGTGGGCAATGATGTGGATGCCACGACTGGTGCCGTATCGCGCCAATTTGCGAGTAATGACTATCGTCTGGCTGAATCAGAAACGGTTACTGTCGGATTGAAATATGGTTTGCCTATTGGTGATACCAGCGAGTTTTCAGTGCGGGGTGAATTTATCCGGCAGACGGTTAACGATGGCTCAGTGCTGGACAATGAACAAACGCCGGATCTGGACGCTATAGTGCTGCAGTTGAGCTACTCATTGATTTGGTAACCAATGATTGTAGCGGTAATCGCGGGAAAAGAGCATTCTTAGAGATGCCCACTAGTTAGAAAGGCATGGTTAATCAATACCTTTTTATATGAACGACGTAAAGCTTAAAAAATCAACGGATGGCTGGCATGGCAGTTTCGCTGCTATGGCGAGTCCGTGCGAAGTGTTGATGGAAGTTGACGATGAATCGTTAGCAGAGCAAATACTGAAAATTGTTTCAGATGAAGCAAAACGAATTGAACAAAAATTCAGCCGGTATCGTGACGATAATGTCATTTTTCGAATCAATCATGCTTCAGGGAAGGCGATACTGGTAGATGAGGAAACCGCTCGATTAATCGATTTTGGAGAGAACCTTTATCATATAAGTGATGGTTTATTCGACATCACGTCTGGCATTTTAAGGAAAGCCTGGCGGTTTGACGGCAGTGATAATATACCGAAACGGGCAGTGGTTAAAAAATTGGTCAAGCGAGTGGGGTGGGATAAAGTCAGTTGGAAAAAAGGAGTACTGTCGATGAAGCCAGAGATGGAAATTGATCTAGGTGGTATTGGCAAGGAATACGCGGTAGACAGATCAATCCAGCTGGTGCAGCAAATAACAGATCATAGCGTTCTTATCAACTTTGGGGGTGATCTAGCCACCACTAGTGAGAACCGACGTCAGGGTTATTGGTCGGTAGGACGGTTAGTGACCGGCAAAGGGAATACCAAAAACGATGCGGTAGCGATGTTTCGATTGTCCCGTGGTGCGATAGCTACCAGTGGCGATGCTCACCGTTATTTGTTGAAAGAGGGTGTTCGATACAGTCATGTACTTAATCCCAAAACGGGCTGGCCTGTGCCTAACACCGCTCATACGGTTAGCGTAGCAGCCCCAACCTGTATCGAAGCAGGCATGATGTCGACACTCGCGATGCTGCAGGGGGATAAAGCAATAGAGTTTTTGAAATTACAAGCAGTCGAGCATTGGATTGACTGACAGGCGATAATCAATCTTGATCCAGTGTGAAATTATATTGACCGATGGCCTTAGTGAGTTGTTACGGTTTAATTACAATTCGAATTTTGATAGTGCTGGCAGGACAAGAGAATTGATTTCGACTGATAGAAAACAATTATCAACTCACTCCCTCAATGCTTACCTATGGACTGGGTGATATCGGGACACCAGGTGCTTCAGGTGAGGATGGCTTGTTTCGAACCCGAGATGGCTTGCTTAGCCGTAGCCGATGCCTCGCTTTCAGTGGCATCAGGCACTCTGGAGGCTAGCAATGTCAATACGGTTAGCTCAATGGTTCGAATGAAGGAGTATGCGCGCCACTACGAAACACAAATTAAACTAATGAATCTTGCCAGTGAAAACGACCAGGCCAGTGCGCAATTGATGAAGATGAATGGATAAATAAATGGTTTAAGCAGACAATTTATAATGCTGAAAATTGCATAGGGCTATGGCAGAATACGACTCCGTCCACTGACAGCCATCTAAAAATTGTGACCAAAGAATACAATCTAGAATCCATTCAAACCGAAATCCACGAGCTGCTGGCTAACTTAAAAACAGTTCACTTAGCCACTATCGACGATAACAATCAACCCGAGGCCAGCTATACGCCTTATGTTGAGTTTGAATCTGCCTATTACTTATTCATTAGTGACCTGGCTAAACACACTATCAACCTCAAACAAAACGCATCCATTAGTCTGCTATTCATTGAAGATGAAGCAAACTGCCGAAACCCGTTCTCGCGACGACGTGCAATATTGCAGGGTAAAGGCGTCATTGTTCAACGAGATAGCGCTCATTATCAGTTGGCAATAGCACAGTTTCGAGGTAGGTTTGGTGACTTTATCGATGTGATTGAGCCTCTCCAGGATTTCAACTTATTCCGAATCAACGCCCATAAAGGCCGCTATATTCGAGGCTTTGCTCAAGCATTTGAACTAACGGGTGATGGGCTTAATCAGATCAAGCATATCGCTTCAAACGCACTTTGATAAACGGTGAGTGAAATTTCAATTATGTAGTCACCTACTGCCAGCTTCAGATTTCCTAGCTCTACCGCAGAATTAGGTCGTTGCCAGTATTGCTAGAGGCTTCCCTCAGCAACCGGTCATCTAGGTCACGTTTGCAATGGTTGCCCGTTCTTAGCCAGCCAGATTATTCGAGCGTTACCAAAGGTAACCCTCGGTTTTCTTTGAGTCACGAAAAGTAACACATTGATCGAATGACATAGGCCTATATATTTAACACCCTGTTTTATAGGTAATTAATTGTTTGGCACGATATTCGCTTACATTTAGGATGGCTGTAAAATAATAAGGTCATTTTTTAAGTATTGATAATTAACAATATAAACGAACGAGGATAGCTATATGAGCAACGATAAACCAACAAACCATTCAAGAAGGAATCTACTTAAAGGGACGGCCGCAATTGCAGCTGCCGGTACGATGCCAATGTTTTTCACCAAAGAAGCCTGGGCAGCCAATAACTTCCGTAATAGTCCAGGTAATGCTTCTTCTATCAAACTGGGTTTTAACGTACCTCAAACAGGAGCCTATGCTGATGAAGGTGCCGATGAACTGCGCGCCTACAAATTGGCAGTTGAGCATCTAAACGGTGGCGGTGATGGCGGCATGATGAACTCCATGAAACCAATGTCATTAAAAGGCAACGGTATCCTGGGCAAGAAAGTTGAATATGTAACTGGTGATACCCAAACTAAATCAGACGCAGCTCGTGCTTCGGCCAAACGCATGATTGAAAAGGATGGTGTGTTGATGTTCTCTGGTGGTTCATCTTCTGGTGTTGCGATTGCTGTACAGGGCCTGGCTCAGGAAATGGGCGTTATTTTCATGGCCGGTCTTACGCATTCGAATGACACCACGGGTAAAGACAAGCGTCGTTACGGTTTCCGTCACTTCTTTAACGCTAAAATGACAGGTTCCGCCCTTGGCCCAGTACTCAAAGAAGAAATGGGAACCGAGCGTAACGCTTACCATTTAACCTCAGATTATACCTGGGGCTGGACTCAAGAAGAATCAATCAAAGAAACCACTGAAGGCTTGGGTTGGAAAACAGTTAAGACTGTTAGAACTCCCGTTGGCGCAGGTGACTTTTCACAATACATAACACCGATTCTTAACTCAGGTGCGGATACTCTGATCCTTAACCATTACGGCAAAGACATGGTTAACTCGTTGACTCAGTCAATTCAATTTGGATTGAAAGACAAGATGGTTAATGGCAAGCAATTTGAAATCATTGTTCCATTATATTCTCGTCTAATGGCTCAAGGTGCTGGCGATAACCTGAAGGGTATTCTGGGTACTACTAACTGGAACTGGGCATTGCAGGATGCGGGTTCTCAGGCATTCGTTAAATCATTCGGCGCAAAGTATGGCTTCCCACCTTCGCAGGCGGCTCACACTTGTTACGTACAGACATTGCTATATGCCAATGCTTGTGAAAACGCAGGTACTTTTTATCCACCAGAAGTTATCAAGCAACTTGAAGGCTTTAAGTTTGATGGTATGGGTAATGGTGCGACTGAATACCGTGCAGAAGATCATCAGTGTTTTAAAGATGTATTGGTTGTGCGTGGTAATCAAAACCCCACCAATCAGTTTGATTTACTCGAGATCGTCCAGGAAGTGCCGCGCTCGCAGGTCGAGTACGATGCTTCTATCTTCGGCGGCGAGTTAGGCCCTTATAAAGTCTAAAGCTTTATCACTCGTAAGCCACGGCATATCCATGGCGTGGCTTACTGGTTTTTTGGGATTTTTTGGGGTTAAAAATCGATGGATGCCATATTAATACAAGTTCTCAATGGCCTGGATAAAGGCGGTGCCTATGCACTGATCGCGCTGGGTCTTACACTGGTTTTTGGGACATTAGGTGTGGTCAATTTTGCCCATGGCGCATTGTTCATGCTCGGTGCATTTTGTGCAGTCTCATTTCAACAAATGCTGACTATTTCGAAACAGGTCAAAGACGAGAGCATCACTTACTTTGACGCTTACAAAGAACAGCCCTATTTAGAAATCTGGTGGGGCGACACGGGTACCGCAATTATCGATTATGCCGTCCCCTTATCCATACTATTCGCTATTCCCATGATGTTAATCATTGGCTTAGTCATGGAACGTGGATTGATCAAGCACTTTTATAAGCGGTCTCATGCTGAGCAAATACTGGTCACCTTTGGCCTCGCGATTGTATTGCAGGAATTAATCAAATCGTTTTTTGGTGCAAATCCTATTCCAACTCCGGCCCCTGACATTGTGTCGGGCAGTGCGGCCGTTGGTGCTATGCTAGGTTTGAGTGAAAACTTGGTGTATCCGTGGTGGAGGCTTATTTATCTCAGCTTTTCACTCACCATTATTTTTTCCGTATTTGCTTTTCTCAAATACACCACGTTTGGCATGGTGGTTCGTGCCGGTATGGCCGATAGAGAAACGGTTGGACTGCTTGGTATTGATGTACAAAAACGATTCACCATTGTATTCGGCCTCGCAGCGGTTGTATCGGGTCTGGCGGGTGCCATGTACGCCCCAATTGTACCGCCGGACTATCACATGGGTATGGATTTTCTGGTGTTGTCTTTCGTCGTTGTTGTTGTCGGTGGAATGGGATCCTTAGGAGGTGCCGTGGCAGCTGGATTTTTACTCGGTATATTACAGTCTTTCGCTTCGATGAATGAAGTGAAATCGATTTTACCCGGCATAGATCAAATCATAATTTACCTGGTAGCTGTTGTGATTTTGCTCGTACGTCCCAGAGGTTTGATGGGACGCGTTGGCGTGATGGAGGATTAGACGATGTTGCAAAAAGTTTCTTTAAAATCGAATACTCAAATCATGTTGATATTTGCCCTGGTTGTGCTGAGCGCGCCACTTTGGCTCACACCAATTGGTGCCAATTATCCTGACCTATTACAAAAATTTACCATTTTTAGTATCTTCGCCATCGGCTTTAACATCCTGTTTGGACTGACTGGATATTTGTCGTTTGGTCATGCGGTGTTTTTGGGCGTCGGTTCTTATACCGCGGTCTGGTCATTTAAATTACTCAGTATGAATGTGATTCCTGCAATAATATTTGGCACAATTTTGGCTGGAGTATTTGCGATTGTAATTGGATACATTAGCCTACGTCGTTCGGGTATTTACTTCTCGATTCTGACGCTAGCCTTCGCTCAAATGTCTTACAACCTGGCATACTCGGTGTTAACACCAATTACCAATGGCGAAACCGGGCTTCAACTCAGCATTCGTGACCCACGAGTGTTCGATGCAGCTGTCAAAACTGGAGAGATGAGCGCCATCCCATCGACGACATTATTCGGACTGTCGATGAAAGGGTATTCCGGGTTTTATGTTTGCGCCGTCATTTTGATTCTGGCTTTTTTCCTGTCGTTAAAAATATTTAGATCACCATTTGGTTTAAAGCTATTAGCAATAAAATCAAACCAGACACGGATGAAGTACACGGGATTCAACACCCGCCCCTATCTGCTAACGGCTTTTGTCATTTCGGGTATGTACGCTGGTTTAGCTGGCACCTTATTGGCTATAACCGATCCACTAGCCGGTGCCGAACGCATGCAGTGGACTGCATCGGGTGAAGTCGTATTAATGACCATCCTCGGTGGTGCAGGCACCTTGATAGGACCGCTACTGGGTGTCGGTATCATTAAATACTTCGAAAATATTTTCTCTGCCATGAATGATTCGGCATTGGCCGAAATATTCGACTTCCTGCCCGATTCAATCGCCAACGCCTTTGTTTTCGTAACCCAGCCGTTTGTCGGTGAGGGCTGGCATTTAACGCTGGGTGCCTTGTTTGTAATAGTGGTTATATTCCTGCCGGGTGGGATGATGGAAGGCATTTCCAGAATAAATGGCTGGATTCGAAAGAAGTACTTTGATGATGGTGATAATGAATCAAATGACCAGTCGAAAATAAGCATTAAAGTTGTCGATCCGGCGGGAGAGCAGTAATGCAGGACTCGATACTAACCATCGAAGGCGTTAACAAACGATTTGGCGGCCTGAATGCCTTATCCGATATTCATCTTAATATAGAAAAAAATAAGACACATGCCATTATCGGTCCCAATGGTGCAGGTAAATCAACACTGCTTAATGTTTGCATCGGCCGACTCATACCGGATACTGGTACTGTCAATTTCAATGGCGTTAACATGATTGGACTGGAGCCTTACGAAATCAATCATGCTGGCATGGTAAGGGTTTTCCAGACGCCAGAAATATTTCCAGAACTCACCATCTTGCAAAATGTGATGATCCCTGCTTTGGCCAAACGCGACGGACTCTATTGTTTCGATGCATTTAAGGATATGAGCAAGCAGACTGAAATTCACGAAGAAGCGGAACATGCACTGGAAGATGTCGAACTAATCAAGTTTCGTGATCAACTTGCTGGAACAATCTCGCGCGGTGATAAGCGACGGCTCGAATTGGCGATGGGGTTAATTCAGCGTCCAAAGCTATTGTTGCTCGATGAGCCAACTGCGGGCATGGCAAGGCTCGACACCAATCGCACCATTGAACTGCTGCAAAAAATTAAGGAACGTGGAATGACTAAAGTTATTATCGAACACGACATGCACGTTGTATTTAGCCTGGCAGATCGCATTAGTGTGTTAGCGCAGGGTGCAATTATTGCGAGCGGAACACCCGACGAAATTCGAGGTAATCCAGTGGTACAGGAAGCCTATCTTGGTGGAGAGGAACTCTGATGAGCAATCCACATACTCAAACTAGCAATGCCCCGGTTAAAAATGAAAAGACATTTCCAGCCTTTTTTTCCTGTTGGAATTTACATTCATATTATGGTGAAAGTTACATCGTGCAGGGCGTTTCGTTCGATATACGTGAAGGTGAAATCATTGCCCTGTTAGGTCGAAATGGTGCAGGAAAGACATCAACATTACGAACGATTGCTCGCATGGAAAGTCCGCAATTACGCGAAGGTGAAATCTGGCTCGATCATAAGCCATTGCATCAAGTGCCTGACTATGAGGCATCTCAACTAGGCGTCGCCTTAGTACCCGAAGATCGTTGTATTATTGCAGGCCTTACCGTTCAGGAAAATATTGAACTAGCTCAGATATCACCACCGGTTGGCTGGTCACTAGAACGAATCTATTCCCATTTTCCCCGACTGGCTGAACGTAAAGATCAACAGGGTATAACCCTGTCGGGCGGCGAACAACAAATGCTTGCTGTCGCGCGCGCATTAGCTCGGGATATTAAATTATTGCTACTCGATGAGCCCTATGAAGGCCTGGCGCCAGTCATCGTGAAGGAAATTGCACAGATTGTACGTGATATTAAAAAACTGGGCATTACCACAATCATCGTAGAGCAGAATGCTGTCGCCGCACTAAAGCTGGCTGACCGCGCCATTATTCTTGATATGGGACAAATCGTTTTTGATGGTAGCGCCCAGGAAGTGCTTGATAATGAAGAATTAAAAAATGAATATCTCGCCATATAATTAGGTGATTTAACTGGGCAATATAGCCCCGCTATATAGTAATGAGCTATAACCGCAATAGGATTTAGGACAAACGTCGAGCCTTGTTTCGTCGGTAGCGTCCTGTAGAATCATTAGACAAATTCATTAAATAATTACACAGAATAATTACACAGAATAATTAAGCGCCCGAGGAAGCCAAATGTCAGAATCTAAAACCTATCCAGTACCTGCAAATTTTGCTGCACAAGCCAATATTAATGCCGCTGAATATACAGAAATGTATCAGCAATCGGTTGATGACCCTGAAGGTTTTTGGTCAGAACAGGCTGAAAATTATATATCTTGGTTTAAACCCTGGGACTCGGTTAGCAACTGGAGTTTTGGCGAAGACGTCCACATCAATTGGTTCGAAGGCGCAGAGCTTAACGTCTCTTACAATTGTATTGATCGCCACCTTGAAACCAGAGGCGATCAAGTTGCCATCATTTGGGAAAGCGACGATCCAAACGAAGATCGAAAAATCACTTACAACGAGCTACACGAAGAAGTTTGTAAGTTTTCCAATGTGCTAAAAGACCGCGGCGTCAAAAAAGGTGATTGTGTATCGATCTATATGCCGATGGTGCCAGAAGCTGCCGTTGCCATGCTCGCCTGTACTCGAATTGGTGCGATGCACTCCGTTGTGTTTGGTGGATTCTCACCTGATGCACTGAGAGACAGAATCCTCGATTCAGACTGTCATGTTGTGATCACCGCTGACCAATCAGTCCGTGGTGGTAAACGCATACCACTCAAAGCCAATGCTGACGAAGCCGTCAGTGCCTGTCCCAATGTCAATACGGTCGTAGTCATAAAACGTGGTGGCGACCCTGTAGAATGGAATGGCAATCGTGATATCTGGTATCACGAAGCGATGGCACATGCTTCAAAGTATTGCGAACCAGAAATAATGGGCGCAGAAGACCCGCTGTTTATTCTCTATACCTCAGGGTCAACAGGTAAACCAAAGGGCGTATTGCACACGACTGCGGGTTATCTATTGCAAGCAGCAATGACCCACAAACTGGTATTCGATTATAAAGACGGCGAGACATACTGGTGTACAGCCGATGTTGGATGGGTTACAGGGCACACTTATATTGTGTACGGCCCGCTCGCCAATGGTGCGACTACGTTAATGTTCGAAGGCATCCCAACCTATCCAGATATCTCGCGATTCTGGCAAGTCTGCGACAAGCATAATGTCTCAATTTTCTACACCGCACCTACCGCCATTAGGGCCTTAATGAGTGCTGGTGATGAACCAGTCAAAAAGACATCGCGTTCCAGCCTGAGATTACTTGGCACAGTTGGTGAACCAATTAATCCAGAAGCCTGGGAGTGGTATCACAAAGTAGTTGGCGACGAGCGTTGTCCAATAGTCGATACTTGGTGGCAAACCGAAACAGGTGCTCACATGTTGACACCTTTACCTGGTGCCACAGCGACCAAACCAGGGTCTGCGACTTTCCCATTTTTTGGCGCACAACCTGTATTGCTGGATGACGAGGGTAACGTTGTCGAAGGTAATCCTGCATCAGGTAATCTGGCGATGAAAGCACCATGGCCTTCAATGATGCGCACCATTTATGGCGATCATAAGCGTTTCTTCGAAACCTATTTTGCCTTGTATAAGGGATACTACTTTACTGGTGATGGCGCCCGCCGTGACGAAGATGGCTACTATTGGATTACGGGCAGAGTCGACGACGTGCTTAATGTATCGGGTCATCGTTTAGGCACTGCCGAAATTGAATCAGCATTGGTCAAACACGTGAAAGTTGCCGAGTCGGCAGTCGTTGGATATCCACACGAGATTACCGGCCAGGGTATTTATGCCTATGTCACCCTGATGGTCGGAGAGCAAGGCAACGATGACTTAAGTGCAGAGCTAGTTGCTTTGGTGCGTAAGGAAATTGGCCCAATAGCAAAAGTGAATCTCATTCAGTGGGCACCAGGTTTACCTAAAACACGTTCGGGTAAAATTATGCGACGAATTTTGCGTAAAGTGGCCGCTAACGAAATAGACAGCCTGGGGGATATATCAACTCTGGCTGATCCTTCTGTTGTGGAAGATTTAATTGAGAATAGAATAAACCGGTAACCCTCAGTAAATAAAGGCACTCAAAAACTCATCGGTGTTATTTTCTACCGATGAGCTTTCTACCAGCTATGCGCTTCTGAATCGAACCCAAGCCCCTTAATGTAATGTCACTTTTTACGTGAGTGAAAAGACAAAGAACTGAGATTGTTTAGAAGACCAAAACATAAACAGCGTAATGCTTGCATGTTCTCATTTTATTCTCTAAACTAAAATGAGAATAAAATGAGAATTTAAATAGGTGTCTTATGTTAACAACACAAGAACAAAATACGTTGCAATTCATTCGAGGCTATTTGGCTCAATATGGCTACGCACCAAAGTTTAAAGAAATAGGTCTTGCTATAGGTGTCAATTCTCAGGGCACCATTCATCGGTACGTTCAGTCACTCGAAGACAAAGGGTATATTGATCGCGTCAAAGGCAATTCTCGTGGTATGAACCTGGTTGAGTTGCCGTTAGTTAGCGCACCAACCATACCCTTAGTCGGCAGAATAGCCGCTGGTTTACCGATTGAAGCGGTCGAAGACCAGTTGGAACTGAATCTGGCGGAAATGTTTATGGGGCCT
This sequence comes from Gammaproteobacteria bacterium, assembly GCA_041688005.1. GTDB lineage: Bacteria > Pseudomonadota > Gammaproteobacteria. Next base: position 43,727 of record JBDNJA010000228.1, read on the forward strand.
GAGTTGTTTGCTTTGCGCGTGACGGGTGATTCAATGAAGGATGCTGGGATACTAGATAACGACTACGTCATTATCAGGAAGCAACCCGTCGCGAAGAACGGTGATATTGTAGTCGCCATGATTGATAAAGTTGAAGCGACACTAAAACGCTTTAGACGCAAAAGCGAAAGAGAAGTAGAACTGATTCCCGAGAATGCCAGTATGGAGGTCATGACCTATCCTGCCGAACGGGTCAATATACATGGCGTATTGGTCGGGCAAATGCGTAATTACAATTAAAGGTATCTCTAAAAATGCACTTTTTCCGCGATTGCCGTCGTGGCCTCGTGGTCCCTGCTGTTGGCAGCTCCGCTCCGTGCTAGTGCGCCAGCCCGGTCGATCCTCATGGTCAACGTACACTCCGGTTTTCCGCTGCGGCTCCTTGCACTTATTGCCATGGATGGCATGTATGTCTGTTTAGCAGGAGCAAAAAACAGACCACGGAAAAAGCACTATTTTTAGAGGCATCTTAAGTTAAGTAGCGCAGGGTGACGTTGAAATTAACGTCATACAGTTAACGATGCTTTTGAATTTTACGCAGCATATCGCCTAGTAGCTTAGGATTCGCTGCAATCACTTCGCCATTGGCCAATGAGTTATCATTTCCCTCGAAGTCTGTAATAAGGCCGCCTGCCTCTCTGAGAATAAGTGCGCCTGCGGCAATATCCCATGAGTTAAGACCAGACTCCCAATAACCATCGAGTCGGCCCGCTGCAACATACGCTAAATCGAGTGCGGCAGAACCAGCACAGCGAATGTTACTGGCAGTCGAAAAGAATTCACGAAACACTTTTAAACAATCGTCCAATTGTTCTGGGTGTCGGCTAGGAAAGCCTGTACTGAGTAACGCCCCTTGAGTTGTGTTTATACGTGTGACACGAAGCCGACGGTTATTAACCGTTGCACCATCTCCGCGACTAGCCGCGAATAGCTCTTGTTTAATCGGATCGTAAATCACACCGTGTTCGATTTTACCTCTGTATTCACAGGCAATTGAAACAGCGTAATGTGGAAAGCTATGTAGAAAATTGGTTGTACCGTCGAGGGGATCAATGATCCAGCGATAGTCTTCTTCAGCCCCTTTGATAACACCGGATTCTTCACCCAAAATACTATGCTGAGGATAAACTTTAAGAATAGCCTCTATCACTCGAGCTTCAGCCTCTCGATCGACATCACTAACAAAATCGTTGAGCGCTTTTGTTTCAATTTGAATGTCGGGCAACTTGTTTATTTTGCGGACAATAAAATCCCCTGCACTTCGGGCGGCTCGAATTGCAATGTTCAGCATAGGTTGCATGGGGCTTGATCCGGATGGGGGTTAAAGTGGCGCGCATTCTAACAAACAGACTAGTAATTAACCAGACATACATTCCCTTCAAACGCAGGTAGAATCGCATCATCCGAACGCGACTTAATCGCCTTTCTTAACCTTATTCATCAGCATTTCAAATGAAACTAGAGAATATCAGCATTGCGATGATTGGAACCACCCATCCCGGTAATATTGGCGCGGCAGCACGCGCCATGAATAACATGTGTATTAACCAATTAGTCATGGTGAGTCCGAAGTGTCCAGTAGCTGAGGTTGCCTATGCCCGTGCTTCGGGTGCCCATTCTATTCTCGATCAAAGACGCACTGTAGGCACTCTGGAAGAGGCAATACAGGATTGCCAGCTAGTCATTGGCTCAACAGCCCGATCTCGGTCTTTGTCCTGGCCAGAGTTATCGCCTTCAGAGATGACCAAAAAAATATGGTCACTCGATAACGAATCACAGGTTGCCATTGTTTTCGGCAGAGAGCATTCGGGCTTGACCAATGAGGAGTTACAATTGTGTAATTACATGGTCAGCATTCCTACAAATCCTGATTTCAGTTCACTCAATGTCGCATCAGCGATTCAAGTGATGTGCTACGAAATATACAAAACGCTGGATGAAGGTAAGGTAGTTGAAAGCTCTGGTTCAAGCGAACCCGTCGCAACCAGTTTTGATTTGGAGGGTTATTTTCAACATCTTGAGCAAGTCTTGCTTAAAACAGGGTATCTCAAAGCCGACAATCCCGGACAATTGTTACAACGGTTGCGCCGGTTGTACCAGCGAGCAGATTTGTCTAAAAATGAAATTAATATTTTGCGCGGAATTTTAAGTTCGGTAGAAAAACCAAAAACCTAGATAGTTAGATGTCTATAAATAGTTTGGTTACCAATAGTTTGGTTACAAAACATTACCTGTCTGAAAAGCAACGATTGTCGAGCTACCATAAACTTCAATTCGTTACTCACAGAAACAGAAATAAGAACATGAAAAAATCAACAAAAATCATTGCCATCACGACTCTATTGATTGGCCTATCAACAACAGTGTTCGCATTTCCAAATCATGGTATCGAATTAAACTTATCAGCTGTCGATGCATTTGTTGATGAATTCAGGTTTAAATAGCTGGTAAAGAATCTACTCGATAATGCATTACATTATTTGTAGACTGATGCGCCTGCAATCAAAGTTAGTTTGACGGCGCAAAATGGGAAGATAGCATTAAGCATTCGTGACTGCGGCAGTGGCATTAGCGCCGAAGATCTTGAACATATTACCGAACCATTTTATCGAGCCGATAGTGCCCGACAACGCAGCTCAGGTGGTTATGGGCTAGGTTTGTCTTTGTGTCATAAAATTGTGCAAACACATGGCGGAAGGATTCAAATAACGAGCCAAATTGATGTTGGGACAACGGTCAGCGTCTTTTACCAACGTCCAATTCACCGACCTGATGCAACCTGCTTATGGCCGTAGGAATAAAGAAAAATCGTTTATTTCAATAGTTGACCATTTTAGTCAGGATTGTATACTGACCACAACTTTCTAAGACATCTTATCCGATGCGTTTATCTACTAAAAGTCGCTATGCTGTTACATCTTTGCTGGATATGGTCATGCATTCAGAGCAAGGCCCCGTATCGTTGAGCGATATCTCAATTCGGCAAGGTATATCATTGTCTTATTTAGAGCAGTTATTTGCTAAAATGAGGCGAAATAAACTTGTCGTCAGCACCCGTGGACCCGGTGGTGGCTATAGCCTCAGCGGTACTCCTGCAGAGGTTTGCATTGCTGATGTCATCAAGGCTGTCGATGAAGAAATGCAGATAACCAATAAGGATGTACTCGAAGGTTCAGGCGATTATGAGCCCTGCCTAACCGAGCAACTCTGGGAAGAACTCAGTGAACAAATTGAAGATTATCTCACCACTATTTCGCTGGCTGATATGATGGCAAAAGAAGATGTCAGATCACTGTCGTTAGATCATGACCTGCGACAAAAAATTCAAAACTTGACGTCATAAGTTATGTCCATTTATCTAGATCATAATGCGACATCGTCCTTGCATCCTGAGGTTTTAGAGGCGATGCTGCCTTTCCTTAATAACCCGGTTGGTAACGCGTCGAGCTTACATAGCGCGGGGAGGATGGCACGGTCAGTCATAGAAACGGCCAGGGCACAGGTAGCAGCACTGGTGAATAGTTCACCCGATAGTGTGATATTCACGTCAAGTGGCTCTGAGGCTAATAATTTACTTATCAAAGGCTATACAGATCCGAGCAACCCTCAGCCCTTGATCAGCAGCTTAATTGAGCACCCAAGCGTGTTGGAGCCGTTAATACAACAACAGTCGGCGTACTCTGTCATTCATCTAGCACCTAATAGTCATGGCGAGATTGATCTGAAAGCAGCGCGATTAGTTTTAAAGAACAATCAACCACAACTTATTTCGACGTTACTCGCCAACAATGAAACAGGCGTGATACAACCTGTTCAAGCGCTAATGGCGATGGTCGATTCACCGACCTGTCTAAAACACACTGACGCAACACAGGCGATTGGTAAACTTAAGGTCGATATGCGCAAATTAGGGGTTGATGCCATCAGTATGTCGGCACATAAATTTCGAGGCCCACAGGGCGTTGGTGCTTTGGTTGTTAAGAGAAAACTAAAGCAAGCACTCATTAGTGGTGGTGTTCAGGAAAAATACCGTCGCGCAGGCACTGAAAATGTAGCGATGATTGTCGGTATGGGCAAAGCGGCGCAAATAGCCATGCTTGAAATCGAACACAAACAGCATCACTTAATACTATTAAGAGATTTACTGGAATCCAAGTTAGCGTCAATTCCAGGTGCCGTTATCTTTGGCGCTAGAGCGAAGCGATTACCTAACACGACCTATTTTTCGATTCCTTACTATCACGGTGAAACCTTGCTCATGGAACTGGATCGCGCAGGGTTTGCGCTGGCTAGTGGCTCGGCTTGTCATAGCGAAGTAACCAAGGCTAGTCATGTTTTAACGGCAATGGGCATTGAAGATAGCCTGGCGCTCAATGCGGTAAGAGTGAGTTTTGGCTCAACCAATACGTTACAGGATGTTGAGTCGTTAGTAGCAAAGCTACGCGAACTAGTGAACAAACTACCAGCTGTCATCCGACAAGCTGCTGTGTAAGAGAGGATAATATTATGGCGATTCAACTAACCGATTTAGCTGCACAACGAGTCCAAACCTTTCTCACCAATCGAGGCAAAGGCATTGGATTACGACTGGGCGTAAAAACAACAGGTTGCTCCGGCATGGCCTACGTCATTGAGTTTGTTGATGAACTGGACGACAGCGATACTGTATTTGAAACCAATGGCGTGAAGGTAGTGGTAGATCCTAAAAGTTTGATTTTTCTAGATGGCACTCAGGTCGATTTTGCAAAAGATGGATTAAACGAAGGCTTCCAGTTTGTTAACCCTAATGCGAAAGATGAGTGTGGTTGTGGCGAAAGCTTTACCATCTAAAGTCGTATCATTTAGATTATCATTTAGATTAAGAAGCAGAGTTCATTGATGAAGGTACTGGATTTATCTCAGAGTTATTTCGACCTATTCAAACAACCTTTAAGCTTCGAAATCGATTTAGCACAACTGCACGAAAACCAACAAAACCTGCAAGCTAAATTTCATCCAGATAGATTTGTGAATGCATCCGACCAGGAAAAACGACTGTCGGTGCAACAGGCATCGTGGGTGAATGAGGCTTACCAAACATTGGCGAATCCTGTCAAGCGGGCACGGTATATGTTGGAAGTCAGTGGGCAGGATATGAAAGATGAATCCGAGACCACCTCTGATATTGAATTCCTAATGGAACAAATAGCGTTACGCGAGCAAATGGAAGAAGTTCGTGACAAACAAGACCCACTCGAAGAGTGCGACAACATCATCAAACACCTGAAACTAAGGTCGAAAGAGATCAGTGATGATTTCTCGAATCAATTCGAATCAGGTGACCTTCAAGCAGCCAATCTGGTTAGCCGCAAGATGCAGTTTGTGCAACGAATTTTAGAACAGGTCATGGATTTGCAATTTCAACTCGAAGAAGAATTTAGTTAGAGAATTTCATGGCATTACTACAAATATCAGAGCCGGGTCAATCATCCGCACCTCACCAGCATCGTTTTTCTGCGGGCATTGATCTGGGTACGACAAACTCGCTCGTGTCGACCGTACGCAGCGGCATAGCAGAAACGCTGCCTGATGAGTGTGGAAACGTTTTGCTGCCCTCTATCGTCTATATGGGCAACGAGCAACGCCTGGTTGGCCACGAGGCACAAAAGTATCAGTCCGACGACCCACTCAATACCTTATCGTCAATCAAGCGCCTAATGGGTCGTGGAATTGACGACATTTCGCAACTGGGTAATGTATTGCCTTATGAATTTGTCACTGATGAAAACCAGGTTGTGCCACGGATTAAAACAGCCACTGGCGCCATCAGTGCCGTTGAAGTCTCAGCCGAGATATTGAAAAAACTAGCCGAAAGAGCGCAGAAAACCTTAGGTGGAAAATTAGATGGCGTTGTCATTACCGTGCCAGCCTATTTCGACGATGCACAAAGACAGGCCACTCGAGATGCCGCCACACTGGCCGGCCTTAATGTTTACAGGCTCCTGAATGAACCGACTGCCGCAGCCGTAGCCTATGGTTTAGATCAACAGCATGATGGCGTCATAGCCGTCTATGATTTAGGTGGTGGTACTTTTGATATTTCCATTTTACGCCTCAATAAAGGGATATTCGAAGTTCTCGCTACTGGCGGTGACTCAGCACTCGGTGGTGATGACATCGACCATGCGCTCGGCGAATGGATACTTGAGCAGGCTCAGTTTGAGCAACTCGATGCCGTATTATCCCGCCGAATTCTGATAGCCGCGAGAGCAGCCAAAGAAGCGCTAACCACCCAAAAGACAACTGAAATAAGCGTCAATTACGCAGATCAAACCTGGCAGGGCAGTTTAACTATCGAGCAGTTTAACCTCATCACCCAGCCAATTATTAAAAAGACCCTAACGCCCTGCAGACGTGTATTACGCGATGCCAATATCGACATCGATCAAATCGCTCAGATCGTGATGGTTGGAGGATCGACACGTGTTCCTTTAGTCCCTCAAATGGTGGAGGGCTTCTTTCAGCGCAAGCCAATGACTGACCTTGATCCAGACCAGGTCGTTGTCATTGGTGCCGCAATTCAGGCCGACGTACTATCTGGTAACAAACCCGATAGCGAGATGCTACTGCTTGATGTGCTCCCACTATCGCTTGGGATAGAAACCATGGGCGGTTTAAGCGAAAAAATAATATCGCGCAATACACCAATTCCAGTGGCTAAAGCGCAAGAATTCACCACCTTCAAAAATGGCCAGACTTCAATGTCAGTCCATGTTATCCAGGGTGAAAGAGAGCTAGTCTCAGATTGTCGTTCACTCGCAAGATTCGAACTACGTGGTTTTCCACCTATGGTCGCAGGTGCAGCCAGAATACGAGTCACCTATCAAGTCGATGCAGATGGATTAATGACCGTGTCGGCAGAAGAATTAACCAGCGGCGTAACCGCTGATATCGTGGTTAAACCCTCTTACGGATTGACCGACACGGAAATCGAATCCATGTTACGAGCCTCGATGGACTTCGCTCAAGAAGACATCGAGTTGAGAATGCTCAAAGAGCAACAAGTCGAAGCCAAACGAGTAATAGAAGCCCTGGACTCCGCATTGGTTAGTGATGGCCATAGTTTGCTCGGCGAGACTGAAATAAACAACATACTGCTACACAGAAACCAACTAGAGCAACAAATCGAAAGCACAACATCCGATAATTTAAAAAAAATGATAAAAGCCGTTGAAGTTGCTAGTGAAAGCTATGTCGCAAAACGAATGAACTCCAGCGTTGTAAAAGCACTCGCCGGCAAACAAATTGACGAGGTAAATTTCTAGCAATGCCAAAGATAATAGTTCTACCACACGAAGAGATTTGTCCAGAAGGCATTGTGATAGATGCCGAAGCAGGTATTAGTCTATGTGATGCCTTGCTAAATCATGACGTCGAAATCGAACATGCCTGCGAAAAATCCTGCGCCTGTACCACCTGTCATGTACACATACGCGAAGGTTTCGACAGCCTGGAAGAATCATCCGAGATAGAAGACGACTATCTAGACAAAGCCTGGGGGCTGGACATGGAATCAAGACTCAGCTGCCAGGCCATTGTTGGCAATGAACCTCTGGTGATTGAAATTCCGAAATACACTATTAACATGGTTTCAGAAACACATTAGCGATTAACATCGAAAGGTAAGAAAATGAGTTTAATTTGGACAGACACATTAGATATCGCGATCGAACTATCGGACATTCATACCGATGTAGACCCAAAATTTATTCGCTTCACTGATTTACATGGCTGGGTTTGTGCACTCGAAGATTTCGATGACGATCCAGAAAAATCCAATGAAAAAATCCTGGAAGCAATTCAAATGGCCTGGATCGAAGAGATTGATTAAGACAGGCTATGCCTATATTTTTAACCGCATAGCGTAGATCTCTGCAGGCTTGCCCCCGAGCTGGATAAACCTCTATGGTCGTAGGTCATTGTGGGGTATTCAGTTGATGGAGTTGCCGAAAATACATATCCTGTTTATCGTTTAATGTATCACTTAGTATAGAACCCTAAATACAGACATAAAGTTTTCGATGAACCGTCTCTTCCAAAATAAAATCTTTCCCAACTATTTTTTCATATATCGAGAATAAAATAGTGCACTAGCAGTAAATCAATGCTACACCAGTAGCACGCTATCTAAATAAGGATCTAAAAGTAGTCAGCTGGTTGGCCCGAGCATTACACCTACTTAAATAAATGAAATTTAAAATAATTTATTGTTAGGAAATACCGAATAAAACCAAGTTATTGGAGAAACTGATGACCACAAGATGTAGAGATCAACATGCGTAATTTATTGAAAATGCCATCGCGCATGATTTATTCCACTCTAGTAATTTTAATTTATAGTTTTCAATCGCTGGGGGCTACCGAGATAACCTTCAATACGACAACGCTAGCAATCAACAAAGAGGTATATAGTCTAGAAATAGCAAAAACGCAAGATCAGCGACAACAGGGTTTAATGTTTCGGGAAAAATTAGATTCAAAAGATGGGATGGTGTTTATTTACCCTAATTCAGCCAGTCATCGAATTTGGATGAAAAACACCAAGATTAAACTCACCGTTATATGGATTGATGAAGTAGGGCAGGTGTTAGGTATTCAACGATTAGAACCGTGCCAACGAGATCCTTGCAAAAGCTACGGCCTGAATCAATCTTCAAGATATATTATCGAGTTAAATCACCAGGCTCATAACATCAAAATCGGCGACGAAATATCAGGATTAAACCAGCTCTAGAAAAACTGACTAATTCGGCTGCTCTTATGTGTTTAGACGAAGCAGATCATTGTTATCTGCTGATTGAGACAGTTCAACCAGTGTCTCCCAGGCTTTTAGCGCCGGATAAACAACGTCCGCTATTTCAAATTGAGTCAGGTAATATTCTGGAATATTACCTTGATGTAGCACACTGCTTGGGTGTCCTTTGGGAAATGTAGCGGTGTAATCAAAGAACAAGGCACCTTTGATCGTGATTCCAGGAACAATGGTTTTCAATGCGGAGATTTGATTTTTAAGCTCAAAAAGTGGGTTATGAAATTGGTAGCTTTTCTTGTCAATCACCTGAGTCCATTCAGTAATATTCTCGGCGCAATAAATACTTCCGGCATATTGTTTTAACGAAACCAGTAAAATTGAATCTTTAAGTAAAATTAAGCGATCCACTTTAAAACTACCATCTAATCCATCAGAATAGATTAAATTATGCTTTTGTTTAATTCCAATCGTATTTAACAGTCGGCGCTTACGCCACGATATAGTAACAAGACGCAGTTTTTTAGCGTTGATGAACGCAATGACTGTTATTGCCAGAAGCGTAATAACAAGCGGTAGTAAGCCGCTATAAAGCCAGGTTAGCTCCTTGAAAGTTTCGTAATTCATAGGATGATATAATATCGAAACATGTCAAAAATGGCACGTGAAATTGGCATTGTTTCGTTTATATATGGCGATATACTGAACAATACACTCTCTTGAATTAAATAGGTCCACTATGAGTATTCCTATCACGACACCGTCATTAAGGCTTGAACATCTTTATGATCGAGAAAGTTGCACTTACACCTATTTATTGATAGATCCAGAAACCCAAGAAGGTGCCATCATTGATCCGGTATGGGAACACTTTGATCGGGATATGCAGATCATCAACGAACTGGGTATTGAACTGTTATATTCGATAGAAACGCATGCACATGCCGATCATGTTACCTCGGGTGGAAAGATGCGCCAAATGACCGGTGCCAAAATTGTATTCGGTGAAAACGCAGGCATTCAGTCAATCGACATTTCAATCAAACATAACGAAAAATTAAAACTGGGTAATTACACCATCAGAGCCATTTCTACACCCGGTCACACAAGCGCCTGTACTAGCTACTATATCGATGGCATGGTTTTTACGGGTGATACTCTGTTGATACGTGGTTGTGGACGAACTGATTTTCAAGATGGTGATCCAGAACAGTTATTTGATAGCATTACACAGCAACTTTTTAATTTGGGGGACGAAACTAGAGTGTACCCAGGGCATGATTACAATGGCCGCATCGGTTCTACTATAGGTGAGGAAAAACGCTGGAATTTACGTTTGGGTAATAATCGTTCTAAAACTGAATTTGTCGAGTTGATGAATAACCTTAATCTCGACATGCCTAAGAAAATAAATGAAGCGGTACCAGCGAACATCTCATGTGGTATTAATTTCAATCCAAAACGCTATGTATTAGATGACATCTCGATGGATGACCTGTATCAAGTTTGGAAACAATTACCTGAAGATACCTTAATTGTAGATAATAGAACACTGGAAGAATTTTCCAGTGGGCATGTTCCTGGTAGCAGAAATATGCCTATTGGTACCGAAAGTGAACATCTTAAAACTTTAAAACGATATAAAAAAGTGTATATCCATTGTCGATCAGGCCGTCGTTCCCAAACTGTCTTTACGAATCTAAATTTACTGGGGATAGACCACCTTGCTTGCGTATGCCATAGCGGTATGCCTGACTGGATAAAAGCGGGTTACGAAGTCGAAATGGGTCATCCCCGCTCTATTTAACCGCCTAATAGACGTTCTTAGACAGGATGAACAAACGATAATGCAAGCCTGGCCATTTTTCCGGCACCGCCGCCCGCACCTAAGTTCTTTCGCACTTTCGACAGGTCTGAAACAACCTGCGATCGATACGATTCATCTTCCAATAATTGAAACAGCTCAGTCGCTATGGTTTGTGGGGTCGCATCATCCTGTAATAGCTCTTTTACAATGAGCTTATTCGCGACGATATTGGCGAGCCCGATGTGTGGAATGGTCATCAGGCGGCTCATGATTTGATAAGACAACCACGACATTTTATACACCACGCACATCGGCACATTCAGCAACGCAATCTCAAGTGTTACCGTGCCAGAGCAAGAAACAATCGCGTTACAACAAGGAATCAAGTCATAGATATCATCACGAGTGAGTTGGATATCGACACCCGATTGCTCACATTGTTGATGGATCGCGTCATAATCGAGTGTTGAGGCAACCGGTAATATAAATTTTAGCGTGGGGTTTCTCTGCCGCATCAATTGTGCAGTTTCGAGCATCAATGGCAAAAGTCGGTGGATTTCGCTTTTACGACTGCCGGGGAACAGCCCTACGACGATATCACTTTGTTCTAGCCCTAAATTCCCCCGAGATTGTTTTGCGTCAATATTAGCTTTTACTTTATCGACCAAAGGATGACCAACAAAACTAACCGGAATATTGGCCTTTTCATAAAATGTCTGTTCGAACTTGAATAGAACAGCCATGTGGTCGATAGAACGACCAATTTTATGAATTCGTTTTGGACGCCAGGCCCAAACTTGAGGGCTGATGTAAAACAAAACTTTGATACCTAGTGCCTTGGCATGGCGCGCCATTTTCAAATTGAATTCAGGGTAATCAACCAGTATTAATAAGTCAGGCTTGGTTTCTTCCAGGGCGGCCTTGACCAGATTCATTGCCTTTTTGATATCACCCCAATGGCGCAATACTTCGATCAAGCCCATTACCGCAATACTCTCCGAGTCAAAAAACACATCGACACCGGCTTTTTTCATGAGCGTTGTGCCCATGCCCGTAAGACGAATATCGGGTCGTAATTGCTTAATTTCGTTTACAAATTCTGCAGCATGCGAATCGCCCGAGGCTTCGCCCGCCAGAATCATAATGTGCGGTGCAGTACTCATATCTTTAGTGCCCATTGCTACGAACTACCAGACTTATTACATCAACTTCCGTTAGAATATCGCAATAATCCGAGCAAGCTTTCGTACCATGCTTTTGAGCTACGTCAGCTTCGAGGTTATTATCAACAACGGTGACTTTGAGTAAATTTGACATGGTGAAATCTTCAATTTTGAAACGGCGCATTATATATGAGACCTTTGCACGAGCGGGATTTTTGTTTTCTGGCAAGGCGAAAGCGCACGCAATGAGGGAGTTTACCCCAGTAAATGACCGATTGAGTACGATTTCAACGCCGGCAGAGAGCAAAAAGACAATCGTGGAAGGGTTTTCATATGTTTGATTTGCCAATTGGTAAACAAGTCGCAGGTGTTGATGAAGCGGGAAGAGGGCCGTTAGCCGGCTCGGTGGTTGCCGCAGCCGTCATTCTGGATTCATCACAGCCGATAGTTGGGCTAACCGATTCTAAAAAACTCACCGCTGCCAAAAGAGCCAAGCTTGAGGTTGAGGTCAAACGAACTGCTGTCGCCTGGGCGATTGCCGAAGCGAGTATTGAAGAAATCGACGATATCAATATTTTGCATGCCAGTATGCTCGCCATGCGCCGCGCCGTACTGGCTTTGAAAACCTCTCCAGACATCGTATTAGTGGATGGTAATCGGGAGCCCGACCTGGCAAATTTCGAGGTGCACGCCATTATTAAAGGTGATTTGACCGAGCCTTGTATTTCAGCCGCCTCGGTTTTAGCCAAGGAATATCGCGATAGACAAATGCTCGAACTAGACCTTTTATATCCTCAATATCAGTTTGCTAAACACAAAGGATATCCGACTCAGTTACATCGTGACTTACTCATTCAACACGGCATCTCGCCCGTTCACCGACGCAGCTTCAAACCAGTCAGGGATCTACTCTAAGCTATGGCTAACGATTTCGTACACCTACACCTGCACTCTGAGTTTTCGCTACAGGACAGTACGCTAAGGCTCAAACCGCTCATTGAAGAATCCCGCAAACGCGGTATGGGTGCCGTCGCATTGACCGACATGTCGAATTTATTCGCGGTGGTTAAACATTTTAAAACTGCGACAGCGAGTGGGGTTAAACCTATCTTCGGTGCTGATGTGTGGGTTTTCCACGAAGATCGTAAAGAAACACTCAGTCGACTGGTTTTGCTTTGCCAGGATGACGTCGGTTATCTCAACATTAAACGACTCGTCTCGCGGTCTTATATCGAAGGCCAATTGGCTGACCGCCCCACCATTAATATTGAATGGTTACGCGAAGCATCCGACGGTTTAATCGCACTTTCTGCCTGCCTTGATGGTGATATAGGGCATGCTATTAAAATGCAAAATGTGCCGCTGGCTGAGAGTTACCTAAAGCAGTGGCGGGCCATATTCAACGATCGCTTTTTTCTTGAATTGCAACGCACAGGACGCCCCTATGAAGAATCCTATATTGCCCAGGCGGTAAAGTTCTCGGGCCAGTTTCAAGTGCCTGTCGTTGCCAGTAACGATGTTCGGTTCATGGATAAAACTGATTTTGAAGCACACGAAGCCCGGGTTTGTATTTATAGTGGCTTTACCCTGCAAGATAGCCGTCGCCCAAAAACCTATTCAGAACAGCAATACCTGCGCAGTAATGATGAAATGGTCGCGCTATTTTCCGATATACCGGAAGCCATTGAAAACACCGTCAATATCGCCAAAGCCTGCAATGTTAAATTGCGGTTGGGTGAAAATTTTCTACCGGCCTATCCAATACCAGAGGGCTACGATACCGACAGTTTCTTTCGTCATGTATCAAAAGAAGGTCTCGATAAACGCCTTGAATTCTTGCAGCAACAACTACCAGACGGCAAGGTACTTGATCGTCAACCCTACGATGAACGGCTCGATTTCGAACTCAATATTATCCTGAAAATGGAGTTCCCTGGTTACTTCCTGATCGTCATGGACTTCATCGAATGGGCCAAACAACACAAAATTCCGGTTGGCCCAGGGCGTGGTTCTGGTGCGGGCTCACTCGTCGCCTATGCGCTCAAAATCACCGATCTCGATCCACTCGAATACGAGCTATTATTTGAACGGTTCCTCAACCCTGAACGTGTATCGATGCCCGATTTCGATATCGATTTTTGTATGGATAGGCGCGATGAAGTCATCGAATATGTCGCTGAAAACTATGGCCGTAACCAGGTATCACAAATTATCACCTACGGCACAATGGCGGCGAAGGCGGTTATCCGCGATGTCGGGCGGGTCATGTCACACCCCTATGGCTTCGTCGATCGAATTGCCAAACTGATACCATTCGAAATTGGTATAACGCTCAATAAAGCGTTGGAACAAGAAGACGACTTACGCGCGCTATATCAGCAAGATGAAGACGTCACAATGCTCATCGATATGGCATTGTCGTTAGAAGGCTTAACCCGAAATGTCGGCAAACACGCTGGTGGCGTTGTTATTGCACCGAGCGACTTAACCGATTTTACGCCGACTTACAGCGAGCAAGGTGGCGCTGGACTAGTATCACAATTTGATAAAGATGATGTCGAAGCCATTGGTCTGGTTAAGTTCGACTTCTTGGGTTTGCGTACGCTCACCATCATCGATTGGGCAGTTAATTCGATCAACTTGAATAAAGCCAATCACAAAGGCGGAGACCCACTCGAAATAGAACGTATTCCACTAGATGACCCGAAGACTTTCGAGTTATTGCGGTCGTATCAAACCACGGCCGTATTCCAGTTGGAATCTCGGGGTATGAAAGATCTAATTCGCAAACTCCAGCCAGATAGCTTCGAAGATATTATCGCATTGGTTGCGCTATTTCGGCCTGGGCCACTTCAATCAGGCATGGTTGACGACTTTATAGAACGTAAGCATGGCCGCTCAAGAGTTGAGTATCCTCATCCCGCGTTGGAACCTATTTTGAAACCCACCTATGGTGTCATCCTGTATCAGGAGCAGGTTATGCAAATAGCCCAGGTGCTGGCGGGGTACACACTGGGTAGCGCCGATATATTGCGTAAAGCGATGGGTAAAAAGAAACTCGAGGAAATGGAAAAGCAGCGGGTTATCTTTACCGATGGTGCGGTCGCCAATGATGTCAAAGCAGAGACAGCAACCTACATCTTCGACCTCATGGAAAAGTTTGCTGGTTATGGTTTTAATAAATCACATTCGGCGGCTTATGCTTTAGTGTCCTACCAAACGGCCTGGTTAAAAGCACACTATCCGGCTGAATTTATGGCGGCTGTTTTATCGGCGGATATGGACAACACCGATAAAATCGTCACCCTAATCGATGAATGTCGAGAGATGAAACTCGACGTTTTACCACCCGATGTTAACCGCTCCAGTTATCGTTTTACGCCCTCTGAAGATGGGTTGGTATTTTACGGTTTGGGTGCGATAAAAGGTGTGGGGCAGGGGGCAATTGAGGCGATTATCGATAGTCGTGCCAACGACGCATTCACCTCGCTAGATGAGTTTTGCGAACGGGTTGATAGCGCCAGAAAAAGCCGAAAACTACTCGAGGCACTAATTAAAGCAGGGGCGATGGATTGTTTTTCAAAGAATCGTGCTGCGCTCATGGCTCACCTGAAATTTGCACTGCAATCTGCCGAGCAACAAAACAATAATCAAAACGCAGGCATGACTGACATGTTTGCCATGTTAGCACCCGAGGTGACGATAAAACCCTTGCCGGATTGCGATCCCTGGGACGAGAAAAAACGCTTAATGAAGGAAAAGGAAGCACTCGGTTTATTCCTCACGGGTCACCCATTGCTCATTGTCGCATCAGAAATCAAACAGATATCATCGACCAATTTATCGCAATGGCTGGCGCTACTGAATGCCGGCGATACCTCGGTCACACGATATCGCCAAAAAGCCAAACCGGCCACGGTTTGTGGCCTGGTGGTTGATATTCGGATTAAAAGCGGCTCCTACGGGCGCGAAGCATTCGTCATGCTCGATGACCGCAGTGGTCGAGTCGATGTTCGCGTTTCGCCAGCACTACTACAGGAAATCGAAGCGATCGTAACAAAAGATTTAGTCTGGGTGGTCGATGGTGGCATAGCCTACGACGATTTCAATAATGGCATCAAAATAAAAGCCGAAAGAGTCCAATTACTCGATGACTATCGTCTGCAAAACGCGAGCCAGTTGCATGTTACGTTAAATGCCAATGTCGATCAAGCTACCGACCAGGTGGTCGATAAGTTGGTCGCCGAACTGAAGCAACATGAAGGGCATAACGGCTTGCCGATTGCCTTTCATATGCAAAAAGACGGTTACAATTTTGACCTGAGGACCGAGGGCGACTGGTCGGTCATCCCCTCTGAGCAATGCTTACTTTCCCTCGCTAAGCATCTCGATCAAAAGGACTTTCATGTCGAGTATTAATCTCTGAGGGTTTAATCTCTGAGGGTTTAATTCCCCGCAGCTTGCTGCGATTATAGGTGGATGAGCGAATACATTCACAAAAGCCATAACGTAACAGTACTCATGTATCACTTGGTGTTTCCTGCAAAATACCGACGAGCAGTGTTTGACGATATAGTAGATGAAGAACTTAGAGGAGTGTGTTTAGAAATTGAACAGAGATATGAGTTGAAGTTTTTAGAGGTTGGAACAGATGAAGATCATGTTCATTTTTTAGTTCAGTCAGTACCAGTTTATAGTGTTAAGAAAATTGTTCAGATGATCAAAAGTTTGACTGCGAGAGAAATATTTCGTCGATGTCCGCGCGTAAAAAAATGCTTTGGGGAGGTGAGTTCTGAAGCGATGGTTATTTCGCGAGTACGGTTGGGAAGCACGGAGATGAAGCAATGATCAGTAATTATGTAAAAGGGCAGGGGGGGCGTATCAGAAGCTCTATAGTGATTATCAATTGGCGCTATTCTAAAAGAATGGAACGAATCAATACCCCGCTTTTGCGGAGCAAAAGTCGAGCCTAAGCGAGATAGTTTGCTGCGGGGATGTTTATTTGCACCATATCACCCCAGAAATGATGGAGAAGGCGTACAAGAGCCTAAACCGGCAATCAGCAAGGGGCGTCGATCAGCAAAGCTGGGAGCAATATGGCAAAGCATTGTCAGCACGGCTCTTGGATTTGCATCAACGTATA
>JBDNJA010000229.1:0-4859 GCA_041688005.1 Gammaproteobacteria bacterium
CTTACTCGGCAACAGCGAGTTCAAAAATAGCCGTAAAGGCAGCGTTTATATAGTCAAACCTAAAATGCATGGCCCCGAAGAAGTAGCGCTCGCTATCAATCTGTTTGAAATGGTCGAGCAGGCACTTGGGCTTGAAAAAAATACGATCAAAATTGGCATCATGGACGAAGAACGCCGCACAACAGTCAATCTCAAAGAGTGTATTCGTATCGCCCGTGAGCGAGTCGTCTTCATTAATACCGGTTTTCTGGATCGCACTGGAGATGAAATTCATACCAGCATGGAGGCCGACGCAATGATTCCAAAGAATGAGATAAAAGGGTCGCACTGGTTACTAGCTTATGAAGACTGGAACGTCGATGTTGGTCTTGAAGTTGGCTTACCTGGGCATGGGCAAATTGGAAAGGGCATGTGGGCTGCACCTGACAACATGGCAGCGATGATGGAACAAAAAATTGCCCAGCCACGCGCTGGTGCAAGTACTGCCTGGGTTCCATCGCCAATTGCTGGCGGATTACATGCCATGCATTATCACCTGGTAGACGTGCATGCTCGACAAAACCAGTTGCAAGCCTGCCCTAGAGCAAACCTTGATGATATTCTGACGATTCCCGCACTCGATGGGCGTCAAATTAATGAAGGGAATCTCATTCAGGAACTAGAAAATAATGCGCAAGGTATTCTGGGTTATGTCGTACGCTGGATTGATCAGGGTATTGGCTGCT
The DNA here is from genome assembly GCA_041688005.1 of Gammaproteobacteria bacterium. GTDB lineage: Bacteria > Pseudomonadota > Gammaproteobacteria. Next base: position 726 of record JBDNJA010000229.1, read on the forward strand.
CAAAAGTCCCCGACATTACCGATCTGGATTTAATGGAAGACCGAGCCACTTTGCGCATCTCAAGTCAACATATCGCTAACTGGTTGCACCATGGACTCACAACCAAAGTACAAATACGCACCGTGTTCGAAAAAATGGCAGAGATTGTTGATCGTCAAAATGTGCATGATTCAGACTACAAACTAATGGCAGCTGACTTTGACAACAATATCGCTTTTCAGGCCGCTCTCGATTTAGTTTTCAAAGGCAGAGCTGTTGCTAACGGTTACACTGAATCGGTATTGCACGCACGCCGCCGCGAAGCTAAGGCGCAAATGAAACGTTGAGTCATTCATAATTCCTTATGCGGGTCTGAATCTTTAACTGCCAGATTTACGCATGGGCAGAGAGCGGCGGTTGCATTGAGCCCGCTGGTTAAATACCTAAAACTGCAAAGCGCCCCGGGCTCGCAATTCCTGTGGGCGCAGGCAATCCAAAATAAAGCGATTAACCGGGGTATCGATATCGAGCGCTTTACCCAAACGCACAATCGTACCACTTTGCTGGTCTAGCTCGGAGGGCTTGCCATCCGCCATATCCCGTTGCATCGAAGCGGTTGAGCTTACTGGCAGACTGTCTAAAATGCTCATTGTCATCTCGATACAATCTTTAGGCAACTTGACACCTTGAGCCAAACCTAACTGATAAATTTCCTGCATCGAATCAATGAGTAATTGTCGAGTCTCAGCTACTTTTAACAACACACCAATGGGCGCCTGAGATACTGCACCTAATCCACTCCAGGGGCTAATCAGCAAAAACTTTAACCACATAGCGACATTGATATCAGCAGGAATAGTCGACTTTACGCCATGGCAATGATTAATAGTCTCTGATAATTGATTGACTCGCAAATCAGCTTGACCATCGAGTCGATTGAATTGGATTGATGGATTGGCGCCATTGTGTATGATATGCCCAGCACCCGCTTGAAATGCTATCAATGCACACAGACCGCCTAATACTGCTTCAGACCCTAAAACCTCAGATAGATCCTGAGGCGCATCGATACCATTTTGTAATGGTATAACCAATGTCTCTGGCCCAACCATCGGTTTCATGTTTTTTGCAGCGGCAGCTACTTGCCAGGCCTTGACTGCACAAATGATGAAATCAACTTTGCCAACTTTTTTCGGATTATCAGTTGCCTGAACCTTATCCAGCACGAAATCACCCACAACACTATCGACCCGCAATCCACTATCGTTCATAGCAGCAAGATGCTCTCCACGCGCTATGAAGGTGACGTCGTAACCGGCTTGCGCCAGCCGGCCACCAAAATAACCACCTACTCCACCACTACCAAAGATTGCTATACGCATATTTTTCTCTCTTCACTTATCCCAACTATGACCTCATACAACGGAACGCCTCAGCCGTGGCAACGCGACGGTCGAGTTCTATCGGATAGTCGAGGTCTTTCATTACCATCTCTATGGTTGCATTGACAGACAATGCCCTGGCATCGGCCATCATTCCAACATCGCCGAGATGCGGAACACTAGCCTAGCCACCTTAGCTAGCTCAAACAGAGTACCACTATTAAACCCTTCTGGGACATAGATGGCTTTCACGTTTTTAGAATATTGTTCTGCGTTATGCGGACACAACTTTAAACCAAAAGAACGTCATTGCCACTAAATTAAACTATTGATGGGAATTGTTTCCATTTATTAAATATTATTTATTTATCTTTGGAATACATTATAATTTGATTTTACAATGACTTATATTATTTTAATAATATATTTTAAATATTATGAAAATATTGGAATATATTTTTATTTATTAAATTAACATTTTTAGTCTATTAAAGACAAAAAAACCATGCTAACTTACGTCGCATGTCAGCATCAACCATTCAACTTACTAAAAAGCGCGGCAGGCCACCTGGGCCCAATAGCAAACCAGGCGATGGTAAGAACCAGTCGCTAGTTCGAGCCATGACCCTGCTAGAGCGACTTTCCCTCTCTCCTACGGGCATGAATTTAACAGACCTATCTCAGCAGCTGGGGATGCCATCAGCGACGACGCATCGCTTACTCAACACCTTCGAAGAAATGGGTTATGTCGAGCATGACTCGACTATGCAGCTTTGGTCTATTGGCCTTAAAACTTTCTCGGTGGGTAACGCTTTTTTAAACCGGCGTGACTTTATTGTCACCGCCCGACCCTATATGCGACGCCTGGTTGATCAATGTGGTGAGACAGTGAATCTAGGTGTCATCGACGATGGCGAAGCAGTTTATGTTGGGCAGGTTCAATCACCAGAAATGATGCGCATGATTGTAAAGCTTGGCAGCCGTGCACCCATTCATGCTTCGGGGGTTGGTAAAACACTGCTAGCTAGTATGACCGAAAAAGGTGTATCGAATATTTTACAACTCAAAGGACTGGCCCGATTTACAGACCGCACTATCGACAATCCAATCGATTTACGGAATGAGCTATCTAATATTCGAAAATTAGGATATGCACTAGACGACGAAGAACGTGCCATCGGCTTGCGCTGTGTCGCCGCTACCATCTTTGATGAAAATGGCATCGCACTTGCTGGGCTATCATTATCAGGGCCAAAAGCCCGAATGACCGATAGCCGACTCACCGATCTAGGTGCTGCTACTCGTCAAATGGCTGACGAAGTGACTGCCGCACTCGGCGGACGTAAACCACCCGGCGCTTCTTGAGACATCGATAATTAAGACATACAACAATTTTAACTTTTTTGAGGATGTTAGACATGGAACAAAAATACATATTAAATCTGGAGTCGGCAAAACGAGTCGCTGCAGCTGCCGAGCAAGAAGCCACCGATAATGGTTGGAAAGTCGTCATTGCAATTGTCGATGATGGTGGCAACCTGATGTACCTGCAGCGTGAAAAGGTTCAGCTTGGCAGTATAAACGTCGCCATCAAAAAAGCCGAAGTAGCCCTTAACTTCCGTCGCCCAACAAAATTCTGGGAAGACATGGTTGCCAGTGGCCGTCAGGGTTATTTGGCCGTGCCTGGTATGTTGCCACTTGAAGGTGGCTTACCACTGATCTACAAAGATGAAATTATTGGTGCCATTGGCATCAGCGGCGTCAAGTCAGACGAGGACGGCATTATCGCGCAAGCAGGCGTTGCTGCCCTATAACCCACGTCGAAGCTGACATAGGTTTACCCGACCCTAAAATAATCTGCGCCATTTGGTCATTAACTAAAGTAAGTAACGGACTAAGGTGAGCAACCAACATCAATCAATTTTAAACCCTATATGAGAGATATATTTATGAGTACTTTTCCCGAACTAAAAATCCCAAACACTGTAGCCGCTGGACCCGGTCCTGGTAACACCGACCCTCGCGTTTTAGCCGCATTTGCTAATCAGGGCGTGGCTGATCACATGCAAGCCGACGTACTCCGTGGCATGATTGAAGCGAAAATAATGTTACGTGAAGTTTTTGGCACTCAGAACACTTATACCTTTGGCGTTGCTGGAACAGGATGGAGTGGTCTCGACTGCATACATGGCGCTATTCTACCGGGTGACAAAGTGGTTGTTTTCGTCAACGGCACATTCAGCGGCATCGACTGCCTATCTATCCGTATGAAAGCGTCTAGCGCTACAGATTTAGCCGCCAACCCTATGGACCCACAACCGGTTAACGTGATTACTGTTAACGTTCCTCATGGCCAATCCGTGACAGGCGAGATTGTCGAAGCTGCGCTGGCTGAACATAAACCAATGTTCGCATTCATGGCTCACTGGGAAACAGGTTCTGGTCGCATTAACGACCTTCAAGGCTTTAACGACGCCTGCGTTAAGCATGACGCAATGGGTATGGTAGACGCAGTATCCAGCTTGGGAATCGAACATTTCAATATCGATGACTACCCAGGTGTTGGCATGTGGGCTTCTTGCCCACAAAAAGGCATTCTCGCGTTGCCCCTGACTTACGCCCCTGTTAGCTTGACCGACAAAGCCATCGAACTATTCAAAACTCGCGGCTGCTACAGCTTCGTTCACAATCCAATCCTGGAAGCACGCCACTGGGGTATCGTTGGTGGTCAGGATGTTGTGGCTGGTACATACCACCGCACCCATTCGCCCTA
>JBDNJA010000046.1:0-7685 GCA_041688005.1 Gammaproteobacteria bacterium
CGAGTGAAGAACAGCGACACGAGGGTCTCGTTGAGAAGGTGCGTGGGATTTACTGCGAACATCGAAAGAAAAAATAACTCGACGTAAGAGATAACAATGAGCAGACCAACCAGATTGACCCACAAGGTTATGCTGAGCGAGAGTTTGCCGTACCAATGAGAGAGGAGATAAGACATAGCGCTATCTTATCGGATAAAGGTTTGACCTAGCTTTACCAGTCATCGTTAATCCCTGCAATGCCATAACACTGCAAGGATTAAGTTTAGCTTTAAAGATTACGCTGCAGACACGCCTCGTAACCGCTCATTACGACGACGTAGCAATTCGATCACTGTCAGCAGAGTAATGGAGAAAGTAACCAGTATGCTTGCTACCGCCAGAATTGTCGGGCTGATCTGCTCACGGATGCCAGAAAACATTGCCCATGGAATGGTGCGCTGGTTGACACTACCAACAAACAAGACGACGACCACCTCATCGAAAGAAGTAATGAAGGCAAACAAAGCACCAGATATAACGCCCGGTGTTATCAACGGGACGGTAATATGGAAAAACGTGCGCGTAGGCGTTGACCCCAGGCTGGATGCCGCACGGAGCAGGCTATTATCGAAGCCTACCAGTGTGGCTGTCACCGTTATCACCACAAAGGGCGTAGCCAGAGCTGCATGAGCCAGTATCACACCAATGTATGTGCCCTGAAGTCCTATTCGCGAATAAAAGAAGAACATACCTGCTGCCGAGATAATAAGCGGTACAACCATTGGTGAAATCAAAATCCCCATTATAGCTGTTTTATAAGGAAACTCGGGGCGGCTCAACCCGAGTGCGGCAAGGGTGCCAAGAAAAGTCGATATCAAAGTAGAAATAATCGCAATTACGAATGAATTTCTAAATGCTGCTTGCCAGGTGCCACTGGTGAAAAACGCTTCGTACCACTTCGTCGAGTATCCTGCGGGATCAAATGACAGCATTTCCGGGGTGAAGGTGAAATAGGGTTCAGCATTGAACGACAGCGGAAACATGACCAGGATTGGGAAGATTAAAAAAAAGAAAATCATGCCGCACAGGGTACGAAAAGTGTAATACCAGATTCGCTCGCTCATCTCTGCATGTAATGGTAAAGCCATAACTATTGTCTCCCTAACCAAACTTCATGTTGTCAATTCCCACGATCTTGTCGTAGAGAATATATAAGGCCAGCACCAGTAATAACAGGATTGTTCCGAGCGCTGCTGCCAGGCCCCAGTTCAGGGAATTGGATATATGATAGGCGATAAAGTTACTGATCATGGTTCCTTCGGTACCCCCGACCAGCGCGGGTGTAATATAAAAACCAATCGAAAGGATAAATACCAGTATGCCTCCGGCACCAATTCCTGCGACTGTATTGGGGAAATAAATCCGTCTGAAGGCAGTAAATGGAGTAGCCCCCATCGAGCGCGCTGCGCGCATATAACTGGGTGAAATGGTCTTCATAACACTGAACAGCGGTAAAATCATAAATGGCAGCAGAATGTGCGTCATTGATATGATGGTACCTGTCTGGTTGTGTATCAGGGATAATCGACTGTCATCTCCGATCAAGCCTATACCCACCAGAAAGTCATTGATCACGCCTTCTTTTTGTAGCAAAGCGATCCAGGAACTGGTGCGCACCAGCAAGGAGGTCCAGAATGGCAGCAACACCAAAATCATCAGCAGGTTACTGGTGCGGGTTTTAAGTGACGCCAGTAAAAAGGCAATTGGATAACCCAGTAAAACGGTTAGAAACGTAATCAAACTGCTCATATAAAGCGTTCGCACGAACAGTGTCATATAGATTTGTTTGTTCTCATCCTTCATTGCAAGGCCGTTGGCCGTCATTTTTGCATCAAAAGCGGAGTAGTAATAAGATGCTGTATATATTCCGCTCTGGCGTTTAAATACCTGCCAAACTTCGATGTCCCTCCATTCTTTATCAATACCTAGAAGCATATCAGTGTAATTCGTTTCCAGTTTTTCAGGGTCGAAGCGCTTTAGTTTTCGCCCTGTTTTACGAAACAGACTGGACATCCCCGACTTCTTATAATTAAGGAGCTTACCGACTTTAGTGATGTTGTACTCTTTGGCGGCAACTTGTCCTTCCAGTACCATTGACTTGAATATCTCTTCACCAGGCAGTTCGCCTTTTGAGTCATCCCATTTGGCCAGCAAAGCAGTCGTATTCGGTAATATTTCAACCAGTGCTGTGTTATCGACACTGCGCGAAAGCATATCGAATATGGGAAAAAGAAAGGTAACCAAGACAAAGAGAAATAACGGCGCAACTAATAATAACGCGTTTCTTTTACGATGCCACAAGGTTCGCTTGAGAGCGACCTTCAGGGGCGTACCGTCTGGCGTCGTCAGTACGTCCGAATTGGCTTTTGTGTCACTCGTTGCCATAGTTGATCCTGGGTTTTTTATTTTCGTTATGTAAAACTCAATCCTGAATACTTAGGGCGGCTGAAAGTAAAAAAAGCCTAAATACTCAGGATTGAGTCGGAACTCAATATGAGTTCCGACTCTTCACTTCAGGTCTTGCCGACTAATATTACGACGCCACCCATGCTTCAAAGCGCAGACGCAGCTCATCTACATGATCTGCCCACCAAACCACATTTTTCAGGATGGTGTGTTTGGAGTTGTCTGGTGCCGTTGGCATATGCGGGCCCATTTCGATACCCAAAACAGCGTGCTTACCCACCATAGGTGCTGATGAGGCGCGTGCAGGGCCGTAGGAAATGTACTTGGCCTGATCCGCCAAACGTTGAGTGTCAGTGGCGAACCTCAGGTATTTCATGACTTCAGCCTTATTGGGGGCATCTTTGGGAACGACCCATCCATCCAGTTCAAAGTACTGCCAGTCCCACATCATGCTGATTGGTTGCTTGTTCTCTTCGATCGCCGCAAACAAACGACCGTTAAAAGCGGATCCGATAACCACTTCGCCATCTGCCAGCAACTGACCGGGCTGCGCGCCCTTGGTCCACCAAATTACCTCGTCCTTGATGGTGTCGAGTTTGGCGAAGGCACGATCTACACCTGCCTCTGTATCCAGTACGTCATAGACGTCTGCCGCATCAACGCCGTCGGCGATCAGCGCCCACTCAAGGTTACCAAAAGGAGCCTTTTGTAGCGTGCGCTTACCCGGAAACTTTTTCAGATCGAATATATCGCTGATAGTCGTTGGTCCGTTTTTTAATATATCAGAGCGGTAGCCAAAGGTGGTCGAGTAAACAATTTGAGGAACGAAACAGGGTGAAACTTCTGCCGCCGAACCGAAATCATCCTTCGCTGAAGTACCGTCCGGAGCAGCCGCGAAGTCCTTATCGTAATCAAATTCTACCAACACGCCTTCGTCGCACAGCGCGATCGCCGCATCAGGGGTTACATCGACCAGGTCCCAGCTCACATTACCAGCTTCCACCTGCGCACGAAGTTTTGCCGCCGCTTCCGACGATGAGTCATCATTGACTATTTTGACATCGGGGTGCAATGCCATGTAAGGGTCATGATAAGCTAGTTGTTGGCTCTTGGTATAAGCGCCACCCCAGGATACGACAACCATTTGGGTCTCGGCTGAAGCCGTTGTAAAACCTGCCGAGCCGACTGCAATTGCAGTTGCCAGCATGGTTTGAGTCAAAGCTTTGTTCATTTCTTCTCTCCAGGTTTGTATTTAGTTTAATTTTAACTTTCTTACTTTTGTGAAATGGCAGAATCACTAAGACGATGCCGATTCACTTTTTATTTCGTGTTCTGACCGAGCATCTATTAATCGGTTGGATCCAGCGCACGACAATCTTCTGCTGACCAGCCTACAGTGACGGTATCACCTGCAGCGAGCTGGGCATGAGCAGAGGAATTAGGAATTTTGACAACAAAGTCATCACGTCCGCAAGCCTGCATGCGCGTGCGAATGTGGTCACCCAGATAAATCAGCTCCAATGCTTTGGCTTCGACGTTGTTTTCATATTTGCCTGGCTCTGGACTAACCTCGATACGCTCAGGACGCAAAGACAGTGTTGCCCGCTTGCCTTCGCCAGAAATGTTAACTTGTTTGGCCGTAATTTCGGACCCGTCATCTGCCTTTACCTTGCACGTTTCGCCATTAGCACTAGTGATGGTTCCCAAAACACGGTTATTGTCACCTATAAAATCTGCAACGAAAGCATTATTAGGTTGTTCGTATAGTTCGGCAGGTGGCGCAAGCTGTTGTACAACACCATCGTCAAATACCGCTACGCGATTAGACATGGTCAAAGCCTCACTTTGATCGTGTGTTACGTACAGAACGGTTACCTGCAGGTTTTCGTGTATGTGTTTGATTTCATATTGCATCTGTTCGCGCAGGTTTTTATCCAGTGCGCCCAGCGGCTCATCCATCAGTACCACTTCCGGATCAAAAACGAGGGCTCGCGCAACCGCGACCCGTTGTGCCTGGCCACCGGATAGCTGGCCTGGTCTACGGTTGGCGAATTGACCAAGCTGTACCATGTCGAGTGCTTTGTCGACCTTAGCCTCTCGCTCCGATTTACCCATACCACGCACTTCCAATGGAAAAGCAAGATTTTCACCCACCGTCATATGTGGAAAAAGTGCGTAGTTCTGGAAAACCATGCCGATCCCGCGCTTATGCGGTGGTACACGGTTAATTGGTTTCCCGGCAAGAAAAATTTCGCCACTAGTGGCTGGCTCAAATCCTGCGAGCATCATTAAACAGGTCGTTTTACCCGAGCCTGATGGGCCTAACATGGTTAGGAACTCTCCTCTCTCCATGTCCAGATTAAAATCTTTTACGACTAGCGACTCACCATCGTAACTTTTTTGGACATTTTCGAAACGTACCAGAATATCAGGAGCTGATGACATAATTTTTTTAGTTAGTATTTATTAGCGAGCGACGGTAACGCATATAAAAGTTTATGTCAACGCGATGAGTGGCCCCACAAAGTTAATCCACTAGCAACGATCAAATGTCGCCAATGGCATTAGTCCAAATATTAGAAATAAGGTTTTTGGCTAAATAGCATGAGGTTTTCGTTCAGGCACTGATTACACAATCAAACCTTCCACTGGTTTAGGTTTCCCTAAGTCATATCCATCACCATAGTTAACGCCAGTGGTTTTAAGGTCCATTTTGATTTCGTCAATTTCGACGAACCCAGCTATGTTTTATATCCATCACCTGTCCAATTTCGTTGATTGATTTGACTATCGCGTAATCAATAGTTTCTTCGATGATACCTTTGACGAACATCCCAGAAATTTTTAAATAGTCAACCGGCAGACTCTTCAGATATCCTAAAGATGATACCTCACTTCTAAAAACATCTGACGAAAATTGACAATAGATTTTTATTGGTCTGCCGCATGTAGATTTTGATGAGGGTGTTATTGCAGTCGTCCTTAAAAAATAATGGGGCCATAGTCTATGAGAAAACTGTTACGAATTAACTCTTTGAAAAACCGGCACAGTAGTTACATGCAGAAGTAAGTTTTATTTACCGATAAATTGCCTAGGAACGCGATGAGTAATGTGCAGAAAAAAACATTGCGTGAGTCCTATCAGAAGATTATTTCTGGCAAGCCTTAAGCAGGCATTTAAGCATGCTGCTGCGAACTGGTTGCTTGTTTCTTTAAGAGACTCCCATGCAACTAGATTAACCGTAACCCTTTTACTTTACCCTGAATCCGTATCTTCCAATCCACTATGACCCAGCCCCTATAAATTCACACTAAGATTTTCTATAACGCCAGTAAATAGTCAAATTCACACGACTATCGTATTAGTGGAGACTCAACTACCCTGTATATTCGTTGCATTTTGGGTACTCGAATTATTGTTTCAGATTTTGGACGCAACTATCCTGTGAGGTGTTTTATTTTTGTTGTGAAGCTGGTTTTATCCGTAAGCGAGTTTGTGATAAACCCAGTTGAATGCTTCGTATGAGCAACAGCCTTTGCCGAAGCTTAACTTGATTCTATTCGTGGTTTTTACAACACGGACTGCGATGTTCATCATGTCTTGCATCACCGTTTTTATACGACGCCTTTTCGCTTTGTGACGTTTGGGTGATCTCGAGCCAATTAACCCAATTTGTCCGATCCATCTCAGAATGTTGTAGATCAGGACACTACAAGCCAGTATCACTGCATTGGCGGCAAACTTGCCCGAGGGTAGTCGTTCGATATCCATGTCGGTTTTGAATTCACTATGAAATTGTTCTGAGGTGCCGTGATCGCAGTAGAGTTGGATGATGGCTTGCTCGTCGAGCTCGAGACTGGTCCACCAACCCTCTAACCTTATGTCGGGGATGAGTAGTGATTGCCCGTGTTTATCGATGGTTCTTTCCGTCACTCGTATCACCTGGCGAATTTGGTAGTCGTAGCCTTTCCAGTGTCGGGTGGTGTCGAGGCTATAGATCACGACCTCGATTGAGTCGTTACCACCGTCCAGACGCATCAACTGGGGTTGTTTGGTGATTCGTCGTGCATTGCGCAAACTGTTTTCTAATAATGCTGGCGTATCTTTCTGGCAATGTTGCTTGCCTTCGCGAAATTCAAAGTCAAGACAATAACCTTCCTGTCCGATATAAACGGCCATTGGCGCAAATCCATCGTTGCCTTTATAGGTTCTGGAGACGCCTTCTTTATGGCTGCCCGAATTGTCCATTGGAGTGACGTCAGCATCGATGGGGATGTGTCCGCTAGAGACCGGGGGTCAGTGTGGGATTGATGTAGCTCAGGAAATCGATGCTCGCGGTTTTCATGATCGGTAAAAAAGCATTGGCCTGTTTATCCATACGCTGGCGTAAAGTGGCTTCGCAGGGAATTTCTCTAACCGACATCGCATTCATCAGGTAAAATTCGCTGTCGATATTATTAATGGCTTCGAAATCATTCTTCCCCGTGCCGAGTAAAGCGAGGTAACTTTTGACGATATCAGAATGTCGAATGCCATGTCGCAGGGGAACTTTAATATCCAGTGTTGTGCTGAGTCGGGTATAACGCTTGATGGCCTGACCGACCAAAGCGAGACCACTGTGGCTGACTATATCTGCATTGGATTGTTCAAGTTTAAAACGCTTCATAACTCACTCTATGAGTTACTTTTTAGTGGCCTCTATTTTATCAAATAATGCCGGTGTTTATATGGGTTTTAGAGTGATTATTGGTCAGAGAACCTACGGATTCAGGTTTACGGTAATAACTGAACATTCCGCGCGTTGAGAAACCTTGTGTGAAACGCTGCCCGTTACGAATCCTTTTAATTTACTAAGACCTCTCCTTCCCATTACAATCGTGTCCGCATCAACTTTTTTAGCAACTTTAAGAATATTGTTAGCATAATCACCAGTATGAATTTCGGCAGTAACATTAACCACACCGGCTTTTTTAGCGCTTACGGTTGCTTTATTTATTATTTGCTCTCCAAGTAAGGCAATAATCCTAGCTTCTTTAGAATCGTTTGAGCTTCCAAGGAATCGGGCAATAGACGAGTAGGTGTCTTCCTTGTCAGTTACCCGTGGTTTTTTAGAGTCAGACTGGTGCTCTACTTCAGCCATACGCGAAAATTCTAAGGGGGGGTGTTCATCGGTCAACACATGAACCAGAGTTAACCGGGCTCCGTATTTCACGGCCAAGTCTATGGCCATGGCCTGAGC
>JBDNJA010000047.1:0-7405 GCA_041688005.1 Gammaproteobacteria bacterium
ATTCTGTATAAATACGCCACCTTTTTCTCAAGACTACTCTTGATTTTATTCAAGGGTGCAGAGTATCTTCGGATAGGCTAGGAATTTCAAAAGTGTGGGTGTCTCAGTTATTTTGGTGTCTCAGTTATTTTCCGCTATTTTTATTAGGTGTTGATTTATCAAAAAGGCTGGAGACACTGTTTGCCAACAAAGTTCTTCAATAAATATTGAGGAATAGGGATTATTTGCTTGATTATTGGGGAGCGTCCATATATGTCTCAGTTATTTCGCCAACTTTCGATGCACTGGGTTTGTCGCCAATCTTGATGGTGACGCCCAATACACCGGCTAAAAGAATAGAGAGAACTGTGAAAGCATCGCGTGGCATGGTTTATGTCGTCTCGCGCATGGGTGTGACCGGACACGAAACCGAATGGGGCGAGGCATTTGAGAAATACCTGGAGAAAATACGACAATACACCGACTTACCTTTAGCTGTTGGATTTGGGGTTAGATCGTCAGATGACTTAAATGCGATTACTGGTAAGGCAGAAGTGGCGGCTTTTTGCTCTCAATATATTGAATGGCAACGTCACGATGGCAGCGACGGAGCTGCAGATAAAATGAAAACCATGATTGGTGAAATGAAACATTAAATCGGAAAATTCAATTTAAAGTCGTTTCCGTTAGTACCTTGTCAAAGAAATATTGGCCGTTAATGGCAGCTGCTGACGCATAGCTGCCTATAACGAATCCAATTCGAACCATTGCGTCTGAGTAGGAATCATTACGCCATTATTTTTTACAGGTTCAATAAAATTGACTAAACGTCATCCGAACCAACAAATTTCATAGAAACCGAATTAACGCAGTGACGCGTATTTTTACTGGTTAAACCTTCACCGTCGAACACATGACCAAGATGGCCATCGCAGTTGGCACAGAGTATTTCGATGCGTCGTCCATCCGCATCTGTTTCTCGTCTGACAGCGCCAGCAATTTCATCATCAAAACTTGGCCAGCCACAATGCGAGTGGAATTTATGTTCTGAACGATAGAGCGGTTCGTTACATTGCTTGCAGGCATAGTATCCGCCTTTGAAAAAATCGTCGTACTTACCAGTGAAAGGAGGTTCAGTTCCTTTCTGTAAAACAACGCGGGACTCCTCAGCGTTTAGGTCGTTATATTTGTTAGTCATAATTGATCCTCAAATGGGGTAATTTTTGTTGCAGCCAATGATAACAATAACTGGCCAGATGAGTAGCTATCAAAAAAAACAGGCTCAAGTCTTTTCACATAACTCAATATTGCTTACCTCTGCTGCCTTATCGAACAATAAGGAGTCATTCCGGGGGGACTAAAGCCTCATATCCAGGGGTAAAAATAGGGACAATTTTGACCCCTTATAGCCCTACTTTATTAGCTTTCTGCGATCGACATTGTTTCACGGGCCTGGTGAAGTTTCTTATAGTTTTCAATCAATCGAAGATGCTTGTCTAGGCCTTCTAGTTTCATGCTGGTTTTGGTGAGTCCAAAGAATTTAATCTGGCCATTCACTGAACCGACAACGTTGGCCATTACTTCTTCACCAAACATGCGGACTAAGTTGGCGATGAAATCCTCAATCACCATTTCTTCATCCAAAGTAATTTCAAGTACAGTGTGAACCGCTTGATAGAATAAACCGCGCTCGACGGTGTTGTCATTGAATTGCAAAAACTCCCCTACCAGCTCATAGGCCTCGTCTAGTTCACCTAAAGCCAGGGTGATGAGGATTTTCAGCTCTAAGATAGTCAGTTGTCCCCAGACCGTATTTTCATCAAACTCGATACCGATCAGGGTGCGAATATCGGTATAGTTGTCTAACTGGCTTTCCTCCAAACGGGCCAACAAATTGGCTAAAGACTCATCGTTCAAAGAATGCAGTGTCAAAATATCTTCGCGGTAATGCAGTGCTTTGTTGGTGTTGTCCCAAATCAGGTCTTCTACTGGATACACTTCAGAATAGTCTGGAACAAGAATGCGGCAGGCTGTGGTACCAAGATTATCAAACACCGCGATATAAGCCTCTTTGCCCATACCCTCTAAAATAGAGAAAAGGTGATCACTCTGTTTTTCGTTGGTGCCCGAGAAATTCCACTCGCTGAACTCATAATCCTGTTTAGCACTAAAAAAACGCCAGGAAATCAGGCCCGTTGAATCAATAAAATGTTCTATAAAGTTCTCTGGCTCGGTCACGGCTAAGCTACTAAAGGTTGGCCTCGGAACATCATTGAGACCTTCAAAACTGCGACCCTGTAAAAGCTCGGTTAGGCTTCGTTCCAGCGCCACCTCAAAACTGGGGTGTGCACCGAATGAAGCAAACACGCCACCCGTTTTGGGGTTCATCAACGTCACGCACATCACGGGAAATTGACCGCCCAACGACGCATCCTTAATCAATACCGGGAAGCCCTGCGCTTCTAGTGCCTGAATGCCCTGCAAGATATTCGGGTATTTTTCTAGCACCTGCTGCGGCACATCGGGCAAAGCCATTTCACCTTCTATTATTTGCTTCTTTACCGCACGTTCGAAGATCTCTGATAAGCATTGAACCTGCGCCTCATGCAGGTTGTTGCCCGCACTCATGCCATTGCTTAGAAACAGGTTCTCGATCAAATTTGATGGGAAGTACACTGTGTCACCATCGGAGTGACGACTATAAGGAATAGAACAAATCCCTCGCTCAACCATCCCTGAATTGGTATCAATTAAATGGGAGCCACGAAGTTCATTGTCTGGGTTATAAATATCCAGGCAGTACTCATCGAGGATGCCTTGCGGAAGTTCGTCATTGGCTCCTGGGGCAAACCATTTTTCATTTGGATAATGAACGAATTCTCTATTAGAGATCTCATGGCCAAAATACTGATCGTTGTAAAAGAAATTGCAATTAAGGCGTTCTATAAATTCACCCAGCGCAGAGCAGAGCGCGCTTTCTTTCGTGGCCCCCTTGCCGTTGGTAAAACACATCGGCGACGCCGCATCCCGTATATGTAGAGACCAAACGTTCGGCACAATATTGCGCCACGACGAAATTTCTATTTTCATCCCAAGTTCGGCCAGAATTCCCGTCATATTTACGATGGTTTCTTCAAGCGGTAAATCTTTGCCTAGAATCAACGTGCTGAAGTCGTTATCGGGTTGCGCCATTAGCATGGCCTGCGCATCTTGTTCGAGGTTCGCTATCGATTCTATCGTAAACTCGGGGCCTTCCTGAACCACCTTCTTCACGGTACAGCGATCAATCGATCGCAAGATACCCTGGCGGTCTTTATCCGAAATATTCGCCGGAAGCTCGACTTTAATCTGGAAAATCTGGTTATAGCGATTCTCAGGATCAACAATGTTGTTTTGTGACAGGCGGATATCGTCTGACGGAATGTTACGAGACAAACAATACAACCGCACAAAATACGCAGCACAAAGCGCGGATGACGCGAGGAAGTAATCAAACGGGCCCGGCGCTGAACCATCGCCCTTATAACGAATGGGTTGATCAGCAACCACTGTAAAGTCATCAAACTTTGCTTCAAGCCTGAGATTTTCGAGGAAATTAACTTTGATTTCCATTAGGTAGGTTCCGCTGTTGTGGCTTCTGGCTGATGAAAATGGAGG
This sequence comes from Gammaproteobacteria bacterium, assembly GCA_041688005.1. GTDB lineage: Bacteria > Pseudomonadota > Gammaproteobacteria. Next base: position 3,637 of record JBDNJA010000047.1, read on the forward strand.
GCATCATCCATTTTTTTGAGAGTTTCATTGGGACGGATTCTAGATGTTCATAGATTACAAATTAGGTCTTTCTAAATCACAACAATAAATATGATATAGAAAAACCTAACCTTTTTGCCTGGCTTTCTTGGAGTCTGTTCTTTTGTTCCTAAATTTTTTTGACTATTAAAAACCCAGATTTCGTTCTATAACTTCCGCTGAGGTAATAATACGCTTTGTCCGATGAAGCTCTGGATGCTTTTCCTCGTCGGTGTACCCCGCTGGCTCACCAGTTCCCGTGCTAACAAGCCAGGAGTTTTCGGGTTTCCGATCACCCAGAAACTTCTTTAATGCTGGCGGTGTAATGCCTAACGCTTTCGCGGCTGCATTATAGGTACAGCGGGTCTTAACCTCATTCAGGTAATCAACTACTTGGGCAACTTTATCCTGCACAACAATATAATCCTCGTAAAAATGATGTGATATTTCAGAATCGGACATCCCAGAAGAGCAAAGAGAGCTTACACATGACGTGCAACTTACCCTTAACGCTTGCTAGTTTTAACCGAACAACTGGTATCATAACTCACGCCAAAGCCTACACCAACTTCCACTAGCGTAAAATTACCACTTAAATAGGCCTTTGCCATCGCTTTTCGTATACTTTTAGGGATAAACACCGCTTTTTCATTTTTTGTAATCAACCTCAAGGCTGTAATTCGAGTGATTATGCATCTCCCAATAAGCAGCTTGTAATTGTCGAGTCACTGGGCCGATTGACCCATTGCCGATGATGTCACCATCAATTTTGGTCACCGCCATGATGCCGCCAGCGGTACTGGTCACAAATACTTCATCGGCGGCGCGCGCATACGCTGGTTGGATATTAGTCGGCGTCACTTCATAGCCATGCACTTCTGCGAGCTCGATCGCTGTTTTTCGAGTAATGCCCTCAAGCACACCATTGGCTGGTGTTGTTAACAAGCCATCGTTGACACAAAATAAATTGAAACCCGGCCCTTCGGTAATATTGCCCTGTGCATCCACCACGACTGCTGATTCAGCCCCTCGCTCATAAGCCTCGAACTGCCCCATGACCAGGTCAAGCCATTGATAGTTTTTAATCACAGGGTCAATCGACTCGGCTGGTATACGCTGTCTATCGCTAACCACCAGGTGCAAGCCTTCGTCGCGCGGTGTTATCCACACAAAAGGGATTGCAAATGCAAAGAATTGATTGGTACAGGTTCTTGGATCTCGTGACCCGGCTTGAGGCATGCCACGAGTGGTAATCATTTGAACATAGGCGTCTTGCAAACCGGTGGCTTTCACGCAATCACTCAAAATGGTTTTAACTTCTTCTGGTTGGTAGGTAATTGATAGATGCAGCTTCTTCATGCCAGCATAAAACCGTTCGATATGGTCATCGAGCCGAAAGAATTTTCCGCGCCAGACATGAGCCACATCGTAAGTCGCATCGGAGTGCAAAAAACCCCAGTCCAGTAGTGATATTTTCGCTTCCGAAATAGGCACGATTTTTTGATCTATAAAGGCGACACCTTTTGAATAATCTGGCATGGTTGCTTCTATTCCCTCTTCCCAAAAAATTAATTGTCATAATTTGTTAAATATCTCGATTAGCACTCGATTCTACAAGCCTAAACATTCAAAATACCACATCGATTCGCGAATCAGCCAGAATAATTCTGCTAGTGATATCGGTAATGCCAGTGCCAATGTGCGATAGATCCGACGGTTGACAACAAGACAGTTAGTGGCAATGTGTCATTGCAACAACTCGAGCTGGTGACATTCAAAGCCTTCTTCCCACAGCTACCAACGCTTCGCGGCACTTTGTCTGCCAACGGAGAAATTAGCGGCCGCTTATCGGAACCCAGATACTCCGGCAGTGCCGATATTGTCGATTTAAATATCGCATCGAATGATTTGCCTATATCAATTAGGGATGGATTTGTGCAAGCAAAAATAGATAGCACCAGTGACACTCATTGGTGATGCCAATTGGCAAGATTTAAACGCCCCCGTCATCATCCTTGCACTAGATGGTGAGCGCATCAAGGTACGTCAGGCCCCGACCGTGATCGCGAAGATATCATCCAGCATTAAACTCAGTATCAACGGCCAAGACATTAAAATTAATGGTCGAGTCGACATACCTTACGCGCGAGTGACCATTCAAGAACTGCCGCCAAATGCGACGCAGATTTCAAAAGATGTCGTGATCATAGTTGAAGAAGAGATAGTCGAAGAGAATGGGCCAACGAAAGATGAAAAAGAACTTCGCATCAGCACCAATGTGATCGTTTCGTTAGGTAAAGATATCCGTCTTGAAGGCTTCGGTTTACGCGCTAGTTTAACCGGCGATATCGGCAGGTTCAACTGAGCGGGCGTTTATCACCAAACTTATTTGAGGCTATGGTGTGGACGTTCTAACACCTGTGAATGCGCTCAAGCTGCGTTACAATCTAACTGAAAGCTTTTATGTAGAAACGGCGCAAAGCGTAGAAATCGCACTGGATTTCTTCTATACGTTTGATTTTTAAATCGGTTTTAGGCCTGCTTTATTGAGCGATGCATTGAACTCCTTCGTTGTTTAATAACCTTGCATCCCAGACAGTATTTGAATTTTTCTCCGCTGTTTTAATTGGTGAAATAACCACTTACGGATTCAAATAATAATGATGCCAAGCGCTTCCTTCGTACTCATAACACGATCTTTCATGTAATCGATGCCAGCCCGATTTCCAAAACTCGATTCTATCGGGTACTAGGCGATAGGCCTGCCAATCAGGGGGGCGTGGAATACGGACATCACGATATTCATCTTTAACCGCTTTAACTCGATCGAGCAAATGCTGCTGACTTTCAAGGTGTTGTGATTGATTCGATGCCCACGATCCAATTTGGCTATCTCGATCTCGGGTTTGCCAAATAGTGTCAGCCACACTTTCTTCAACTAGCTCAATGATGCCGTCGAATTCAACCTGCTGATTGAGTTCATGCCAGAAAAAACAGGCTGAAGCGTAGCTGTTTTTTTCGAAGTGCTGCCCTTTACGACTATTTCGATTGGTGAAAAAAACCAGTCCGTGTTGGTCAATACGTAACAGAGTAATAATGCGCTGAGTGGGACGCCCCTGCGCATCAACCGAGGCGAGGGTCATAGCCGATGAATCGCAGTTTCTAGCCTCGGTCTGTAGATGACTAAATCGATTCAAAATTCCTTTACTGATCAACCCTTTATTAATCATACCGTCACTAGCCATACAATGTGTCTCCCGGTTCAAGATTGAAGCCATTTAACCTTCCATACTGCCTATTGATGATTACATTGAAGTAAACCTGAATCAAATAAAACAACCCTACGCCCCTGTAAATTCATTCTAAATATAGACAATATAAGCTTACTTGTCATCACCTGGATTCGCATTTATCTATCATCCTATCTCGCCAGACGAACCAATTTAACACCGATATTGTTCTACACATCAATGTTCACTGCTTTTTTTCTGAATATTGCGATACCCGTTGTCATACGGTTTTGGCGTCCTTACATGAGTTTTGAAAAAATTCAGAACAGGCATTTAAAGAATGCTTCGACTTAATGGCCAATCGAGATGAATTTGTTTTTTATCAAGAAAATGATGTCAGAGTCGGGATATTTTCGCTGATCTATGGAAAGTGGCGTAAACAACATGTCGCCACCATTGGGGCATTGGCTATCCTTCCAGAGCACCAGGTAAAAGGCGTTGCTAGCCGGATGATGCTTCAG
>JBDNJA010000230.1:0-4250 GCA_041688005.1 Gammaproteobacteria bacterium
TCCTTAGCAGCAACACGATTATAGCGAGTTGGCATCCTAAATTTGAATAAAATACTCCCGATAATATTTCAGTTCGCCTATTGACTCTAAAATATCGTCTAAGGCCAGATGCGCGCCTTTCTTAGTAAAACCAGGGACTATTTCAGGCTTCCATAACCTGGCCAGCTCTTTAAGCGTACTCACGTCCAGGTTTCTATAATGGAAAAACGCTTCTAATTCGGGCATTAAGCGAGCCATGAAACGCCTGTCCTGACAAATGCTATTGCCGCACATTGGAGACTTCCCAGGCATCACATATTGCGCCAAAAAGTCCAGCGTTTCTTCTTCAGCGACACGCATCGAGTGCTTGCTGTCCAATACGCGCTGCGTCAATCCTGAATCGCCATGATGTGTCGTATTCCATTCGTCCATCGCATTCATGATTGAGAGCGGTTGTTGTATCGCAATCACGGGGCCTTGAGCCAAAATCTCCAGATTTTTATTGGTTATTACCGTCGCGATTTCTATGATTTGATCGGTTTGAGGTTCGAGCCCCGTCATTTCCAGATCGATCCATATCAAGTTATTTTCGTTTTGTGTCATGCCGGCTCCATAATGTGCTTTTAGCTTTAAAATTTTGAGGTAGACTATAGCAAGATTTAACTTAATTGGTTTAAGCATGCATTTTTTTTGGTTGAAATTTTTTGATTGTGAATTGCCAGGGAAATCGGTACACCCTTGCAGATTCACACAACGGCAACAGAGCCTTTAAATTGCGCGACCTCATCGACGAAAAGTGCAGCAATAATCCCGAGCTAGCACCGAAACTGACAGAAGAAGAGGCCTTTGAGTTACTATCATTAATTAGTGAGTCGATTAATGAATCAATCAATAATGACTGGCAATTAGACAGCGTCAATCAAACCATCAGCCGGAAATTCGAGTTCAAAAACTATTACCAGACGATGGCTTTCGCCAATTCATGTGCCTGGATAGCGCATAAAAATGATCATCATCCAGATATGACTGTGACTTACCGACATTGCCATCTCTGCTTCACCACTCATTCTGTTGGCGGTTTATCGATCAACGACTTTATTTGCGCTGCCAAAGTCGATGCTTTATTAACATGACGCTTGTTGATTTGATCTCAGACTCTATGACCTCTGGATACGTCCGTGGCTAAGCGCAAACTTAGTCATCATCAAAAAAAACGCATTCAGGGAACCCAGGACGCGATTAATTCTAATAGCCAAAACCATATTCAAGGGTTGGTGATCTCACACCATGGCGGAAAAATAGTCGTAGAATCGCCCGATGGCAGCCTACATATTTGTGCCGTCAAATCCAATATTGGTATCATTGTTTGTGGTGATATCGCCGTCTACGAACAGATTAAAGAAAAGGAGTTTCGCGTTCTAGCCATTCAGCCCAGGCAGAACCTACTGCAACGAATTGATGGATTCGGTCACTTAAAATCGATCGCAGCGAACCTCAGTCAATTACTGATATGCCTTGCGGTCAAGCCAGTACCCAACTTATTCTTACTCGATCAATATCTGTTATCAGCTGAACAACAAAATATTGATGTTGCCATCGTGTTAAACAAGACAGATATGCTGCCTGACGACTTGGTCGACCCATTTGACCTTAAAGCTATATATGAACCACTCGGTTACAAAATATTACTCGCTAGCGTGAAAACCGTCGATGGCATGGAGCCATTACGCTCCCTACTCGATCATAACACCTCGGTTTTAAGTGGCGTTTCGGGTGTGGGTAAATCTTCCATTACGAAGGCGCTGCTGCCTGAAATTGACGTTAAAATAAGTGAAATTTCGGAAGCGAATGAAGAAGGCAGACATACCACTCGAACTAGCCGCCTGTATCATCTGCCAAACAATGGCAATTTAATCGATACCCCAGGCGTGCGAGGGTTTAACCCAGTGTTAGACGACAAGATCCCGGTCAGTGCAGGATTCAGAGAAATTAACCAAATTTCAGATCGCTGTCGATTCGCCAATTGCCGACATATAAATGAACCCAAATGTGCGGTTGTTGAAGCGGTGTCCCGCAATGACATAACCGATAGTCGATATCAACATTACCTTCGGTTGGTTGAAAAACTGTAACGCTTTTTGACATCACCGCGCTGCTTGATTTACGAAAAGCAACCCAGCTGATGTCCTCCTACCAAGTGAATGTGTATTTGATAAACCACCTGCCCACCGTGTTGATTACAGTTCATCACTAGTCGGTACCCATCTTCGGCAATGCCTTCCTGGCGTGCGATTTTTTGTGCTACCAGCACCATATTACCAATCAATTCAGCTTGCGCTGGTTGAATGTCATTTGTGGTCGCAATTTCGACCTTAGGGACAACCAAAATATGCACCGGTGCCTGAGGGTTGATATCGCGAAAGGCGAGAATATCATCGTCTTCGTATACAATCTCGGCGGGTAACTCTCGGTTGATAATTTTACTGAATATGGTTTCGGTCATTGGTCGTTTCCTGAATAACGAATGTATTTTCTGGTTTCTGGTTTCAAGTTTTAGTTTAGTCGTACTGCTGCCGGCCTGACAGAGCCCGTGACAAGGTACCGCCGTCGACAAACTCAAGCTCACCACCCAAAGGAATACCGCGCGCTAACCGGCTGGTTTCGATGTTATATTTGTGCGCCACATCAGCAATAAACTGCGAGGTAATATCACCCTCTATTGTCGCACTAGTCGCCAGTATCACTTCGCTGACACCGTCTTCCTGCAATCGTCGCTCTAGTTGTTCGATACCTAACTGATCTGGGCCGAATCCATCCAGTGGCGACAACCGACCCAACAATACAAAATAACCGCCTTGATAAGCGCCAGACGCCTCAATGGCTAACACATCGGCGGGCGTTTCGACAATGCATACGATGCTCGAGTTTCGACTAGGCCGGGTGCAAATATCACATAAATCGGTATCGGCAAAGTTACGGCAACGCTGGCAATGCCCCACTTTATCGAGCGCATTTAAAGTGGCGTCAGCCAATCTTCTGGCACCTTCCGGGTCACGCTCTATTAGATACAAAGCCATTCGCTGGGCCGATTTCTGACCGACACCGGGCAAGCATTTAAGGGCATTGATTAAAGCTTCTAATGAAGGGGAGGAAGACATTAATTCCCCTAAAACGGCAACTTAAAGCCAGGCGGAAGATTGAGGCCTGCGGTTAAGCCCTGCATCGCATCTTGATTCGTTTTCGCCACTTTATGAACGGCATCGTTCATCGCAGCTGCGATCAAGTCTTCGAGCATTTCCTTATCGTCTGCCATTAAGCTGGGATCGATACACACGGTATTGACTTCATGGGTGCCGCGCATAGTCACTTGAACAAGACCTCCGCCAGATTCTCCTGTGACTTCCTTAGCGGCTAATTCCTGCTGCGTTTTTTGCATATTTTCCTGCATTTCCTGCGCCTTTTTCATCATGTCGCCTAGTCCACCTTTCATCTCGCTACCTCTTTTAAATTTGTTCTGAAGTTCATTTCGAATGGTAATCGTTCAACGGTTAGCCTGACTTTTTATCCATTAATTGAACGCTCGACTCGACTAATTCGGCACCGAATGCGCGCTGCAATTTCTTTACCGTCTGCTCCTGCTTAATCGACTCGATAGCCGCCTGCCGGTGTTCTTGCTGTTTACGCAGTCGAGTTTCGCTTGGCGTTTCAGCATCGTGCATATCTTGAATTTGCAAATCAAGGATTAATGATAACCCAAGTTTCGAGGCTATCGCCTGACAAATTTCGTCTTGATTCTCGGGGTTTACGAATTTCATGAAATCAGACGTCAGAAACAACTGTAAGTGATTTTGCTCGTAGTTGCCAACAACGCTATTGGTTGCTATGGCCTGCGCGAAGCCTTGCAGACCCAAATCGTACGATAATTCGGTCCAGTGAATGGCATCCGTCGCAACTGGTTTTGACTGCGCTACCTCTTTTTCCTTAGGCGCTGGCCCGTTAGGCTCAGAGTTTTTCGGAATAATTGGCGTGGGTGCAGCATCATTGTACATCTGATTGAATTCTGCTGGCTCTATCGTTGGCTCGTATACTAAAGGTGGTGGCGGCTGAAACTCGTCTTGTTTGTCCTCACCTCTTCTAATGTCATGCTGGCTAACAACGGGAGGTGCTGATTCTTGAGGTAGTGGCTCGATCGGTGCAGATTCGATACGAGGTGTTACCGCGGGTAAAGGCGGTTCGAGATTAGGATCAAGTAAGGTTAAATCATCGGCTAA
>JBDNJA010000048.1:0-17872 GCA_041688005.1 Gammaproteobacteria bacterium
CTCAACCTGCCAGGTGAATTTGCTGGACGTGAAAAAGAACTGGTAGGCAACTGCCGGGCTGCAGGCTTTGGTATATGGCCAACTTTGTCGGAACCCGTCCAAATCCGAATAGGTATCCTCAACCAACTTACAAAAGCATCTTTAACTGACATCATTAATCGTTTCGCCGATGCGATGCAGGACATGGGTGTTGAGTTTGATAAAGCAGCGATTATGGCTGATGTGGCTAGAAAACTGAGCTAACTTAACGCTCAGCAAATGTAATACACCGAAAGGCCGATAACGAAATTATCGGCCTTTTTTGTGAGCAACAGTATTTTCTACTCGTCTGGATGTTGAAAGACCGGGCGCTTAATCGCTAGCCGAACATGAATTATAGGGGTTAGGTTATTAACCAAAGCTTGCTGCTTTTTGATAAGCAGGTCGCTGTTGCATCTTGGCAATATAGGCCAAAGTATGTTCTCTAGACTCCAACAAACCTCCTTTGGCGGCAATCTCTAAGATAACCGTCATCATGATATCCGCAGCTGTAAAGTCATCTCTCGCGAAATAGGCACGCTGGCCCAGTGTCGCTTCAATGTAAGCAAAGTCGACAGCAATTTCTTTCGCAATATAGCCATCCATAGGCTGCTGACCATCACGCATTTCCCTTTTCATAAAGAGATTGGTGATCACGGGTAACCCCAAAGAACCTTCGGCAAAGTGAGACCATTCCAGGTATTGGTAATACTCTGCAGTTCCCTGGGCAGGTCTTAGACGCCTTAACTCATCTAGATCAATGATGTATTCCATCACCGCACTGGACTCACATAGAGTCACATCACCATCAACCATTACCGGCGCTTTACCTAATGGATGCACCTTTTTTAAGCTTTCAGGTGCAAGGTGAGTAGTTGCATCACGCTGATAATCAATACGATCATAAGGCATAGCAAGCTCTTCTAACAGCCATAATACTCGCTTAGAACGGGATTGATTTAAGTGGTGGACGGTTAACATAATAAGTCACTCTACTCTGAAGTTTAAAAAATATTGTGTGTTAGTGTTCGTCAGAACCAACCCGCACCACTAGCTTGCCGAAATTTTTTCCCTCTAACAAACCAATAAAGGCATCTGCAGCATTATCTAAACCTTCAACTAAATCTTCACGATAGTTAATTTTGCCTTCTTCTAACCATTGCGCCATGTCTTGCCTAAATTCATTATAACGATGGCCATAATCATCGAATACGATGAAACCTTGCATCTTAATTCGTTTCACTAACAAGGTTCCCATTAGCATTGATATCCGGTCCGGACCTTCAGGTAAGGCGGTTGCATTATATTGAGAAATTAAGCCGCATACGGGTATTCGGGCACAGGAGTTTAATAACGGCAATACTGCGTCAAATACTTTACCACCCACACTCTCAAAATAGACATCAATGCCATTGCCACAGGCGTTGGCTAACTGCTCGGCTAAATCAGGCGCCTTATGATCGATGCAGTGATCAAAGCCTAAGTCTTTCACCGCCGAGTGACACTTTTCTTCACCACCCGCAATGCCAATCACGTTGCAGCCTTTTAATTTGGCAATTTGTCCGACTAAGCTACCGACAGCTCCAGTTGCTGCTGCCACTACAACGGTTTCACCAGCCTTCGGCTGGCCTATATCTAATAGGCCCATATAGGCCGTTAAACCTGGCATTCCCATAGCGCCTAAAGCATATGAAGGATGCGTCGGCTGTTTGCCTAATTTTAACAAACCAACACCATCAGAAATCGAATAGTCCTGCCAACCAGTATATGAAACAACCCATTCACCCACTTCATAGTCCGGGTGATTAGATACTGCCACGCGACACACGACGCCACCGACCATGACTTCATTTATTGCGACAGGTTCGGCATATGATTTAGCATCATTCATACGCCCTCGCATATAAGGGTCTAACGATAAGTAGACAGTGCGCAGTAACACTTCGCCTTGCTTAGGGCCAGGCTTCTCACTTTCCACAAGTTTAAAATTACTCAATTTTGGAGCGCCTGTAGGGCGTGACGCCAATAACCATTGGCGATTAGTTTGCTGACTAGAGAGTGGCATCGTAGGTTTCCTTTTATTATAGTGCGGTGATTGTGATTTCGCGACTTACTTCAGGTGTTATAGCACCGTGCTCTCCTGAGCCCAAATGGGCTAGGTGAGTCGGTGCTTGCAGCTGTATTCGAGTCCGACCGTTTGTTGGCAGCGTCAATACACTGCCAATCGGTAGGACCTTTTTAATCAGTTGTTTGGCGACGAGACTCGATGATTATGATCCCAGAGCGGTTAATAATTTCTTGGCGGCTAGTTCAGAACTTTGAGGATTTTGGCCGGTGATGATCAAACCATCTTGAACAGCGAAGGCGTTCCAGTCAGCAGCACTTTGAAAGTCCCCACCTCGCTTAACCATCTCGTCTTGCAACAAGAAAGGGACAACTTTAGTTAATTGCACAGCTTCTTCTTCGCTATTAGTAAAGCCTGTTACCGCTCGTCCCTTTACAACATAGGCGCCGTCAGTATCTTTTATATTTAAAAATGCAGCGCTTGCATGGCAAACAGCAGCCACTGGTTTATGTGCAGCTAGAAAGCTTTCAATCAGAGCGACAGAGTCGGTATTATCTGTCAAGTCCCATAGTGGCCCATGCCCACCAGGATAAAATACAGCGTCAAAGTCTGTTGCTTTCATCTCATCCAATTTCGATGTATTAGCGACCAAAGTTTTTGCTTCGTCATCTGCATCAAAGCGATGAGTTGATGGGGTTTGAAAATCTTCCATTTCGCTCTTTGGATCAATTGGTGGCTGTCCGCCTGCTGGTGAAGCAAGCGTTACCTGAACTCCCGCATCAATAAAAGCGTAGTAAGGAGCGGCAAACTCTTCCACCCAAAATCCGGTCTTTTCTCCGGTGCTTCCTAACTCTGCATGAGAAGTGATTACCATTAATATTTTTTTTGCTTTTGAATCGACCATGTTGTTATCTCCTGTGTGATAGTTTGAGTAAAATCGTTTATGTGTTTCGATGTTGAATTATCAAATTCATTATAGGCCTAGAGCTTAAATCGAACAATATGGACAAATTTGACTACACTAGTATAATTATTGATACAATATGCGATGAAACTATCTTTCGAACAACTTAAAAGTATGGTGGTCTTTGCTCAGGTCGTCGAGCAAGGCAACCTGACTGCGGCTGCCAGGCATATAGGATTATCCCGTGCAGTCGTCAGTTATCACATTAAAAAACTGGAATCCCAACTAGGGGTTAAGCTACTCAATCGCTCTACTCGCTCTATTTCATTAACTGAAGCAGGTACTGAGTATTATGAGTCATGCCGTATCATTGCTGAACAAGCCGCTATCGCAAACCAGAAAATAGAAAACCTAAAAAATGAACCAGAAGGTCTATTAAAAATTACCTGCCCAGTGAATGTTGGTCTACAGATGGTCGTGCCCGCACTCAATGACTTTCTTCGTCTCTATCCGAAAATTGAATTAGACATTATGCTGACGGATGAAGTAGTTAATATCATGCAAGAGGGTATCGACCTTGCCATTCGTGGTGCGCCATTGCCTGATTCTGGATTACAAGCAAGTAAGCTATCCACTTTACCCATGTGCTTATGCGGCTCACCCGAGTATTTTAAAAAACACGGCCGACCAACCACCCCAGCTGAATTAGGGCAACATGCCTGGGTGATTTATCAGCTATCCTCAGGCGCTATAGAGTTAACCAAAGGCAGCCGTTCATACAGTATCAAAGTAAAAGGTAACATCACAACGAATAACGCGGCTGCTCGCACGGCCTTTACCGAAGGTGGTCATGGCTTAGGGCGTATACCCTTTTATGATGCGTGGCCGAAAATCAAAGCTGGAACCTTAGAAGTGATTCTTGATGATTATGAACTGAGTAATATAGATATATATGGTGTTTTTCCACCGGGTAGTGCCAGTTCAAAAAAGCTACGACTTTTAATTGATTACCTTAAAGATTACTTTTTAAAGTCGATCTCTTTAATAAAATCGTAGCTTTTCAACAGGATCTGCTAATATTCTGTTATGTTCAAAAATCCAGAATATAATCTCTCACAAAATCGCTCCAGACCATCAACGTGTTTATTGACAGTAGGCCGTAAACTATTCGAACTAGCAGTATAACTTGCTGTCAATCTGACATGAAAAACAAGAAATCGAGAAGTATGGAACAAGGCAAAAAAAATAGCCTGAGGGCTTATCTTGCAACTATTTTGATCGTCTTGTTTTTGATTAGCCAGCATTCTCTGGCAGCAGTTGGTAGCACACCAAATTTAGCTTTCGAAGTCAATTACGCTCCATCTGAATCGGACGGTCCAGGAAACTTTAATCTCAATTCGGATTCACATGACTTCCTATTTAGTTTCGCCTTACTATCGTCGAGTGCTGCGCCTTGCAATGGCACAATCGGTCTAGTACGAGCCGTCAGCAATTCTCATGTGTCCATTCCGGGTATTAGGGCCCCACCCTTTCCATACTGATTTATTCGTAAACTAATTCCAGTGAACTGGAATATTTTTAAAATCGAAAAAAATAGGAATCAGTTATGGGAAACACACACGGTAAAATTTCAGTTAATCATCTGTCGGATAAATGTGATCTAGCGAGATCTGAAATAAAATTTGGCGCTTATGATATTAGCTCGCCTGCGGTCAGCTTAATGGTCGACTTCAAAAAAACTAACGCAATCACAGCCAGTTCGTATATGGCGGTCAATGATGCGTTGGAGTTAATGCGGTCTAACAGAATCCGGGCGCTTATGGTTATCAACAGTAAAGGTGACTTTATAGGATTGATTTCTTCAATGGATCTGATGGGCAGAAAGCCGATGGCCTATGCTAACGAAGCAGGCATCCCAAGGTCTGAGGTGCAAGTTAAAGACATTATGTTATCTAAGGCTCGGCTTATGGCCATAGCGCGGTCTGACGTAGACAAATCAACTCTCGAAGATATTGTACAACTCTTTTTGACGCTGAAGGAACAACACCTGTTGGTAGTTGAAGGTTTAGGGGACGACCAGCAAATAAGCGGTATGTTTTCAACTTCGGATTTAAAACGTGCGCTTGATATTAATATAGAAACCTCATTAGTTGCTAACACGATGATGGATATTGAGAGAGTTATTCACGAAAACAGGGAATTAATGTAAACCTAATTTAAACAGCAGGTCAAAGGGGTCGGTGTACCATTGGAGTTATTTTTATGTACCACCGATCTCTTAATTGCTTAATTGCGTCCGAACTGCTTCTGTTTATTCCAATGACAGCAAGGTAAATTGAATCTTCAAAATCAGAATCGAACGTTTGTAATTTTCTGCTAATCACGCCTATGCAATTTTTAATTTAAAAGGTGATTAAGCATAATGCTAGCGATAAACTAAGAAACACCAAAGAAACAAAGCCTGTCTTTATGGCGCATAGTTTAGGAGGTTGGCTTTGGCCTCAATTTTTCAAACTATCGAACAGTCATAACTGGCAGTGCACGGTTCAACATGCACTGCCAAATATCACAAATAAAGATGCCCTGTATTTATTCGTAGTTAAATACATCAGGTCTCGGATCAGGAATAAATCCATCCTTATTAGGCATCTCGATCTTTGCCAGGGATTTTGCATTTAATGTAGCCGATTTATCAAAAATATTGGCTTCACCAAGCACATATGCTACTGCCCCGTAAACTTCATCGTCAGTTAAAGAACCCGGTGCATTAAAAGGCATTGCTCGCTTAACATAGTCAAACACAGTTGATGCATAAGGCCAGTAGCTCTCTACAGTTTTCTTTGGGCTACCACTTGCCAGCGATCCTCTCCCACCGATTAAAGCAGCAGCGCCTGTACCTTTGACTCCAGCTAGATCAGCACCATGGCATGCCGCGCATTTAGCGGCGTAGACAGCCTTACCTTTCTGGTAGTTACTGCTTCCAGCTGGCAATCCGCGACCATCCGGCATTACATCTATATTTAGTTTTGCGATGTCAGCGGCAGTTGCTGCAGTTCCAAAGTTATATGGGCCCTGATATCCAGTCGAGCTAGACATTGCAGGAAGAGTGATAAGCATCAGGCTTAACAATGGTGCAAAAAATACACCCCGATTTTTAATATTTATGGACATTGCTAACACCTCCGTCTGCAGCCACTTCCCAACTTTGAATACCATTCAAATGATAAATCGATCCATATTTACCGCCATCGAGGCCACGAGCCTCAACGAGCTGTTTAATTGTCGGCTGGACGTAACCAGTTTCGTCCTGACAGCGGCTTTGTAATATTGTAGGTTTACCATCCCATTGCCAGGGGAATCTGAAACGGGTATGGCACTTTGGTAGCACGGGTGTTTGTAACTCGGCAAGTTGCCAGTTGACACCACCATCGGTAGACACCTCGACTCGTTTGATGTGCCCCTTTCCCGACCAGGCTAGGCCACTTATCTCGTAAAAGCCTGCCCGAGGAAGTTTCATTTCACCCGACGGAAAGGTAATAACAGACTTCGCTTCCATAGTGAGTGTGAATTGACGCGCTTTTCCACCGTTTAATAAATCGGTATATTTTGAAGTCTCTTCGCGTGTCATAAATGGCTTGTCGCTTATATCAAGCCGCCTTAACCATTTAATATGGGTGTTACCTTCAAAGCCCGGTAACAACAGCCGTAATGGATATCCTTGTTCAGGCCGAATAGCTTCTCCATTTTGGGCATAAACCAGCATTGCGTCGTCCCATGCTTTATCCATGGGGACACTACGTGTCATCACTGCCGCATCAGCCCCTTCTGCTAGAATCCAGGCAGCACCTTCCTTTACACCGACTTCACGCAGTATCGTGGACAACGGCACACCGGTCCATTCAGTTGTACTGGTTAGTCCGTGGGTACCCTGGACGGTTTTCAACGTTGGCTCTCGCCATTCAGTTAATCCGTTGCCAGAACACTCGATAAAATGAAATCTAGATACCGATGGGAATCTTTTTAAATCCTCCATGGTATATTTCTTTGGTGCATCTACCATGCCATGTACCACGAGGGTATGTTGGGCTGGGTTAATATTAGGTATGCCACCGTGATGTCTTTCGAAATGTAATCCTGACGGCGTAATAATTCCGTTTCCACTATCGAGTGGCGTCATGGTCCAGGAGGATTCTTTAGTTGCCGTAGGAAAGCGCCAGCGCACTTCTGATTCGAATTGCGATCGCGAACCGTAACCACCGTCGTCATTCGTCAATCTGCCTTGAACCTTGGTCGGATCGTCCTGAACTGGATAATCCACAGCACCGGCTGGTACTGCTGCATGGGCGGCGCTCCCGACTGCGAGTGCAGCTGCACTGGTAGCGGTTGCTGCGAGAAATTGGCGCCTACTAGTGACAGGAACATCGTCCGGAAACATACCGTCTTTGCATTCACATTGCTCCTCTTCCTGCTCGGAGGATGTTTGTTTTTTGCGGCGGGTTATAGCCTTTTCTTCGGCTTCGATCATACCCTGTATCAGGGCCTGAGTAGCTGCATCGTACTCATTATCAAGATTATTTCCATCCATTCAGTTCTTCCTCTTGGTTATAGGCATTTGCATCAGTAGACAGACAAAATTCCAAAATCAAATCTAAACATGAAATGCTGTTGATTATTAGTTTATGGCCGAAAATAAAGTTACGCCTCACCATTCTGGCTGGCAAATTGATTAAACCGATCACGTGATAGTTCGCATCTATCACTACCGAAAAGTTAAACTTATCATTTTACTTCAATATATATGGAGGATGAACATGGATATAAAGTATTCGGTATAGCAAAAAATGAGGACCAGTCAGTAACCACATAAACGCGCAGTTAATACGGATTTAAAGAAATAAATTAAAGTATTATATCGAATCAATTTGAGTCTATTGATCTGTCGTAAGGTCATTTTATCAATTGTTGAAACAAGATATGTCATCACTTTTCCCAAGGGCACACCCTTTACCCTGACCACCACTTAGATGGTGGATATACAAAACTGTTTTATTTCAACATTCTGTATTGAAGGCACCTAATTTGATAATTCAAGAGTAGATTGTTTGCAACTGAAACAGTAGTATTTTGCTAATCAGCGACAACCGAACCCTACAATGCTATGAGTAAATTCAAACAAATCTTTTTACACAAACAAGATCTATTGCGAAACAGGCCGGATAAATGTCAAGTAAAAACAACAGCTAACAGCCATCTAGTTGAAGATTTCCGAAGCCAGATAAAGACACGCAACTTCACCCTGATTGCAGATCAACCTGAAAATATGGGGGGCACAGACCTTGGTCCCCGACCTAGCGAATTACTACTTGCCGCACTCGCTGCTTGCCATGAAGTCACTTATCGGCTCTACGCTGATGCAATGGACATTGACCTTCAAGACGTTGCTGTTAGTGTCACCGGGGTATCGGATGCTCGAGGCTTTTTCAATATAGATGACGAGATTGACGCGGGGTTTTCAGAAGTTTTTGGAGATATTAATATTGTTAGCGATGCCAGCGACGAGGATATAGAAAAACTACGGCAAGCAGTTAATCGTCATTGTCCAGTACTCGACGATCTGAGAAAACCCTTAAAAGTTGAACTCCAGCTGAAGCGCAGGACCTAAAGTTTTTCGTTATTCGCCTCTGCTTACACCACTGACAAACTTCTTTTCAAAACCGTTAAAGTAGGCCACTATCGACAAATCCTCGAAATATAGCAAGGCTTTCGCGACTTTGGTTGATAACCGGAAATCTAGGATTATCTCTCTGAGAAATACTAGTTAGAGTTAATCAAGGTAAGGCATTTCCCTTAGTAGCAAAGACTTTATCAAATTTCAAAATAATGCTAGCTAATCACCGAAGCAGCAATCCCTGCTGCGTGTTTAATGCCTAATTTATCCAGGGAAAGTAAGCCTAGTTTAGTAAGCATGACCATTAAGTAACATAATTTCCAGATCAATTATTCGATGGTGATTAAACCATGCATACCCGCTTCTTTATGGCCAGGTATTGCGCAGACCATTGTTATATTCTTTCCAGGTTGAATTGGAACCACGTACCATTCGACTTCTTTCATGGGACCCACTTCAATTTCACGAATGGCGCCTTTGATTTCGGCTATCAAGTCGCCGTTCTTATCCTTCATTTCCACTTTACGGGTGAAAACCTTGTCAACAAATTCATTGGCTTCTATTTCATGTTTAATTTTATCGACATTTTTCAAAACAATCTTGAATGCCTGGCCAGTTTTAAAGTTAAGTTGATTTGGTTTAAAGTACATTCTTCCATCTTTGCTTCCCATTTCCATCACTACGGTCTGAACATTGGCGCGACTGAGATCTCCATCGGCATAGGCAAAAGGTGTGATAGTTGAAACGAACAGTGCGAGCAGGATTTTGTTAACTTTCATGAATCTAATCTCCTTTTAGTGATATTAACAATACCTCTAAATACTGACCGACTATTGACCAGCGTCAACTAATAGCGAACTATAGCGAGGTGTTAAACCTATCTGGAAAGTACCCTTAAGCATTCGCCTCATTTTCCAGTCATATACCCATATGAACCGTTTAAGATATTAATGAAGTTTCGGCTAATTTTGGTGCAGGTCCTTTCGTAGCATGGATAGTTTGGAGGAAATTCAATCGATATTAATGCCTTATTAGGCTCGATAGCACAGCATCCTCACTGGTCCTATCTGGCTGTGTTTACTATTGCAGTAACTGAATCACTTGCGGTGATTGGCCTACTCGTGCCCGGGGCTGTGCTAATGATCTCTATTGGTGCGCTAATCGGCATGGGCATCGTCGAATTCTGGCCTATTCTATTTGCTGCCATCGCGGGGGCAATTCTCGGTGATGGGTTGAGCTTTTGGTTTGGCCATCATTATCGTGATCGATTGCGCACATTTTGGCCGTTCCGCAATTATCCGAAATGGCTGAACCAGGGTGAACGGTATTTTTATCGACATGGTGGCAAAAGCATTTTTTTCGGTCGTTTCGTCGGACCCGTACGTCCTTTTATTCCGGTCGTAGCCGGCATGCTCGGCATGCAGCCCAGAGCCTTTTATATAGCAAACATCCTCTCTGCGTTTGTATGGGCCCCGGCATACCTTTTGCCAGGCATGGCCTTCGGTGCTTCACTGGCCCTGGCAGGTGAGGTTGCGCTACGACTGGTTGCGTTGCTGGTACTAATCGGTGCGCTAATCTGGCTTGTCTTATGGGCAGTGCGTCGCCTATTCATTGCGCTTTCGCCACGGGCAGAGCTAATGATCCAATCGCTGCTTGATTGGAGTCGGCATCATCCGAAACTGAATAGATTAGTCGGGGGTTTACTGGATTCTTCGCAGCCAGAATTTAAAACATTGTTGGTATTGGCGGCTTTACTGATTGCTGCTACCTGGTTATTCCTGGGAGTATTGGAGGATGTAGTTACCGGTGATCCGCTGGTGCGCGTAGATCTAGGACTTTATCAATTAGTACAGAATTTACGCACCCCCTGGGGTGACCGGATTATGGTATTTGTAACCGAGCTGGGCGATGGAGTTGTTATCGGAGTCGTCTTTGGTGCGGTATTAGCGTGGCTGTTATGGTTGCGCAAATGGCGTGTCGCGGGGTACTGGACCGCAGCAATCGTTTTTGGTCAGCTCGCAGCCATCATCTTCAAGCTGGTTTTGCAACGAGCTCGTCCTATGAAAGATATCTACGATGGATTTTCCACCTATGCCTTCCCCAGCGGCCACGCTGTCATGAGCACTGTGGTATACGGATTCCTCGTAGTGCTCATTGCGCGCCAGTTATCGCGATCACGCCGTTGGGTCGCATATGCTATGGCCGCGTTACTGATTAGTGCTATCGCCCTATCCCGGCTATATCTGGGTGCGCACTGGCTGTCGGACGTAATTGGTGGGCTTAGTCTTGGGCTTGTCTGGGTATCCTTGCTAGGAATCGCCTATTATCGTCATTCCCCGCATATTTCTTTGCCAAAAAGCCTGTCGGTCGTGGCATTGATTGCACTGGTGCTTGCCGGTGGATGGCAGGTAGCAAATCGATATACCGCGGACCTAAAGCGCTATGCGCCGCGCCTGACAGTGCAGCATCTGGAGTCAGAATTATGGTGGCTAAGCGATTGGGCAAAACTGCCAGTCTTCCGCCAGGACCTTGGAAGTGGGTTTGAGCAGCCTCTCAACTTACAATGGAGTGGCTCGCTTGCTTCCTTGCGCAATAGGCTTCTAGCTCTGGGCTGGAAAGTTCCAGTGCCTCTGAACACTACCACCGCTTTGCATTGGCTGCTGCCGACTCCCTCAATTGATGAACTTCCTTTGTTACCACAGGTACATGACGGTAAGCACGAAAGTTTGGTTATGCTCGGCCCGCAAGACAAGAGCCAATCCGAACAGCAGGCTGCCAGCGACAGGAATCAACAACTAGTTCTGCGCCTTTGGCGAAGTGGCGCTGTACTCGAACCTCTTGAAAATCCACTCTGGGTCGGTAATGTTATGCTTCAAACTCAGAGGCAAATTCTGTTTCTACGACTGCCTGTCAAACTGAAAGAATACGACACAGCTTTTGCAATGCTGATAGGTTCAATGCAGGAAGGGTCAATGTTGAAGGAATCGCTCAATGGCATTGAGCAACGTGTAGTGGATCGATCACTTCAAAAAACAAAACAGGAATCCCACTGGAAGGGCAAAATTCTATTGATGCGTGAATAGCGATCGAGCTAGTAAGCTGCATCCAGATGTCAGCATTGGCGAGAGCTTTATACCATCACCCCACTACGACGTGAATTGAGTGAGTGGCTGCCGCTATGTGCCGTTAACATATCCTAGCTGTTCTGATAATTGCCTGCCCGCCTCCATGACGATTGCCACCCAGGATTCTCGACGTCTTTCTATCGGTGCCGACACGGACAGACCGGCAATGGCGACATTGGTATTATCAAAAATAAGTACGCCAATGCAGCCGACGTCTATTTCGGCTTCCTCATTGTCTAGTGCGTAGCCCTTTTCGACTGCAGCGATGCACTCGGTTTGCAAGCGTTTTACATTGTTGATGGTGTTGCGAGTATAGGTTGGTAGATTGGTGCGCTGCGCATAACCTTCTATGGCATCAACACCGGAATGTCCCAGTATCAATTTCCCTACTGCAGTAACATGCAACGGCGCGCGACTGCCAATCATTTGTTGCACATGCATCATGCGCTTCGGCGTTGCCTTTTGAATATAAACAACTTCATCACCTTCCCGAATGGTAAGGTTTGCCGATTCATTCAACTGTTGACATAAGCCATCCAGCACAGGCGATGCCAGACTGCCCAGGTCAATTTTGCTATGTAAGCGGGCACCGAGCTGTAGCAGCTTTAAACCAAGTTTATAATGGCCTGACGGATCTTTTTCGACAAGGTGATTTTGGATTAATGCAGCAAGGATGCGGAAAGTAGTCGAGCTGTGAAGTCCAGTCTCTGCACTGAGTATTTTAAGACTGACAGGTTCTGGATAACGCGCAATGGCATCGAGTAGTTCTGTCGCTCTATCGATGGATTGGATACGGTAGGTTTTGCTGTCCTTGATCATTGATATTGATTCTTTTATAGTTATTATTACAATAATATATTTTATATTATGAAAGTTCAATTGGAGTATTTCATAAATTTAAGTACAGATCTTCGGTTTTCCTCATAATAGTAGTTTGAAGTGTTAAATAATCAAAAGTGTTTTTCGTATTGTGAAATAAATACCATATTGCGAAATAATACAAATTACTCTAATGTGGTGCGTAAATAAAGCGCCTACGCTTTATGACCATTACTTAAAATTTAGAGTTAAATTATGTTTGATCTAAACCCAGTATTTATACCAGGCCCAACCAATATCCCCGATCGGTTACGTAATGCGATGCATGTTCAAACGCGGGACCACCGCGCTCCTGATTTTGTAAAAACGCTAGAGCCAGTTTTGCAAGACTGCAAAAAAGTATTTAAAACCACTGATGGTGAAGTCATCATTTTCCCAGCCAGTGGTACAGGCGGTTGGGAAGCAGCGATCACGAATACACTATCACCGGGTGACAGGGTGCTGATTGCTCGCTACGGCATGTTTTCTCACCGCTGGATTGACCTCTGCCAACGTCATGGTCTCGATGTAAAAATCATCGAATGTGCCTGGGGTAGTGGCGCGCCAGCAGATTTGTTTGCAGCCGCATTAGCCGAAGACAGTAATCACGATGTTAAAGCGGTATTAGTCACACACAATGAAACAGCAACGGGTGTTGTTAGTGACATAGCGGCTGTCCGTCTTGCCATGAACGCGAGTTCACATCCGGCCTTGCTTTTAGTCGACTGTGTTAGCTCGCTCGGATCGATGCCATTCGAGATGGATGGTTGGGGTGTTGATATTGCCGTCTCAGGTTCGCAGAAGGGTTTTATGTTACCGGCCGGAATGGCGATCCTTGGCGTGAGTCAGAAAGCCATATCGATGATGGAGAGCGCAAAGCTACCGCGCAGCTACTTTGATTTTCGCGACATGATGAGTGCCAATACCAGCGGTGGATTTCCCTACACGCCACCGTTGCAACTCATCTACGGGTTGCGTGAAAGCCTGAAGATGATTTTTGAAGAAGGCCTGGACAATGTTTATGCCCGCCATCACCGTTTAGCCGAAGGCGTACGTCAAGCTGTCAGTGCCTGGGGTTTAACGCTCTGTGCGCAATCGTCTGATCTATATTCCGACTCAGTTAGTGCTATTTACGTGCCCGAGGGGTTCGATAGCAATGAGTTAACCGAGCACGCTTTTGATACCTATAATGTTTCATTCGGCATTGGGCTGGGTGAAATGAATACAAAGGCATTTCGTATTGGTCATCTGGGTGCACTCACCGATGTAATGGTGCTGTCGGGTCTGGCTGCTATTGAAATGGCGATGGCCGATCTCGACTATCCAATCAAACTAGGTAGTGGGGTCGCCGCTGCACAGGAGTATTTCCGAACAACCGCCAATGCAAAGAAATCCTGAGGTTAATTATGAATGATAAGGACACCAAACCACTGATTATTCCCGACTTCGATGATGTCATTGCCGCTCACGAGCGCATCAAGCCTTATATTCATCGGACCCCAATTTTAACCTCAACGTTTATGAATGAGTTAACGGGTGCCGAGTTATTTTTTAAATGTGAAAACTTCCAAAAAGCGGGTGCTTTCAAAGTACGCGGTGCCTGCAATGCAGTTTTTGGTTTGAGTGATGAAATCGCAATGAAAGGTGTTGCCACCCATTCTTCTGGTAACCATGCGTTGTCGTTATCCTATGCTGCGGGTCGTCGTGGTATTCCAGTCACAGTAGTCATGCCGCGTACCGCGCCACAGGCGAAGAAAGACGCGGTAATAGGATACGGTGGAGTCATTGTCGAGTGTGACCCTTCTACCAGTTCGCGCGAAGAAACCTTCGCCAGGGTAGTGGCCGAAACAGGCGCCGAATTTGTTCACCCCTATAATGATCCACGCGTCATTGCAGGCCAGGCCACCTGTTCGCGAGAACTTCTTGAGCAAGTCGATAATTTGGATTCGGTCATAGCGCTGATTGGTGGTGGTGGCATGATTTCTGGCACCTGCCTGACTTTGTCTAACGTCGCGCCACAAATGAAGATCTATGCAGCAGAGCCGCTAAATGCTGACGATGCAGCACGCTCGTTTCGAGCCGGACATATCATTGCCGACGACGCCCCTGAAACAATTGCCGACGGCCTTAAGGTGCCTTTGAAGGATTTAACCTGGCACTTCGTCAGCAACCATGTGACCGATGTGTTAACCGCAACCGAGCAGGAAATTATCGATGCGATGAAATTAACCTGGAAGCGCATGAAGATCGTCATAGAACCCAGTTGTGCAGTGCCATTGGCGACAATTATTAAAAACCGAGCTCTGTTTGAAGGAAAAAGGGTTGGAGTCATTATTACTGGTGGCAATGTCGATTTAGACAGTCTGCCCTGGTCTAATAAATAACGTTTGATAAATAACGTTCCATAAATAACGCTTATCAATAAGTTATTAGAATATTTTCTTTAATCTATCAATTATTAGAAATTCTGGGGAAGTAAAATGAGTGCAAATATGAATTTAGATGAGTATGAAGTTGGTTTCGACATTCCTGCTATTGTGGGTATGGATGAAGCAGATATTCAAACACCTAGCTTAGTAGTCGACCTTGATGCCTTCGAGCGTAATATCGAAGTCATGCGAGCCTTCTGTGAAAAGGCAGGTGTCCGTCACCGCATACATGGAAAAATGCATAAATCGGTCGACATAGCGCTGTATCAAATCGACAAAGGCAATGCCTGCGGTGTGTGCTGTCAAAAAGTCAGTGAGGCCGAAGTATTTGCACGTGGTGGCGTAAAGGACGTTCTGGTTTCGAACCAGGTTCGTGACCCATTGAAGATAGACCGTTTGGCGCGCATCCCAAAGTTGGGCGCTAGAGCGATTTGCTGTATTGATGATATTGATAACGTGGCGGACCTATCGGCTGCGGCGATGAAACATGGCACTCAGATCGAGGTGCTGGTGGAAATTGATTGCGGTGCTGGTCGTTGTGGTGTGGTTGCCGGTCAGCCAGTGGTTAATCTTGCTAAAGCAGTTGATGCAGCAAAAGGCCTTAAGTTTGCTGGAATTCAAGCGTATCAGGGTGCGATGCAACACCTGAAAAATTTCGAAGAACGTAAGGCAAAAACTGGAATTGCGGTTGACATGGTGAGAGATACTATCGACATGCTTAAAGCCGAAGGGCTGCACTGCGATATCGTCGGTGGCGGTGGTACCGGCAGTTATTATTTCGAGGGAAGCTCGGGCGTTTTCAACGAACTACAATGTGGTTCTTACGCATTTATGGATGCTGATTATCAAAGAATTGATGATGAAAGTGGCAACAGTATTTCTGAGTTTGTTAACGCCTTATTCATTCTGACATCGGTCATGAGCCACTCCAAAGCCGATAAGGCAATCTGTGACGCAGGATTAAAATCTCAGTCAGTAGACAGTGGCCTACCCTATATTTTCGGTCGTAAGGATGTTGAGTATATTAAATGTTCTGATGAGCATGGCGTAATCAGTGACCCGAATGGCGTGCTCAAAATCAATGAGAAATTAAAATTAGTACCCGGCCATTGTGATCCGACCTGCAATGTCCACGATTGGTATGTCGGCGTGCGGAATGGCAAGGTCGAGTCAGTTTGGCCAGTCAGTGCACGTGGTCGGGCCTACTAAACTGCTACCAAAACTGATAACCGCGTCTGGCCTTATCCGGCTCGACGCGATCATACCAAAAACCGGAGAAATATTATGAATAGTCCATCATCAGATAGCAGTTCTAGAGCTGTTATGAAAATGGTATCGGAGGCAGTCTGTGAAGAAGTAGTCGATACCGAATCTGCGTTTGACGCTATAGAGCAAGTTTTTGCGGCGATGGCAAAAGGCGATGCTTATAACTTTCCAGTGATTCGGGAAGCCATCGGACATGCCGATGCACTCTATGGATTTAAATCTGGATTCGATCGTTCTGCTTTGACCCTCGGCGTTAAGTCGGGTGGCTACTGGCCAGGCAATTCAGCCAAAGGATTGACTAACCATCAGTCGACTATTCTGTTGTTTGATCCAGATAACGGTACCTTGAAGGCTTTGGTCGGTGGTAACTATCTAACTGCTATCCGCACTGCGGCCTCGTCGGCGGTTTCTATTAGTCATCTCGCGCGACTGGATTCTAAAGTATTGGGCATGGTTGGTGCTGGGCATCAATCAGCCTACCAATTACGTGCCGCAGTTAAGATCCGGAAGTTTGAAAAGGTGGTTGCCTGGAACCACCACCCAGAAAAGTTATCTAAACTCAAGGCCGTTGCCGAGTCCCTGGGTTTACCGTTTGAATCGGTGAGTCGAGATCAGCTCGGGGCCGAGGCGGATGTGATCATCACCATTACCTCAGCCTTTGAGCCATTGCTAATGAAACAATGGATAAAACCCGGTACCCATCTTGCCTGCATGGGTACAGACACCAGGGGAAAACAGGAAGTCGATGCCGAGCTGGTTGCTAGTGCGACTGTGTTTACCGATGAAATTGCACAGTCCATTTCGATTGGCGAGGCGCAACATGCGATAGCAAAAGACACCATCACTGCGTCTGACATTACCCCAATCGGTGATGTGATCAACCAGGTCCATGGCGGACGAACTTCCGATGAAGAGATTACACTGTTTGATGGCACCGGCGTGGGTTTGCAAGATTTAGCAGTGGCTTCCGTGGCACTGAAGCTCGCGACCCAAAAGGGTAAAGAAATCAGTGTGTATCTGTAAGCTAAGACCTGATTGTCTCTGTTAATATTAATTAAAATAGCCGCTATCGAAATAACTCTCGTTAGTGGCTATTTTTTGAGATTACTGTTTGTTTCCTAGCAGTTATTGGTATGTCGGAACAACACTCGCTAGCGAACCATAGGTTGATAGAATACTAAAATAGACACCTATCATCCATGTGAAAATTCAACGTACACTACTAGCACATTTCATCACCAGTAGGATCAATGACTATTCTCACATTCAATCTTAAGTTCAACCTCAAACATTTGTGTGTCGCGGCACTCTATTTTATGAGTAGCTTTAGTTACGCCGCAGAAAGTCCCATAACACCAGACCCTGCCCTCTCGTCAACCGATTACGTCAGCATCAGCATCGATAAGGTTGTCGTCGATACCGATGGTTTAACTCAGATGACGAGTCAGCTTTCGACTAGTATCGAAAGCCTGTCGAATTCGATAGAGCGCCTCTCGACCAACGACACTGCCTTCGACGAACAAGACAGACAAGCACTAA
>JBDNJA010000049.1:0-3577 GCA_041688005.1 Gammaproteobacteria bacterium
CCGTCTGAGACGACAGCATCTGCTTCAAACTCGACTCTTATATTATAGAGAAGCTGACGCAGTTTACTGCAGAACATTCGCGGTCTACTGGTTATACGTTGGAACCGAAAGTCGTCATCTGCAACGACCCCTCAGCAGAATTAGACGTCATCCTGGAAAAAGCCGGAAAAGAAATAGTGTCGACCTGGTAGTGATGGCTTCCCATATACCCTGTTTAATGGATCACTTGTTTCCATTCCAAAGCTGGCCATCTGGCAAACCACACCGACATCTCGGTGTTTATTGTTCGTTAGGAATAGTCAGGGTCAGTTCACACCTTTCCCTAATGATGGAAATGACGGTGATCTGGCACTGAAGCATCCCCACAACGAGCCAAATGGAGTCTAGTTTTTATCCCGCCCCAGCTCAAATTGCCTTGCCATCCTTACTCAAATCATCATGGGTGGAGGCATCTGGGTAGAGGGTCGTCGCTTCTGGTGTCAGGTTGGCAGAAACGGCGACTGCAGTCACCCGGCTTTCGGGACCGGATGGACTATGCCGCAAACGGAATAAGGCTGTCATAACTGTCATCGAGGCGATTGTGGAAAGCAGATAGAAGATTCCTTGAGGACCAAATTGTTCGATGGCAAAACCCCCTAATGTTGGACCGAGAGTCATGCCTGCTGCCAAAATCAAAACCAGCGTACCACTGGCGGCGACAATTTGAGAGGCTTCGAGGTGGTCATTCATATGGGCCATACAGATAGAATAGATTGGTAATGTCAATCCGCCAAGCACGGCTACCAGCAGGTAGAGTAAATACAGGTTGCCGGCAGGATTTTCAAGCGAAACGAGAGCAAAACAAATTGGAATGGACAGACTCGGCAAGCCAACAATAACCAGCCGCCGGTCTACAAGGTCTGAGAGTTTACCAAGCGGAAATTGAAGTAGCATACCGCCAAGAGTCATAAAACCTATCAAACCACCAATCGAGCCATTGGACAGTCCGATAGCACTACCATAGAGAGCGAGCGCCACATAGAGCGAAGCTTGGGAAATACCACTGAGAAAGCTGCCCGTTAATCCCATAGGAGAGAGCCGAAATAGCCCTGCCAGAGTAATTCTTCCTGGTAGCTCATAAGGTGGGGTAGCACTGACTGAAACCAGCATAGGTACGAGTGAGAACGAAATCAGAATGGAGACCACGATGAACAATAAAATGCCTTCCGGGCTGGAGACATTGAGTAGCAATTGCCCGATCGTCACTCCACCCGTTTGAATAATAAAGTAGATCGACAGCAGGCTACCACGACTTTCATTGTTGGCGCTGCCATTCAACCAGCTTTCCGAGACGATATAGAGGCCCGCAAAACAAAACCCCGAAAGCAGGCGCATGGCACCCCAACTCCAGGGATCGAAAGTAACCAGATGAATCAGTGCCGCCGCACTCGCGATCGAAGCGAGTGCGGCGAAAATACGTATATGTCCGACTCTCATAATGAACCGGGGTACAATTAAACAACCCACCAGCGAACCTACCGGATAACCAGATTGCATTAAGCCGATAGCGGAATCGCTAAATCCAAGCCCACTACCGCGTAAAGTTAGCAAGGTGGCCAGTAAACCGTTGCTGACCATGAGAAAAATCATACCGATGAAAAGAGGCCAAGATGCGCGAATTGCAGCCCACATGCCATTACTCCTATTTGCGCAGCGCCAAAGTCGCCGATTGTACTATAGAAAAAGTATAGTAAAAGGGGCCTTGGATTCAACTCAGAAGTGCATAACTTGAATGGATTTTCCTACACTATTGAAAATAGTTCAGTGTAAACTCCTTACGATGAAACAAACCATTGTTGGATATCATAAAGACGATGAAAATGACTGGGTCGCAGAATTGGATTGTCGGCACAATCAGCATGTTCGGCATAAACCGCCTTTTATCAACAGGCCCTGGGTTGAAACTGATTCCGGGAGGAAATCGATGATCGGTTTTGAACTTAATTGCAAAAAATGTGACTTGGGACTTCCAGTTGATAATGAAGCTAATGTGATAAAAAAAGGGCGCTACTTTTTTACTCACTGCCTGTCAAGGTAGGTCTTTAAAAGCGTAGCGTACTAATGCCCCCTTTATTAATTTTCTCAGTAAACCTCGCCATTTGCACCACGAACTATGTTTAATCTTCTTTGACACATCACTCCTTATCTGAAAATCTCAATATTATAAGTTTACAAAATCACTGCTGTCCCGTTAACGAAGAATAAACAGGTCTGATTACCCGATCATTTTGTTACAATGAAATCACTACAAGTCATTAAAAAACAAAAAGGAAACCAGGCCATGGCACATTGTAATACGATACTCTCCCAAATACTAAAATTTGTCCCTAGACATGAGTTTAAGCCGCTAGCAATCAAGCATCATTCGGGGCATTCCTTCCGCACTGCTTCGCGTTGGTCGCAGTTTGTCGGTCTGGCAATGGCGCAGTTGAGTGGGCGTCAAAGCTTATGCGATATCGTCGACAATCTATCCGCACAAGCCCACCGACTCTACCATTTGGGCAGTTCAACATTGACTAAATCTAACCTGTCTCGGATGAACGAAAATAAACCTCATTCATTGTACGAAGCATTATTTGGAACATTTGAAAACCAATGCTAAATTTCGAGTAGTCGATCGTCGTTCAGTACTCAAAAAAAGGCATCACCTGTGATCAAACCATTGAATTTACCGGTGTTCAGATAGCAAAAAAATATTCGATTCGGCTCCGACGAATTGGATACAAAGATGCTACCACGGGCAAGCAATATATTTTCCTGACGAATAATTTTAAATTATCCGCTAAAACTATTGCTGAAAAAAAGAACTTAACCACCTTTGCGAGTGACCGCTATACCTACCAATATCAAAGATAATGCGATTATCGTTTGCATATTGATAGCATCAGAAAAATACAAACCACTCCAAATCACACCAAACAATGGCACGAGATAACCAACCTGTGAAATAAAAATAGCGCCATTGTTTCGAATAATCGAAAATCGAATCGTCATCGCCATGGCCGTTGCGATAACGCCCAGATAGACCAAAGACATTATTGATTGGATGCCAACGTCATCCGGCAAAGGGTCCCCCAACAAGAACGCCAAAGGCACCATATATAAACTGGCACTGACCATCGTACCGACTGAGGTCGATACAGAAGGAAGATGGGATATCCTGCGCGAAATAATCGAAGAAATTGAATAACAACAACCGGCAATCACCACTGCTATTTGGCCTTTAAGACCACCAAGCCCCGACTCCATGATGCCCCAGAACATCAACACAAACACACCACTAAAACCAATCAACACACCCGCCAAACGAAAACGATTAATACGCTCATCGTCCGAAGTGAAATGCGAAACCACCACAGTACAAAAAGTACCCGTTGCCATTAACAATGCCGACGCCGCGCTGCTAATGTATTGCTGACCCCAACTGATCAGGAAAAAAGGCGCAGCACTATTCAGAAACCCAATGGCAAAAATATAGCGCCAATCCCTGAGCTTGCGAGGGAACCGATTCGCCGTCAAGCGCGCTATCACGACCATC
>JBDNJA010000231.1:0-18033 GCA_041688005.1 Gammaproteobacteria bacterium
CTGTGAATTTTCTGCGGAATATCGGCGGCGTACAAAAGCCGGAGATTGGCTCTGGTTCAATACTACTGCTGAAATTACCGAATTGAGTTCGTCGCAACAACCATTAAGGCTGATCGGTATTCATACTGACATTACCGAGCGTAAACAAGCCGAGCAAAAGCTCAAACGCATTGCTCATTACGACTTGCTGACTGATCTACCTAACCGCGTATTACTGGCGGACCGTTTAAGCCAGGCCATGGTGCAGTGTCAACGCCGCAATAAGTCATTAGCCGTTGCATTTCTGGACTTAGATGGCTTTAAAGCTGTCAATGACACACACGGCCATGATGTGGGTGATGAGCTACTTATTACAGTGTCACAACGCATGAAAGAGGCTTTACGTGAAGGTGATACACTGGCCCGAATTGGTGGTGATGAATTTATCGCTGTCATGGTCGATTTGGAAAAGGTCGAGGATAGTGAGCCGGCATTAGAACGGCTGCTAAAGGCTACTGCTGATCCTGTTTCCGCGGGTGATGCCGTCATGCAAGTGTCAGCGAGCATTGGTGTCACCTTTTATCCACAGGACGGTGTAGACGCAGACCAGCTCATGCGTCACGCCGACCAGGCCATGTATGTCGCTAAGCAAACAGGTAAGAACCGTTATCACCTGTTTGATACCGCACTTGATAATGCGATTAAGATTCAGCGGCAAAGTATAAGTGATATTTGTTCAGCATTGGAAAGACGTGAATTTGTGCTGCACTATCAACCCAAGATAAATATGCACACTGGCGAAGTGATAGGCGTAGAAGCTTTGATCCGCTGGCAGCACCCTGACCGTGGTTTAGTTCTTCCTTTAGAGTTCTTACCGGTGATAGAAGGTCAGGTCATTAGTCTGGAACTGGGTGAATGGGTCATAGATACGGCTTTAAGCCAAATAAGCCAATGGCGAAGCATAGGAGAACATCTCCCTATTAGTGTCAATATTAGTGCCCATCAATTACAACAGGGTAACTTCACCACTCGATTAGCAGCATTGTTGGCAGCCCACCCTGAAGTGAACCCACATCGTTTGGAATTGGAAATACTGGAAACCAGTGCGTTACGTAACATAAGCCAAGTGTCCGCCACCATGAATGCCTGCCATGAGCTCGGGGTACGCTTCGCATTAGATGACTTTGGCACGGGGTACTCGTCACTCACCTATCTCAGACGCCTACCAGCACACTTGATTAAAATCGACCAGAGCTTTGTGCGTGACATGTTAGAAGATGCCGACGATTTAGCTATTATTGAAGGTGTCGTAGGATTAGCTAAGGCATTCCATCGTGAAGTGATTGCCGAGGGTGTAGAAACTATCGCTCATGGAGAAGCACTCCTGCAACTGGGTTGTGAATTGGCGCAGGGTTATGGCATTGCTCGACCCATGCCTGCCGATGATATTCCCCAATGGGTATTTAACTGGAAAACGGATGATTCCAGGCAGCAACGAAGTTTCATTGAGGCTGTTACGGAATTAGACACTGAACCTGCCTGGGTGTGTCCTTATAGCAGTCCGGTATGAGGTCTACGGACAATTAACTAGCGATCATCAATTTCAGTTGGTGCTGTACGTCGATAGCTCGTATATTTTTTGACTTTTTAGTCGCGTTCTATACTCTTTAACTCAACTCCCAAGCTATTCTGGTGGATGACCTACAGGGTTGGGGGTTGCCCCAGGGTTTTGAATGTTCGGTAGTATGCCGCTTGTACGGTGCTGAACTAGGTGCGGTGCAAACGATGGGTTAGGGCGAAATTAATACCGTCAAATACCTGAGTCGTGATTGGGTCACGATGAAGCTTGAACTGCGTCTGCCTTATGATGTAGATATAGAAAAAGTTCGAAAGATCATCAAGAAAGTCGGCCAAAAGATGATGGAAGACGAAACGACAGGGCCGAGTATGTTAGCGCCATTAAAATCACAGGGCGTTATGCGGGTTGAGGAATCAGCATTAATTATACGAATGAAGCTCACTACCAAACCTGGCGAGCAATGGATTGTGCGACGGGTCGCTTATACCAATGTAAGAGATGCTCTAGCCCAAGCCGGCATACAATTTGCCCATCGAGAGATTAAAGTGAGGATGCCTGCTGAACTCGAGCGTGACAAAAGAGAGAGTTTGAAAATAAAATACAGGGCCCAGAAAATAAAGCAGGTTCTGCCGTATCCAGTCAGCCTAGGGAGCAGCTAACCAGCGTTGCCAGTGCCGCCCTGTTATGACTGCAGTTGCGGCCAGTGAATTGGCTAAACAGGGTAAGCTGGATGACGACGGTAGTAGCGGTGAAGATCAATGATGTATTTACCGTAGTGACATATAATTCATTTCCTGACCGAAAATTGGTACAGTCACAGTCGTTCCACAAAGTCGGCAACCTTTAAATTGTTCGTAGCACAGGGTTTGATCCATGAAAAAAGTCAGCTTTATCAATATGGCCGATGGTACCGCCGAAGAATACAAGTTTCTGGGCGAGCAGGAGGCGCTATTTATTCAAGGTCTACCCGACAGAATTATGCAATCCCTGCAGGGATTGGAACACTCGATTTCTGGCTATCAAATATCTCGCCTCGAACATTCATTGCAATCGGCAACCCGCGCCCACAACGACCAACGCTCTACAGAATATGTTGTTGCAGCGCTATTACATGATATTGGTGACGAATTAGCACCTCATAGTCACAGTGAAATGGCAGCTTCGATTTTGAGACCCTATGTCAGTGAAGAAATTTATTGGATCGTGAAATATCATGGTTTGTTTCAAATGTTTTACTATGCTCATCATACTGGTGGAGATCGAAATGCTCGTGACCAATACAAAGACCATATCTGGTATGACGATGCGGTCGAGTTCTGCGAGCTATACGACCAAAACTGTTTTGATCCCAATTATAAGACTCAGCCGTTAGAGTTTTTCCGCCCAATGGTTGAAGCGGTATTTGGGAAAGAAGTTCACTTCTAACGCGGCAAACTTTAAGTCCGTTATGTTTGTTGGATAGCTTTTCTAGCCGCTATTTTGATATTGAGCTAAGAATTCGATCATGCCAGCGAAGGAGGGCGTCCATTTTGAAGCCAATAGTAACGTCACAATGGGTAGCGGCATTCTCCATAATTACGATATATTTGGCAATTACAGCGATTAACCTAACGGCATTAAGACGTTACCCGAAAAGCCACGCAATGTGGCGTTTCTATCAAAGTCATCGACTGTATCGAAGATCAGGTGGTGATCAATAAAACTCTGCTTCATCTTGGGACTAAATGCGGCTTGCCTCCAAAGGCAGAGTGGCCGTTTTTGTATCCATGACGCGTTACTCGTTAATTAACTGTTAATACATTACGACTGTTTTAATTAATTTGAAAATTCACAGGCATATCGAATATAAGGTGAGTTTTATAAGAAGATGGCGTTAACCTCGGCGCATTTCCCATAAAGACAAAAGGCACACATTGGGTTATATTGAATATATGAAACCAATTTCCTGGGATCACGAGAAAAATGAACGCCTTAAGACTGAAAGAAGCGTGTCTTTCGAAGACGTATTGTTCCATATTCTGTCCGGTGATATTGTTGACACGATTGATCATCCTAATCAGCAACAGTATCCTGGACAACAAATTCACGTGATAGTCATAGAGGAGTATGCCTACCTTGTGCCATTCGTCGAATCAGAGGAGGTAGTTTTCCTAAGAACTATCATCCCGAGACGGAAAGCCACAAAAATTAACTTAGGTGATGAATGAATACATTAGATAAAGAAGAGCAGGAAATTTTGGCAGCATTTGAGTCTGATAAAGTTAATCGGCCGATGAATGCAACTGAGGCGCAAAGGCGGCACAAGGCATATGCGAAAGCGATGATGCAGAAAGACGCGAGAATCAATATTCGACTTTCATCCAAGGACCTGCGTGGCTTGCAGAAACGAGCCATTTCTGAGGGCATACCGTACCAAACGCTGATAGCGAGTGTTTTGCACAAGTACGTGGAAGGCCGGCTGCATGAAAACAGCAGTTAATAATTGAGGCCGTACATTCTATGCTTTAAAATCTTTTTTCCATCCCGTCATCCGTCATCCCGACGGATATTCGGATTGATGTGATGTATTAGAATAACGCATTAGCGCAGGACGCCTGTAAGTAGAATAACGCTGTTATCGAGGCAGGGCCCCAGAAGAATTTTTCGCTTGCCCTACCTCGTCATCCGGGCTCGATCCGGGGTCCAGTGGAGACAAAGATCAGAAAAACGACCTTTAGTATATGGTAGGCATCGCCTGAAATGATGGCTGAAACAGTAGGTCAGTGCTGAGCCATGGTTTTTAATAACTGAAAACCTGATGCCTGACCAAAAATCCGAATCGGTCACAAAATCTTAAAATTAATTAGACTAAAGTGGACTAAAGTGGACTAGCGTATGTGGCACATGCCGTATCCACTTTGAGAAAAAGGAGTGACTTGGTTATGGTTCAATTTGTAGAAGGTGGCAGTAGCGAGACACAATTCGAACGTGGACAAATGTTTCATAAGGCTGAAACAAATGTGCAGGACTATGAACAGGCGATTAAGCGGTACACCCAAGCTGCAAAGAAAGGTTACCGCCGAGCGCAGCATCGCTTAGGCGCCATGTATGCCCGTGGATTGGGTGTGGCTGTTAATTACACTAAGGCCTACGCTTGGTGCAAAGTAGTGGCATCGCAACAGTCGAGACGAGCGATGCTAATGCTGAAAAAAATAGAGCAGAAAATGTCACAACAGCAAATTGAAGAGGGTAGGAAACTATCACGGCTTTACTACGCAATGTATGTCGCGCCGTTTGCTTTATAGTCGTGCCGGTCACTTGATAAGCGAACCGTCAGGCTAGATAGAAGGTCCTAGTTTTAATCGGCTGCCGTCGCTAAATCTCGAAAACCGAAAACGTGATAAGTCGTGTCCACTGGCATTGCCCTGTATCAATGCAGCCATAATTTTTCCCGCCGCTGGGCCAATGCCAAAGCCGTGACCACTGAATCCAGTCGCGATAAACAGTCCTTTTACATCGTCACTACTATCCATCACTGGCACGGCATCCGGTGTTGCGTCGATCATGCCACTCCAGCTTTGTATGATCGCTGTATTGCTCAATTCGGGTAAGTGATCATTCAGAACTTTTTTCATTCTCTGTTGTGCCCGATGAGTGGGGATTGGGTTGAGTACTCGATTGTTTTCAAAGGGAGTGGTGTCATCCTTTGTCCAGTGCCTGGACGTGAAAAAACGCTCTTTCCAATCGCTACCGATTCTGAATTTAAGCTTTTTGTGTGCGACACGTAACAACGGCAGAAAGGCCCTCAGTTCGCGAATGCTTTGTGCTGATGGGAATACTTCCAGATAATCAGTCATCGCTATGGTATATCCACCATCAAGTCGTCGCCTCAAGGATAAGCCGCTTCCCGCTGCATTGCCTTTGCAGATTAGTGGTGCTTTTTCGGTTCTATAGACGCTTGCTTTGACTGTTAACTGAGGTAAGTGTAATCCATTTTGATAGAGCAATGCAGAAGACCACGCGCCACCGCTGCACAAAACAGTCGAGCATTTTACAAATCCACGCTCGGTGAAGACGCCATCGATAGATCCATTGGCAGTGGAAATAGTCCGTACAGCGCAGTTTTCTATGATATCGACATCATGCCGAGAATTAGGCCCAGAATTTGACCCAGCACAGGCTTGTGCAATCGCAGGCACTGCCAGTGAGGGTTCGGCTCTGGCGTCACTTGGGGTATAAATACCAGCTTGCCACTGCTGTTGGGCACTATGTATCTGGTGTCGAATTTGCTTTTGATTGAGGCGGAAAGATTCCAAGCCATACTGTTTTGAAAACGAAAGGAAAGGATCATGATTAGCAAGCTCTGCTTCACTCCCGCAACAATAGAGGCTGCCTTCACGCCGAAATCCGATGTCGACGCCTTGCTTTTTGGACATCTCTTTTGATAGGTCTTGCCAGATATTGAGGCTATCCATCATGATGGGTAGTTCGGCTTCGTCACGACCTTGTTGACGAATCCAGCCCCAATTGCGGCTGGATTGTTCTCCAGCGACCCGACCCTTGTCACATACTAAAACCTTAATGCCTTGTTTAGCGAGAAACCAGGCGGTAGTGATACCAATGATGCCTGCGCCAATTATGACAACGTCGACAGCACTGGGTAAGGCTTTGTCGAACTGAACAGGCGATTGGGCGGAAATCATGTTTACGGGCAACTATCAGGTTAATTAGTCAAAAGGCGCTACAACTCGAGAAAACCTTTTGACGAGTAGTATCACCATTCTAATCCACCTTGGTCGCCCTTATTATCACTTAAACGACATGCACTTAAACAGACTGGAATCAAAAAAACCAGGCTTACTCTAATCCCAGCGATTTTTTGCGCTCATGTGCCCAGGTACGTAGTATCTGGTCAACTGCCAGGCCAATAAACGCAACACACAGTCCAAGCATCAATCCATTGCCGATACCATGCCTATCCGATAAAGACTTCAAGATCAGCTGTCCCAAATCATCGGTTCCGATCATCGCACCGATGATCACCATAAATAAAGCGAAGACAACGGTTTGATTGATGCCGAGCATGATGTGAGGAAAGGCCAGTGGTAATTCGATTTCAAGCCATCTCTGAAACCGGTTGACGCCTGACATGGTGCCGGCATCCTGCAATGACTGCGGCACATTACTAAGACCCTCCACCGTATATCGCGTTGCCGGGATAGTGGCATAGATAATAACCGCGATTAATACGGAGGTATCGGTAACACCGAATAGCATGATGACCGGGATCAAATAGATGAAAGATGGAAAGGTCTGGAAGGTATCACAAACCAGCAATATACCCTTTGTGGTGAATTTACTCTGAGCACATAGTGAGCCAGCAATC
This sequence comes from Gammaproteobacteria bacterium, assembly GCA_041688005.1. Classification (GTDB taxonomy): domain Bacteria; phylum Pseudomonadota; class Gammaproteobacteria. The sequence continues at coordinate 6,924 of JBDNJA010000231.1, forward strand.
AGTCCAATTGAAGCCGAGACCACTACGCCAAAAGTTGCCATATAAGCCGTAATCAAGGCTCTGTCCCACCATTCTGTCGAAGCAATGTAGAGTAGTAATCCACCCACAATCAGTGCTGACCTTAACCCGCCTACGATATAGGCAATTCCCATCACCAGTAAGAACGTTGCCGACACCGGCATACCAAGATAGGCATTTTCCATTGGTACCAGTACATTGATGATCAGCCCTTCATTAAAGGCTGACAGACTTGCGTACCAGTTATCCACCATCCAGTCGACGCCAGATTGCCAGAAGAGCTCTGTGGTTAATCCTTTGTTGTGAGGAATGAGGTATAGGTAATTGATGCCATCTTTAAAAATAAGGCTTCCGATTGAGGCCAGTATTATGCCAATGACTAAAATTGCAGCCATAATTAGAGGGTATTTATTGCGCTCGACAAAAGTCAGATCCGAAAAATAATCGACCGGCTTATTTGCCCAGCTCAAAGATAGCTTATCCAGAACAACAGCAATCAACACGATACAGATACCCAGTTCCAGAGCTTGCCCAATTCTTAGCTGATTGAGCGACAGCAATAAATTGAAGCCAAGACCTTTCGCGCCAATGAACGAGGCTATTACCGCCATCGCCAGACATTGCATAATAACCTGATTGACGCCGACCAGAATATCGTGGCGGGCGGTTGGAATCAGCACCTTGACCATAAGCTGAATCTTGTTGCAACCATTCATCATGCCAGCCTCTAAAACTTCAGGGGATACCCCTTTAAGGCCTAGCAAGGTCAGGCGGATCATCGGTGGCGTAGCAAAAATCACGGTCGCGATAGCACCCGCATGGTCACCCACGCCAAAAAAGACGGTCACTGGTACCAGATAGGAAAAATGTGGCATTGTCTGCGCAACATTAAGTAGGGGCATTAGCGCATTTTCAAAAGTTCGACTTTTAAAGGCTAAAACGCCCATGAAAACTCCGAGCAATACAGATAGTGGTGCTGCAACCAATACGAATGAGAGCGTTTCCATCGCTGGTTCCCATTGACCGAAAACAGCAATATAGCCAGTTGCGACGCCTGCCAGAACTGCCAGCCAGCGCCCACCGAGTGCGTAGCCAAGCGTAATCGCGACGCCGGAAACGACCGTCCAGGGCAATGCGGGCCAGTAAGCCCATTCATTTTCGTCGATAAACTCCCAGCTGGTGAAAGCAACGATGGTCTTTTGGCCACCTATCAGAATTTCACGAATAAATTCAATACAGAACAGCACCGAGCGTGATACCGAACGCGTGACTTCCATCATCAAGGCCCTTTGTTCGTAGCTTTCGATCTCTACGTTATAGGTCTTGATCGGCACCCATTCGAACATGATGTATTCGACCCATGAACTTAACATCTCCGGGACAGCTGCCAAAAATGCCGGCAGGCGCCACAGGATATTATTTTCCGAGGGTTCGATTGCGAAATATAAAAAGAAGAATGCCGCTAGCAAAGCAGCAAACTGTGAGAGTTGCGGATGTCTGGATAAATAATTCATGACATTATTTACCTGTTGTTTGATTGGCGCTCGATGGTTCTGCCTCGTCCCTGCCAAACAAAACATGAATAATCGATTTTCTGTGTAAAACACCAATTATATTGTCGTTATCGTCAACAACGGCAACTGATTTTGGTTCGTTTAAAACGGCTTCTGCAACCTTTTCGATGATTGCATTGTGAGGTACACGAATGTCGCTAAACTCAGTCGTGTTGCCCACTTCTTCCATCACATTCTTACAGGTTAATACTCTCTCTCGTGGCACGTCATTGGTGAACTTGGCGACATAGTCGGTTGCCGGGTGGAGAACAATATTGGCAGGTGTATCACATTGTTCGATGACACCGTCTTTCATTATTGCAATTCTGTCAGCTAGTCGCAGCGCTTCGTCAAAGTCATGCGTGACAAATAGTATGGTTTTATTGAGTATTCCCTGGAGGCGTAAAAATTCATCCTGCATTTCTTTTCTGATCAGTGGGTCCAGCGCTGAAAAAGGTTCATCCAGAAACCAGATATCTGGTTCTACCGCTAGTGATCTGGCAATACCTACGCGTTGCTGTTGTCCACCGGATAACTGTCTGGGGAAGTAATTTTCGCGTCCCGTGAGATCAACCAGATGGATCATTTCCATCGCCCTTTTCATACTGTCTTCGGTGCTAGTGCCCTTGACTTGCAGTGGGAAGGCTATGTTTTCGAGTACGGTCTTGTGTGGTAGTAGTGCGAAGCTCTGGAATACCATGCCCATCTTGTTGCGGCGAAGTTCAATCAGCTCCTTAGGTGTCATTGCGAGTAAATCTTCACCGTCAATGAAAATGTTTCCAGCTGTCGAGTCAGTCAGTTTTGAAATACAGCGCAGCAGCGTTGATTTTCCCGATCCTGATAGCCCCATTACGATCAACATTTCACCTTTGTGAACCTCGAAAGAGGCATTGTTGACACCAAAGATACAGCCTGCTTGTCTAAATTTTTCGACATCTATCCGACCATTCGATTTTCGCATCAAATCGTCGACGTTCTCGCCAAAAATCTTATAAAGTGAATCACATTTAATTACAGGTTGAATATTATTATTATCGCTAGTCGCGTTGGTGCTATTGCTGGGTTCTGTAGTCATTTATTTGATCCTTGGAGTCATCTTAAATTCGGAATCATCTCAGATTACTTTTTTATTGATGCTAGTCGTTTCCGCATTCCTCCAGGATGAACGCAAATCGTGCAGAGCAAGCTTCAAGTCAATTGATAGAATATTTCCCCAATTTTTAATCTTGAGAGATAGGATAAGGAACCCCTCAGTTCCTTAGTAATCCCCCCGTCAGGCACAAATGCCGTGGGGATATTTTTAAAATCTGGCAATACTCCTCTCCTTACCTGGAAAGGAGCATGCGTATACTAAGCTTACTTATTCTGTGAAAGGCATCCACACGTCTTTATTATCAGCCAACCACTTCTTGGCGGCGTCTTGATGACTCAGCTTATCGACATCAACCAGTGCGGCCATTTGTCCAATTTGACCGGTCGTGAACGACATTTTTGTAAACGCTGTATAGGCGGCTGGGTGAGTCTTTGGCATTTTGTAGTTTGCCGCTTTCTTTAGCCAGCCTTTAGGTGAACCACATGCGCCGTCACCACCATCTGCCACGCGACAGCCATCGGTGTATCCAGGGAACTCGATGAATACAAAACCTTCCGCATCAGTAAAGTTTGGCGTCCAGTTAAAGGTAATGATACCGCGACCTTCTTTCTTGGCAGAAGACAGTTCAGCCCAGATAGCATCTGCGCTGCCAGCAAACTTAACAACATAATCGTCGTCCAGTCCAAGTGCTGCAACACGAATAGGCATTAAATCACCGTGCCAGCTTTGTGGGCCTTCCAACCAACGTCCTTTACCACCAGAGCCAGCTGTTGCAAATACTTCTTTACAATTTTTTAATGCTTCCCACTTGGGTAAACCAGGGCATAGATTGTCGTCAATCACGTACTGTGGAACACCCATTTCTTCGAGGGTTGTTGCAGCATGTGTACCGGCGTCAATAACACCACCTTTTTGCATAGCGTTGTAAAATGACTTGCCGAAGGTTGATTGCCATACTTCGTGCGAGATAGTGATATCACCAAGACGAATAGCTTCGTAAACAGCCTGAGAGTCAGCAGGCTTATACTCAACATTGTCACCCATGCTCTCAAAAATACCGCCGATGACATAGGCCATTACAACCTGGCTTGACCAGTTATGTGTCGGAATTACGATTGGCTTGCTTGAGTCTTTGGCTATTGCCGACCCCATTGTAGTCGTGGCCAATGCAACAGCAAATGTCCCCGCTATCATTTTGCTTTTAAGTTTTGTGAAATTCATTATTTCCCTCCTAAGGTATTAAGAATTAGTTATAAATACAGTTACCATTTAAGTATTAGGACGAGCCTCAGTTCATGCAGAGGATCTTCTTGTTTACCTAGCAGGATATCTGTTTTAGTAACCTACCTAATTATAAGTAGACTTTAAGAACGGTGTGTATTGATTTGTTAACAGGAACTCATAACCTATAAACATAAAATAACATCTGATTCATGCTGGTGTAAATAGTGCTACGCCAAACTATCTGATACCATCTGGCCAGCCATATCGGTGTTACCTATGATAAAAATAAAAGTATTGCGATTGTGACTGATACAAACCATACCTACCACATATTAATTGTTGAAGATGACGTCGTAACGCGAGCGCGTATAGCGGCTTACTTTGAGGCAGAAAATTACCGTGTTAGCCAGTCGGAAGATGGCGAAGGCATACACAGGATGATTGCCGAGTCGACTATCGACGTAGTACTCATGGATATTAACCTGCCAGGCAATGATGGATTGCAATTGGCAAGGGAGTTAAGTGAAAAAACTGATGTCGGCATTATTTTGGTATCTTCCCGTGATGATGAGATTGATCGAATCGTAGGGCTCGAAATTGGTGCTGATGATTATGTCACTAAGCCTTTCAACCCGCGCGAGTTGTTAGCCAGGGTAAAGAACCTGATTCGCCACAAGCATTCAGATCAGAAAAAGCATCATAAACAACGGACTAAATCATTTTCAGGCTGGACACTTGATTTGTCGCGGCGGTGTTTGTCGTCGAACACGCAAGAAAGCCTGGCGTTGACGCGCGGTGAATTTGAACTGCTAGTTACTTTTCTCGAGCATCCTGGTAAAACATTGCATCGTGAATGGCTTATGGAGAAGGTAACTCACCGAGTTTGGGCACCAAACGAGAGGACAATCGATGTGCTGGTACTGCGCTTGCGTAACAAAATAGAGCCTGACAGCCATGCGCCAAAAACTATTCTGACTGTGCATGGCGAAGGTTATTTATTTGCTAGTGAAGTTTATTAGCAGCCTAAGTCCGACAGGCTAAGGAATATGGGCGCTTTATTGTGACGCCGATAGCTTTTGCGGCAACTTTTTTTGTTCCAGGAGGTAGGCGCTAAGCATAGTGATTGCTTCATCGTACTCGATTTGGAATTGCTCTATTAATGCGGCTGTTAATTTAGTGCCATTTTCAGCCTGTGTTTCAATTCTGCCCAACAATGCGCATAATCTCAGGAGCCCAAAATTACCAGAGGCACCGTTCATCTTATGAGCCAGTCGTGCCATTTTTTCGAATTGATTTTGTGCCATTGTTTCGATTAATTCGGTTTTTAACTGGTCTCCGGATTGAAAAAATAGCGTCGTTAATTGTTCGACGCTTTGCAAGCCTAGTCGGGCGATATCGTCATCGATTAGCGATGAATCGAATTGAATAGTTTTGCGCTGCCTGTTTGATTGACTCGTGTTGGTGATGACCACTTCGCGACCACTCATGACTTGTGCAATCGCATGTTCAAGGTCTTCCAGTGAAAATGGTTTACCCAGAAAACCGTTCATTCCTGCACAGAGATAGTAATCGACTTCTTCGCTAAAGACATGGGCGGACATGGCGATTACCGGCAGTTTCACAATCGATGGGTCAGCATGAGTTCGAATCGTATTCAGGATTGTCAGGCCATCGATACCGGGCAGGCTGATATCGAGCAGTACCAGAGATACTTCAGCTTTATCCAGCAATGTCAGCGCTTCTTCTCCACTTTGAGCGGCGGTTACATGATGCCCTAGTTGTTGCAGGTAATTGTTGGTAACCATGCTATTAGTCGCATCGTCTTCTACCATTAAGATATCTATTTCTTCGATGATCTCTGTACTCGGTTGCAAAATTGATGATTTCGTTGAAATGGCCTTACAAATTTCAACATCGATATTGAAACCGATTTGGGTGCCTTTACCGAGCTCGCTCTCCAACAATATCCTGCCACCCATGGCGGTTACTAGGCGGTCACAGATAGCAAGGCCGAGACCAATGCCGTCGTACAGCCGGGCGCTGCTGGTATCAACTTGAGTAAAGGCATGGAAAATTTCTTCCTGTTTATCCTCTGCAATGCCGATACCAGAATCGATGACCAGGAACTCTAATGTCTCGGTGTCTTTTTGCTCGTTGTATTGGCTACTTAACTGCAGTGTGATATGGCCGTTATGGGTAAATTTGTTGGCATTGCCGATCAAATTAATGAGTATTTGATGTAGCTTGCCCGAGTCGCCGTATAGTGCATGTGGTGCCTGGTTGAGTATTACCAAATGCAGGGTATTGTTTTTCTCTCTCACCGAAGCTGTCATTAATCCGATAATATTGTTTAATAGTACTGTGAGATCAAATTGTTGGTCTTCTATGTTGAGCCGACCAGCTTCAAGTTGGGAGTAGCCGAGAATGTCGTTGACAATATCCAGTAGGGTGGCGTTTGCGGTATTGATTATGTGTACGTATTCAGATTGACGTGGTTGCAACTGGGTATCGGAAAGTAACCGCAGAGTGCCAAGTGCGCCACTCAGTGGTGTTCGTAGTTCGTGGCTCATTGTGGCTAGGAAAGCGGTTTTTGCCTGGCTTGCCTGCTCTGCTTTTTCTCTGGCAATTGAGTGATTTTGTGCTTCTTCGAGCAGCTTTTCATTGGTTTCTCGTAACTGTTCTGAGCGTACTTCGACCAGTTCTTCGAGGTGCACCTTGTGTTCTTGCAGTTCCTGGTCAAGCTTGTGTTTTTCGATGGCATTATTACGAAAGCCTCGTAACGCTTTGCCCATGTCGGTTAGCTCATCGTGACCTTCGACGATGATATGCACATCATAATCGCCGTCCGCTATTGATCGGGTCGCTGACTCGAGTGATAGCAATCGTCGAACTACATTACGTTTGATAAACCACCACAAAATGGCGGCAGCTACTAGTAAGAGTATGACGGAGATAAACCCAAACCAGAGGCGGCTAGTATCGAGTGACTCTTTTGCTGTGGTCGAAACCTGGTTGATTAGCGCACCACCTGTCGCGTTTAACTCGCTGACGATGCCGTTTAGTGCCAGTGAAGCTTCGCCAGTCTCTAGCGAGAGGGTAGATAACGCCTGGTCTATCTCCATCAGTGAAATTCTGGTTTCGAAAATGCCGTAAATATAAAGCGGGCCATTATCAACTTCCATCGAGGTTAATAATTCACCTGCAATTTCCCTGCGTTTCGGGTCATTTATTTCACTAACTCGGCGCTTCAAAATAGAGAGTGTTTCCGATGCTCGTTGGCGCAAAAAACTGAGCACAGTTAAATCAGATTCTTTGGCTACCCGATTAAACAGGCCCGTTAGAATAGAGCTACGTAGACGAAGTTCGTACATCCGTTCCATTGCATCCAGATCCACTTCGACGATGCGATCAAATACCTTATAAAGTTGTTGTTTACTGGCATTGTTTTTGACCAAATCATACAGGCTTGAGGTAATCGCGGTACTCATGGCAGCCGCGTTTGCGACTAACGAATCAGCCAGTTCATTCAATTCGTCTGTAGCAGTAATAAGCCGGGAAGCGAGTTGATTGAAATGTGCCTGCTGGTGAATTCTCTGGCGTACCAGTTCGCTTTGTCGGCGCAGTTTATTTTCGATATTTCGCACAGTGAGGCGTAGCGATTGTAAGGATCCAATCGAGAATTTTTGTTGTTGGAAGTCATCTAGCAGTAATTTAATCAGGCCAACCTGAGAAAATAAAGCTGCGCTAACACGTTCACGTTCGTATTCGCTATTGGAGCGTAATAATTGCTGCGCAGCCGCACCGATCGATGCATTCAATGCGGAAAGTTTATGCGCCTTACGTAAACCCGGTATTGCCTGGTCAATGACTGAGTTTTGCGAATCGGCGATGTGTTGAAATCCTTTCCAACCCACCGAAGACGCGACCACTGCGAGCAAAAAAATGCTGCCGAAAGCTAAATATAATTTTGCTGAAATTCCTAGTCTACGCATGCTAAAATGCTGTGCCTTGCAGTTGAAAATTGCAAGTGTACAATGTTTTTTCGTTCTGTATTGTGGTTTTATTCATTGAACAAACTAGGTTTATTTTGGCCAACTGTAGCGCTATTATCGATTCTCCTGATCGGTGGGTCGGCGCGGGCAGAAACTTGGCGGCTGGAAACCTGGTCGGTTCCTTTCGACTATTCGAGCGACAGTCGATTTATCAATTATAAGCCCACAAAAGTTGCCAGCCGAGTCTGGCATTTGTGTATTGCTTATCCTCACCTGAAAGATGCCTACTGGTTAAATGTCAATTTTGGCATGGTGCAGGAAGCGAGGCGGCTTGGAGTGGCATTTACATTAGTCGAAGCAGGCGGTTACCCCAATGTTGAACGCCAGAATCAGCAAATAGAACAATGCGTGGCAGAAGGCGCTGACGCCTTGATTGTCGGTCCAGTTTCATTCCGTGGACTTAAAGACGCGATTATAAATGCCGCCAAAACTATGCCGGTGCTAGCAACCGTTAATGATATTGAGAATGTTGGGATTACCGCCAAGTCGGGTGTCTCATGGATAACAATGGGGCGTGAAGCAGGCGAGTATCTGGCCAAGAGGCACCCGGCGGGTAGTGACCCTGTAGCGGTCGCCTGGTTTCCAGGACCACAGGGCGCTGGTTGGGTTGATTTTATCGAGACAGGCTTCAAAAGAGGCCTGGTCGGCAGCGCAGTGAAAATTGTGGTGACAAAATGGGGTGACACAGGCAAAGAAATTCAGAGAACGCTGGTGCAGGAGGTATTGGAAAGTCATCCCGAAGTTGACTATATCGTCGGCAACGCATTAATGGCCGAGGCGGCTGTCAGCACCTTACTTAACCGTAAGCTTGAGAATAAGATCGGGGTGGTGTCTACTTATTTTACGCCAGCAGTTTACCGAGGCATTAGGCGAGGCCGTATTTTGGCTGCACCGACTGATTCACCTGTAATGCAGGGTCGAATTTCGATCGATCAAGCGGTTCGGATTCTAGAGGGGCGAAGTTTTGTGAAGCATGCGGGACCCCAAATTCTAATGGTCAATGAAGATAACTGGCAAGACATCAATATTTCTGACTCATTGGCGCCAGCCTCTTTTTTACCTTCATTTATCTGGCCGTAAATTTGCGAGCGGCTCACTATTTATTCGTACTGGGACAATGATGTTCGACCTGAGTACTGAATACATAGATATTTTGTGGAAATGCCATATAATCGCGCGCTATTTCTGGGCTGAGAATATCCATTTCGTCATACTGGCAAGTCCAGTATCCAGTGAGGTCAACGGCATGCGGCTAAAATGGGTTGGGGCATACGCCATGACTGACTTCTTTTTTGTGGTGGCTTTTTAGTTAAGCTGTAACGCTATGCTGAATTATCTTGCTAACTACCTTTTTTTGGCTTACAGGGCTGTTCAATGTGTCAACTAAATCTCTATACTAGTTCGCAATGGATTAAATCTTTATCGAGAATAATCACCAAATGATAAAAAAAATTCTAGTCGCAGCAGATGCATCAACCGCCGCAAATCGAGCAGTGGTGATGGCCGCGTACCTGGCGTCAAAGCATGAAGCCGAATTGCTAATTCTACATGTTATTAGGGATATGCAGCTCCCGGCAGTTTTGAAGAAAGCGCCTGAGCTAGAAGAGTTTAATCATACCCGTGAGGATATTTTGCGCCAGGTTGCCAATACGATATTAAGAGAAGCATCAGAACTAGCCAAGAAAGAAGGCGCTATTAAGATTCAAACGGCCATTGGTAGCGGTGACCCAGCATCTAGTGTTGTCGGGTTTGCTAAACGTAGGAATATTGACACGATCGTGGTTGGCACCCGCGGTCTGGGCAAGATGAAGGGTTTGATAATGGGTAGTGTGTCGCGCAAGATTGCCGACAACGCCGAGGCGAATTGTATTATTGTTCGATAATAAACTGGATCTGGAAAGAAAAAAACGGCGCTTATCAGCGCCGTTTTTTGTTGCCTATTCTCCAATCAGCTAGCTCTTCATTCAGCCTGCATTCTACTCAGGCATAGGTAGGTCACGAACTCTAGACTTGGTAGGGTCGTAGAATGGGAAGGCGACGACTTTTGCCGGTAAGCGTTTTTGCTTGCCGTCAAGCTTGCCAATTTCCACTGAGGTACCAATTTCGCTATATTCGACCGCGATTCGGCAGAGAGCGAAGTTTTTGCGCAGGATGGGTGATCTGACAGCGCTGGTTATTTCTCCGATTTGATTGCGACCAATATTAACGCAGTTGCCGGTTGCGGCCATTTCGTCTCCAGCCAGTTCTAGTCCGACTAGAACCCGTTGTGGATTTTCCTTGCGTTTAATTAGTGCAGCCTTGCCGATGAAGTCATCGTCCTTAGATTTTAGGGGTACGGTGAAAGGGATACCTGCTTCGAATGGGTCGGTCTGATCGCTAAATTCGTATCCAGCAAAAATCAGGCCTGCTTCCACGCGCAACATATCGAGTGCTTCAAGTCCAAGCGGTGTCATGCTGTAAGGACTGCCAGCTTCCCAGATCGCTTTCCACACAGCTTCGCCATCTTTAGGGTGACAGAATATTTCATAACCGAGTTCACCTGTATAACCAGTACGCGAAACGATCACTGGAATGCCAAGCTCACCACCAATTCTGGCAATCGAGAAACGGAACCATTCGAGTTCTTCGACGGATGCCTGATCAGGACGAGTCCAGATGACATCTTTCAAAATTTCGCGGCTATCTGGGCCCTGAATTTGAAGGTTATGCAATTGATCGGTCGAGTTTCGGACCCAAACCTGTAGACCAAGTTTTTCCGCCTGCTCTCGAAGCCAGATACCACTTTCATCACTACCGCCTATCCAGCGGAAGTTATCCTGTCCCAGCCGGAATACCGTTCCATCGTCAATCATGCCGCCATTTTCGTAGCACATTGCAGTGTAGACAACCTGGCCCACTGCGAGCTTACGGATGTTTCGTGTGACACAGGTTTGCATCAGTAGCTCTGCGTCTGGGCCGGTTACTTCATATTTTCGTAATGCCGACAAGTCGATAATGGCAGCACCTTCGCGGCAGGCCCAATATTCACCAATTGCGCCGTGTTTTGTGTAACTATTCGCCAGCCAGTAGCCCTCGTATTCAGTGTAATTTCTGGTATGTTTTTGGGTTTGAGAATGAAACCCTGTTTCTTTGGTCAATTGTTTTTCTGCATCAGTCGTCATTCTGTTTGC
>JBDNJA010000232.1:0-18298 GCA_041688005.1 Gammaproteobacteria bacterium
ACTTCAATGAGTTGTTTGTGTTTCGCTGTTAACTCGCCGACCTCTTCTTGTAACCTCGGAAAAAGACTGGTTTGAAAGTGATGCCAAATGCTGGATAATGCGGATTGTGTCTGGTTCATTAAAATCTGCCTGAGCGGTTGGTTTTGTTGTTGTTTGCTTACAGCTTATTTTAACAAATAAGCACCAGGCCTGTTTTTTTAGTGTGATTTAGCTAAGAATGCCACTCGATTATTGAGTTTTGCAAGTACCTCTCTATTCAGCCATTTAACGCCAAAGCGTTGCTCCAACGAGGCTATCGCACGAGTAACGGCTGGGGCGGTGACACTCCCAGTCGCTTGACCGCAGATGAGAACCCTTGCTCTTCTGCTACCACGACATAAACCGTCATAGAGTGAAATCAACCCATCATTATTCCATTTATCGGAACAATGTATTGCATTGTCTAACACTTTTTTCAATCGGCATTAGGCATAGTGATTCTTCATTCAGTGCGATGTGCAATACGCACTAACACTGGGATGCTTATCCATTGAGGGGACTAACATTATGGAACATACATTTGCAGAGATTGCATTCGCCGACTCAGTTCGTGAAGTTCAGCAATTACAAGGTAGTAGAGCTGGTTGTGCCGGACTGGATGGTGATGTCGACAGTAACCACTTACTGGGTGAAACTGAAGCTGCATTTATTGCCGATAGAGATAGTTTTTACATGGCAAGCGTCAGTGAAACAGGCAGGCCTTATGTACAACATCGAAGCGGCCCGGCCGGGTTCATTAAAGTCGTTGACGAGAAAACGTTAGCCTTTGCGGGCAATCGACAATATGTGAGTGTTGGTAACTTTACTAAGGATAATTGAGTGTCACTTTTCTTTATGGACTATTTGAATCGACGGCACCTTAAACTGTTAGGTAGAGTAACCGTCATCGATCCTGATAACTCGACACTATTGGCTAGTCTTGAAAACGATAATTACCGAGCGCGAATAGAACGAAGATTTGTTATTCGTGTCGAAGCATTCGACTGGAACTGTCCTCAACATATAACACCACGTTATACCGAGACACAGGTGGAAGCACTAAGCTCCCTGCTTCTTGCCGAAAATAACGAACTAAAAAATAAGGGAAAACCACATGAACAATAGCAATGAATCACGACCGCCATTTCCGCCATTCAACCGTGAAACAGCCGCTCAAAAAGTACGCATGGCGGAAGACGGCTGGAATGGTCAAAATCCACAGAAAATTGCACTGGCTTATACCGCTGATAGCCAGTGGCGTAATCGCAATCAGTTCCCCAAAGGCCGAGCTCAAATCATTGAGTTTTTAACTCAAAAATGGCATCGAGAATTGGACTACCGCTTGATTAAAGAGTTATGGGCCGCCGATGGGAATCAAATTGCAGTGCGCTTTGCCTATGAATGCCACGACGTTGATGGCAATTGGAGCCGCTCTTATGGTAACGAAAATTGGGAGTTCGATGAGCATGGATTAATGCGCCTTCGTTACGCCAGTATCAATGACCTTGCCATTACCGAAACAGAGCGAAAGTTTCACTGGCCACAAGGTCGTAGGCCTGACGAGCATCCTGGTTTGAGTGACTTGGAATTGTAGTGGTGCCTGATGGCGCCTTTGGCTTATCTGGCCAACAGTTTTGGCGTTTAATGCAGTTTTTATCGATGCTGTTGAAAAGGAAGATGGAATCAACATTTCTCAGGTAAGCCTTACAGTCGCACGCCCCAATAGGTTTCACCCCGATTGATAAGATGATTAAGGGCGGATCACTAAAAATAACATTGAAATAAGAAAATGATGGCAGATTGAAACTTGAATTTGGGTTTTAAGACAACACTCAAGCGACTGATCTAAGCATTAAAGTTTGTATAATTACGAAATAAACCTTGTTTGGACTCAACAAGTCAAAGGAATAATCATTAACAGTATTTCCGGGAACGGTTATGTAACCGAGTTTTAATCACTACTTGCCAAAGGGGTTAACTGAGATTGCCCATAGTATGACGTGAGGCTTCAGTAGGAATCAGTCTCGCAGGTTGATTTGCAATTTGCGACAGATCTTCGATTAGATTAGGCGCAATAGCAAGAAAACCAATTCTATTGTTTCCTTCTTCCCGTACCCGGGCGAATATTTCAGGATCAACCCAGCTTATCGTGCCAGATTCCATGCAAGCGTATATTTTTGATGTTACACGATCGACAAAATTAATCCTCGGTATGTCCTTGGCACATTTAACCAAAAAGTCGGTATTAACCTCAGGGGCTATGGCGCTCGCGGAGAGATAAACCTGATTAGTACTTTCTGCGTAAATATTTAGTTTCGAAAATCGATTGATATCGATCATGCACTTAATATCCAAAATATATAACTCATCATTAAACCCAAAAGCAATCGTCTTCGGTTGTTTTCCGAGAACTACGCTATTGTCCAAGAATTCGCAATACACTAATTTATCCTTTCGCAATGCCCATGTGAAAAATAATACCGGTATGCCTTTAAGTGCTTCGATATTGTGATCAAGTAGATCATCGACTGCCTTGAATCGCCCTACCTGAAGACCGCGTTTCCATGAACGTTCTACTGTCTCTTCTGGTGGAGTTACAACAAATATCATATAGATGGTATGGCCGAATCTAGTGAGTAAATTACTGCCTTCTTTGGCACTGGATCCAGCGGCAAAACTATCAAAACGAAATCGATCGACCAGAAGATGGGATAGTTTCCCCTGATTCGCCTTTTGACTGATATAAAGGTCGAGTTTATGATCGATAATCGGCACCTCATCTCCTGCAAGTGTGCCAGCATATTTATAGGCCTCGCCCAATGCCTCATAATCCAGCAAATATTTTCGCCATATGTCGGGGCTTATCAGGGCAAAGTCATGCCAGTTAATACCCAATGCTTTGGTATGTTTCTTTTGCAACGGGCGCATTGTACTTTTTCCCGAAGCTGAGGCACCTTTTACATTGATTATTATTGGTTTCGCCTGAGGCGGTAATATCAAATAATCTTCCTTTATTGCCGCATCGTTAATAAATGGAGATATTATTTCACCAATCATTTGACTGCCAAACTCATTGCAAACTACGCCTGTTATTAACGATGAGAGCAATGACTTTTCTCCGACTAATCGCCCATGTTTGATCACTATAGCGTTAGCAATTTTAGCCAACGCTCGAAAAATAGACTGATGCATCGGGTCAGTGGATGTTTCCACTTTCTGATGCCACAAAACAATCAATCTCTGGTCACGTAATTCAACGGGTTCAGGTCCGTCTACTTTTCGTTTCGTTTTATGTGTTCTAAAAAAATCCCCAAAACTAAAAGCTTTTTCTTTTTTTGATGGAATGACGGGCTCTGCGAACAAAACAAGCGATAGCTCGAGATCAACTGCTAATTTAACTTGTTGCTCGAAGTCATGAAAGCGCTGGGTTATTTCAGTCATGTGAGGCTGAATATAGTCATCTAATATGGTCTCGACAACTTTTCGAAAATTGACGCCCAGATCCTCGTACTTCGATCCATCAGAGACAAAAATATCCGCAGAAACGCGAATGAGTAATTCGTGTACAACGAGCCTCTCAGCACGAAAGCAAACCAACTGTTGAATGGGAAGACCAGTAAAGTCACTCAATTCTGTCACTGTTTCAAAACTGGTGGTGACGTTCTCAGGGCGGAACATCGTTGATAGCAATAAATAATTGGAAGGGAGCGTCGACTTTATACCCGGATTCCAGGGTCCTATTATTTCATTGTCTGGTGTCGCTAGGGTCATGACATAACACTTAAGGGGCTATGAATTAGTCGTAAATTTATGCGGGATATTTTGAATCAACACCAATACTTTGCTGTCTTTATACCAATATGGTCGTAGGCAGATGATCGACGGATTGTTTCTCCATCAATCATCTGCATCTAACTATTCTCCCAGAGGACGCTCTTTAATATAGACAGAATCTTCCTGAATTTTTTTATTCAAAAGACTGACGCAGGCATATAACGCTTTTAACGAAGGGGTCTCAACACCCGTCATTTCACCTAATTCGATAACTACACCCAACATGCCATCAATCTCCAACGGTTTACCTGCTTCGACATCCTGTAACATCGAGGTTTTATGTTTGCCAACACTTTCGGCACCGTTGATACGCCTTTCAATGGTGACTCGAAATGAAGCGCCCAATTTTTCGGCAATTTCCTGCGCTTCAGTCATCATTGTCGTCGCGAGTTCTCGGGTCAGGGGATTCTGGCATATATCAACCAGCGTAGAGTGCGTTAAAGAACTTATCGGATTAAAGGTTAGATTACCCCATAGTTTTAACCAAATTTCCGACCGAATATCGGTCAATATTCGAGACTTAAAACCACTCTTTTCAAACAAACTCGATACCATTTGTAAGCGTTCAGATTCACCGCCGTCTAGCTCTCCAACTGGAAATTTATCACCTTCAACATGCTCTATAACACCCGGCTCTGATATTGAGGCGGCAGGATATGCAATACAACCTATGATTCGTTTCGGATCAATACCTTTTGCTAAAGACCCGCCCGGATCAACTGTTTCTACAGTACGATTCTCATAATCGCCACCGTTCCCCTGAAAGTACCACCAGGGAATACCATTTTGCAATGCGACCATCACTGTATCTGGACCAAAAAGAGTTTTGAGATCATCCAATACAGGGGCAATTTGATGGGCTTTTAAAGCGAGTAAAACAATATCCTGTGGACCGCATTCGGTCATATCACTCGTTGCAAATACATTACGTACGTTAGTTTCCTGACCATCTTTACGTAATGTCAAACCATTCTTCTTAATCGCAGCTAAATGAGGCCCTCGAGCAATTAACGATACGTCATGCCCTTGCTTTGCTATTTGAACCCCCATATAGCCGCCGATTGCACCAGCGCCAACTACGCATACTTTCATGAAAAACTCCAAACTTCGCGGGCCTATCTGCCAACGTAAAAATTGATTTTAAGTAACACCGGATTTATCCGATACCTTAAGTAATGCAGCTTTTAACCTGCTGCCACCTCAGTACATTTTAGCATTTGGTAGCAGCTAATTATCAAGACAATAAAATGTGTGTGTTCTAAGAACCGAGAACTACTCCTACACCTAACTGGCAGGAAGAAGCATATTCTGAAGCGCTGATTTTGCCTTCACCATCAGGTCGAACTCTTGAGATCAAAATTCCGCCATTATCACCCGTTGCGATAACAAGTCCATCGTCATTGGATTTTAATACTACCCCTGGATCTCCCACGGCTGAGTCTATCAATTTACTATCGAAAATTTGCACTGTGACACCATTATTTGTAGTCCAGGCACCTGGTTGCGGATTAGCCGCCCGAATCTTATTATAAATTTGAGCCGATGGTTGACTCCAGTCGATTTCGGCCTGGGCTTTTCCAAACCAGGATTCATAACTCCCCTCATCAAGATTTTGTTTAATCTGAGGTGCATTACCGGCCTTCACCAGATCCAAAGACTCGATCATTGCATCAACGCCCATTGGATATAACTTTTTAAAGTAAATATCAGCAAGTGTTTCATCGGGCCCGATATCACAGGTTTTCTGCAACAGAACCGGTCCTTCATCGAGGCCTTCATTCGGCCAGAATATGGTTAAACCCGTTTTCGCAGACCCCATTGCAATCGGCCAGTTAATTGAAGATGGACCACGATGCATTGGTAATAACGATGGGTGATACTGAAACGAGCCACGTTTTGGTGCTTCGAGTATGGGTTGCGGAACAAATAATAAAACATAAGCCATAATACAAATATCGGCATCGAAGGACTGCATCAGCTCTAATGCTTCAGGTGTTTTCCAGGAAGCCGGTTGATGCACAGGCAATCCTTTTTCAAGCGCAAGCTCTTTCAATGGATCAATCGGCTTACCCTCTTTATCCGGCGCCGTACAAACTGCAACTATATTTTCGTTTCGTTCCAGTAAACGCTCTAAAACTGCGCGACCAAAAGCCTGTTGTCCATGGACTACAATTCGCATTTTAAACTCCTATATTTGGTTCTATTTTAAACTGCGCCGGACGCTCTAATGGCAGCAATTTCGTCGGAATCGTAATCCAGAACTTCAGATAAGATTTCGTCAGTGTGCTCGCCGAGTAACGGAGAGCGAGTAACGTCAACAGCAGAATCAGAAAATTTTATCGGGCAACCCACGGTCAGGTACTTGCCTCGTTCAGGGTGATCAACTTCAACAATAGTGCCTGTTTCGCGCAGTGAAAGATCTTCTGAGATTTCCTTCATCGAAAGAATTGGTCCTACTGGAATATCATGTGGATTACAAAGTTCCATTACCTCAAATTTTGTCTTGGTCATGGTCCACTGTTCGATCTCACCGAAAATCTCATTAAGCCGACTTAATCTGGCTTGTGGTTTTGCATAATCAGGATCTTCCTTCCATTCTGGCTTTCCGATTACGTCACAAATTTTCTGCCAGACCGCTGCCTGAGTGATGAAATAAGTATAGGCATTCGGATCCGTCTCCCAACCTTTACATTTGAGAATTCGACCGGGTTGTCCACCTCCCGAATCATTTCCGGCTCTAGGTGTTGCATCGCCAAATTCAACATTTTCACCGTACTGTGAGTATTCTGTCAGTGGTCCAGCATCCAAACGTTGTTGATCCCGTAATTTTACACGGCATAAATTGAGTACCGAATCTTGCATGGGCGCAAGTACACGCTGCCCTCTTCCGGTATTCGCTCGTTGCAACAATGCGGCGGTAATTCCTAACGCCAAATGCAAACCAGTGCCTGAATCTCCAATTTGAGCGCCAGTAACCAATGGTGGTCCATCGTGAAAACCGGTTGTCGAAGCAGAGCCACCCGCACATTGGGCTACGTTTTCATAAACCTTACAATCTTCGTAAGGCCCTGGACCAAAACCCTTTACCGAAGCCATGATCATCTTCGGATTTAGCTCTTGAATACGTTCCCAGCTGAATCCCATTCTATCGAGTGCACCCGGTGCAAAATTTTCAACTAACACATCACATTTTTTAACCAGACGCTCTAAAACTTCTTTGCCTGTTTCGTTCTTGGAATTTAATGTAAGAGAACGCTTATTGTGGTTGAGCATTGTGAAATACAAACTGTCCGCGCCCTCCACATCAACCAACTGCTTTCGGGTTGCATCACCAACACCGGGGCGCTCGACTTTAATTACATCAGCACCCATCCAGGCGAGTAATTGCGTGCAAGTTGGCCCAGATTGAACGTGGGTAAAATCGAGTATTCTGACTCCGTCTAGTGCTTTAGACATTAATTATCCTCTATTTAAAATTGATTGTGTAAAATGCGCTATCGTTAGCTACAACGATAACGCTTCATTTTTTGGCTCTTCAAGTGAGCATACAAAACTAATCGCTTCACTATGCCCCCCGCGAAACCCAAACTTGTTGACCGAGTAATATTGCAGGGCGCTTTGCCTTAACTAGAATATCAGCCAAATTTTCTATATCAGTATGATCGCGCGATAGCCAATCGATTTAACCAATGAACGGTAAGAACCTGGTTTTGGAATTGCAGCAGAATCGATTGGAATTTCAAGATAAGAAAACCCATAGGCACCATTGAAACAGTCACGTGCATCCATATCGGCAACCCACTTGCCAGTGGGTAAAATCCAGGAGTTTGATGTCTACAAGCGTTTTGTTTCTCATGGTGATTTCCTTGTTGAAAAATTAAGCAGTGAAATTATTTTTTGGCTGCACCACTGGTAGGATTCAAACTGGTAATTCGTCCACTCTCGGTGCCAGCAGTTTCGTCGATGATGGCATTGATGAGTGTAGGTCTGCCAGAAGCAACGGCCTCGGTCAGTGCTTTTTCTAGCTCGGCTGGTGTATTGGCAACAACGCCAACCCCACCAAAGGCCTGCATCATCATTTCGTAACGCGCATTTTTGACGAAGACGGTTGGCGCTGGATCCGTGCTGCCACTGTTATTCTTGTCGATTCCTCTATATATACCGTTATTGTTGAACACAACAACACAGACCGGCAGGTTGTAGCGGCAGATAGTTTCAACTTCCATACCGCAAAAACCAAAGGCACTGTCTCCCTCCACTGCGATGACTGGCTTACCTGTCTCCACAGCGGCACCAACCGCAAAACCCATGCCAATACCCATAATGCCCCATGTACCTACGTCGAGCCGTTTGCGTGGCTCGTACATGTTGACAATAGAACGGGCAAAATCCAGCGTATTCGCGCCTTCATTGACCAAATAGGCATCGGGGCGAGCCTTGATTTGGTTTCTGATAACGCTCAGCGCACTTTGAAAGTTCATGGGCGTTGGATTGAGCTTTAATTTTTCGCCCATCTTGATAATGTTTTTGCTGGTGCGCGCATACACCTCAGTCGTCCACTCTGCGGGTGGTTTAGCAAAGCTAGTGCCCATTCCTACCGACAATGCCTGCACGCAAGAGCCAATGTCACCAACCAACGGCGCTGCAATAGGCACGTTGCTATCCATTTCAGTTGCTGCAATATCGATCTGAATAAATTGGCGACTGGCTGCGTTAGCACCACCCCAAGTTTTACCCTTGCCATGTGACAGCAACCAGTTCAGGCGAGCTCCAATTAACACCACCACATCAGCCTCAGCTAAAACGTAAGAACGTGCGGCTGATGCGCATTGTTCATGGGTGTCGGGAAGCAAGCCCTTGGCCATGGACATAGGGAGATAAGGAATGCCCGATTGCTCAACCAATGTCCGAATGTCGTCATCTACTTGCGCGTAGGCGGCCCCTTTACCCAAAAGAATCAAAGGCCTTTTAGCCGTTTTGAGCAGATCCAGTGCACGCTGAACAGATTCTGGTGCGGGTAACTGACGTGGAGCAGCGTCCACCACTTTAATCAGTGATTGTTGACCCTCCACCGCATCCATAACTTGTGAAAACAGCTTTGCGGGGAAGTCTAAGTACACACCGCCCGGACGGCCAGATACGGCAGAACGAATGGCACGAGCAACACCCACGCCGATGTCTTCAGCATGGAGTACGCGAAAAGCTGCCTTGCATAAAGGCTTGGCAATAGCCAGTTGATCCATTTCTTCGTAGTCGCCTTGCTGTAAGTCGACAACTTCACGCTCTGAAGAGCCTGAAATCAAAATCATTGGAAAGCAATTGGTTGTGGCGTTAGATAGCGCCGTCAAACCATTCAAGAACCCTGGGGCCGAGACTGTCAAGCAAATACCAGGCTTTTGGGTTATGAAACCAGCCGCCGCCGCAGCATTACCCGCGTGCTGTTCGTGACGAAAAGAAATCATACGCATGCCATTGGCTTGCATTTTTCGGGTCAGATCGGTAATCGGAATACCTGGCAAGCCAAAAATGGTATCGATGTCGTTGAGCTTGAGCGCGTCAATAACGAGCTGAAAACCATCAACGGTGGTTGTGGTGCTGGAGGTGTCTGTTGTCATGGTCAATGGTCTCTTTTTGGATTGACGGTTAGGGAGCAAAGCCTAGGCAGCGCATAGCGTGAATACGGTATCCACACATTCGGCTTTTAATGCTTTTGCAACGAGATGACCACAAGAGAAGCCTAATCTTTCTTTGTTTTTCTGCTGCAAAATATCGTTTGCAGTATCTGATTGAGTTGACATTATTTCCCCCTGTATTCATTTTGCAACCAGCCCGTTAGAACCTGTGTAGCATAGCGGTGGCTGATAACCGCAAGCGAGGTTTTTGGTGAGACTTACTCACCCTTAAGTTAATCTAGATAATCAACAAATGTTTCTACGTGTTTCGCGAGTTCAAGCGCATGATCTCTTACCAGTTGTTCTGCTTGGAATGGATCACGCGCTTCAATCGCTTCTATGATCCGAATATGATCGATGACTGAACGATACACTCTGCCACGGTCTTTGATCATACTAGCCCGAATCGCTCGCATATGGAAAAATAACTGGTCGGACATTTTTGTAATTAGTTCCGATTTACCGAGCCTAATAATGGTCTGATGAAATTCTATATTGGTATCGGAATATTCATCAATGTGCGCTTGAGCATCTTCACTATCACCAAAGGCAAATTTTCTGCGTAAGCTAGCAATTTCGGCATCGCTTGAACGAGTGGTAGCCAATCGAGCAGCCATACTTTCCAAAGCGGCCCAAACGTCAATCATATCTATGATTTCAGCTTTTGTTTTACGTACAACAAAAGCGCCTCGACGAGCAATATTTTGAACCAGGCCTTCTTGTTCAAGACGAGATATTGCCTCCCTAACTGGAGTCCGACTAACGCCTAGCTGCTCGCTTAGCGTTCGCTCATCGAGTCTAATTAAGACTTCACTCGAATAAATATTCATTTGTCCAATGATTTTCTTTAGCGCCTCGTAAACTTGTATTTTTAGTGCTTTTGCAGGCTCCAGAGGAACAATATTGAGCGTATTCACTTTATAATCTCCAATATCAAGCTGTCATCCTAATGTGGTATGTAATATACCAAAATAGGATGCCTCTGAGCAAGCTTAAACTATATTAATGCGAGCTTCAGGCTAATAACTACGCTTGCTGTCGGTTACGAAGCTTGTCATAACCCATCTTCAGCAACGGCAGGAATAAGAAAATCAACGCCGCGATCATAATCGGTCCGAATTTCGAATAGACCTAGTCTTTCAAACCCGGCAACTGGTCAATAGAGCCGATGCGGACTTCTGAGGTTACACCGTCTGAATTCTGGCCTGCTTCCCGGGTCTCAATTTTGCTCGTTGTCGTCATTCGTAAGGTCACGAATCGATGGTCAGCTGTCTTCGGTCTGTTTGGCTTTGCGCTTGTATTTGCGAAACATCTTCTGCACAGTCGGCATCATAACAAGGGCGAGCGCGATAAGAATGCAAGTCAGTGTTATCGGCCGCTCGAGAAATATCATCGGGTTACCCTGGGAGGCCAGCAGCGACTGCCGCAGCGAGCTTTCAGCCAACGGACCGAGCACGATGGCCAGCACCGCCGGCGCGACTGGGTAGTCCAGTTTTCTCATCAGGTAACCGACGATGCCAAACAGGAACATCAGCCAGACATCGTGCATGGTCTGCGTAGGCGCGTAACCGCCGACCACGCACAGTATGTAGATCGTCGGCGCAAGGATGGTAAATGGCAGCGTCAGGATTTTCACGAAAAAAGGGATGAACACCAGATTGATGATCAGTGCCATCAGGTTTGCGATGTACAGCGATCCGATCAATCCCCAGACGAATTCGGGATGCTCGCTGAACAGCAACGGCCCGGGGCGCAGTCCCCAGATAATCATTCCCCCGAGCAGAATGGCAGTCGTCGGCGAACCCGGAATTCCGAGCGTGAGCATCGGTAACATCGAGCCAGTCGATGCCGCGTTGTTAGCGGCCTCGGGCGCGGCTACGCCAGAAATATTACCCTTGCCGAAACTGTCAGGCTCTTTGGAAAAGGTTTTCGCCAGACCGTAGGACATCAGCGCGGCAGGCGTCGCGCCGGCAGCTGGCAGTGTGCCAACGAAGTAACCGAGCACCGAACCCATCGTGGCGGTGCCGAAATATTCCTTGACGTCCTTGATGTGCTTGAAAATACTCTTCATCGACAGCTTGACGTTGTGCACCTCGACTTTGCCCTTGGTCTGCTCCAGGGTCCACAGCATCTCGCCGATGCCATAGATCCCGATCGCGAGCACGAGGAAGTTGATGCCGTGCATGAAACCGGTAATGTCGCCGAAAATCAGCCGCGGCGCGCCGGTAATGATATCGAGGCCGATGGAGGCCAGCACCAGGCCGATCAGAATCGAGAAAATAGTCTTCGGTATGTCGTCGCCGCCGAGCCCGATGAACGTCGCGAACGCGAGCAGCATCAGCGTAAATTCTTCGGGCGGGCCGAACCTGAGTGCAAATTCAGCAAGTGGGGGCGCGAACAAGGTGAACAGCACAACCGCGATTGTGCCGCCGATGAACGACGCCATCGCGGCTGCGGTCAGGGCCTTGTCCGCCTTGCCCGCCAAGGCTAGCGGGCGTCCATCGAACACCGTCGCCACCGCCGTCGACGCGCCGGGTATTCCGAGCGTGATCGAACTGATCGCACCGCCGTACATCGCGCCGTAATAGATTGCGGCGAGGAAAATAATCGCCGAGTTCGGCGGCACCAGGAAGGTAATCGGCAGCAGAATTGCAACCCCGTTAACCGACCCCAGCCCGGGCATCGCCCCGACCAGCAAGCCGAGCACGCAGCCGAGTATAATCATGCCTAAGTTCAGAGGCTGCATGGCCTCCATCAAACCACCGGCCAGTAAATTAAGTGTATCACCCATGTCGATAATCTCTCTGTAATTGTTGAACGTGACTCATTGACAGACCAACACTAGTACATCAATTCGTATAGCGGGTAAAACCACGTCTCAGTGATCGCTTTCGGCAAGGGTATCTTCAACGCCCACTCGAACAGGCAGAAAATGAATACCGGTACCCCTATCGTCATACCGACAGTCACCGTCCAGTTATGCCGGCCGATATACTTGATGTAGAACAAAAGGAATAACATCAGCGCCAGATAGAGGCCGATGAAATACGTCGCCGACAACAGGAACAGTAGTGCACCCGCCGAGACGCCGACGATTCTGACCGTTTCACGAGTCATGAATAATTCGGTGTTACGCGATTCGAGGGTTATGCCCAAAAACCAGCGAATAACGATGGCCAGGCAGCACAACAGCATTCCGGCCGACAGCCAGAATGGCCAAGCGCCCGCGCCGGGTCCCCGATGGAGTATCCAGGTGATGTTGAGTTCGGTACTTTTGGTCATCAGCCCGATCGACGCCAGGCCTAACAGGATTGCCATTACAAGTTCAGCGGTACGTACGGTCATCTCTTCTCCCTGGCTACGCAAATTTTTCAGTTAATTTTGACACTAGTGTCCACGGCCGACCCACAGGGGGGCAGCCGTAAACAGGTCTAGCGGGATTGTATTATTCGCCAGTAATCGCCTTCGCGCCTACGGACTCTATCAGCGCCTTGTGACGCTTGAGCTGGGCTTTGTGGAAATTCCCCAGGTCCTTGCCAGCACTCCATTCCGAGCAGTCGAGCCCGTCTTCAATACAGAATGTCTGCCATTCCTCTGAGTCGTACAGAGTTTTAAACAGGTTGATGTACCATTCCTGGGCTTCTTTTGACATACCGGGAGGTCCATTGATCGAACGCTGCATGTAGTACTCGATATCAACACCGAGTTCTTTTGCGGTCGGGATGTCGGGATAAGTAGCCATACGCGTGTCGGTAAACTGGACTAACGGTTTGCTCAGGCCGGCGCGGTAAAATTCGTTCTGTTCCGCCGGATTGTTAACCGTTGAATCGATGTGATTACCAATCAGGTTTTTAGCCACGGTGCCACCGCCCGAGAAGGGAATGTAAGTCACCTTGTAGCCAAACTCCTTTTCCATCATTGCAGTCAGAATGGAATCTTCCTGGCCCGAGCCGGTGCCACCCACTGTCCAGCTCTTGCCTTCAGACTTGACCGCCTTCACGTAAGAATCCAGATCAGTAATGTCTTTCCTGTCGCTGTTGACCCATAACAGGAAGGTGTCGAGCGCCATGCGGCCGAT
Organism: Gammaproteobacteria bacterium; assembly: GCA_041688005.1. Taxonomy (GTDB): domain Bacteria; phylum Pseudomonadota; class Gammaproteobacteria. The sequence goes on from JBDNJA010000232.1 coordinate 13,603, forward strand.
CGGGGTAAATGTCAGCGGATCGACATTGAGGCCCTTCTGGATGATCGGCGTGGTGTAGAAGCTGTTCAGGGTAACCATCAATACGTGATCGTCGCCAGCCTTATCCTTGAGGTAACGCAAGGCTTCACCACCTGATCCACCGGGCTTGTTGATTGGAATGAACGGCCGCGGTGACAGGCCTTTCTTTTCGATTAATCCCTGCAAAAGCCTGGCAATCTGATCAGCACCACCACCGGCTCCGGCCATGATGATGAGTTCAACTGGTTTCTTCGGCGACCACTCAGCCTGGGCACTAGTTGCAAAAACGCCCAGCGACACCACCGCCACCAGGGCAGAAATAGCTACTTTCTTGGTTTTACTTATTAACACTTTCATTGAACGCCTCCTAAGGGATTCTGAATGTGAGTTTATTTATCATCGATCTTCGTCGAATTTTTCTACCGCTTCACCGGTTCTGTTCGGCTTGATCGATGGAAGTACTTATTTTCGGTATACAATATACCAAGGCTGAATTTATAACAGCTTGAGATCGCTGTAAAGTCTTTTTTTGAAAACGCCTGATCGGCGTAACATGCGATCGACCTCCGGGAGAACAATATCGGCGTCAGGCCGATCCACTATAATCAGTGAAGCTGAACCGCGCATGAATGTCCAAATGCACGCGGCAATCGGGACGCTTGCAACTAACGGTTCTCGATCGCTTCCAGTATCAGCTGCCCCATATCCGACCGATTGCGGGTTACGCTGACTCCCGCCGCCTTTACCAGCCATAACAACAAATTCGACATGCTTTTGTGGTTCTCAGGCATGCCCGATAACTGGCAAGCCTGCCAGTACCGCGCTTGCACCAACGACACAAGCCAGTTTCTTCAAGGTGTGAGTATGTTGTGTTTTTAACATTTTAGCTTTAGGCTTTAGGCTTTCATGCCGCCTGGCGAAAACATCGGATAGATGTCTTTGCGAAATACATAACCCCGACATTAATACTTCTGGTAAAAAAATAACGCCATCCTCAAAATACCAATAGGGATATCAGGATAAGTTTCAATTAAACTTTCACTAACCTCCGCGATTCCTATGCTAGAAGGTGGTAGTCGATGAGCACTGACTTGAACCGAACTGGCAAAGTCGCATTTTTCAAATACCAATTTTGCAAGCTCTGGGATTTTTAAACACTCTTCGTAGAAAAGACTATATTCTTCAAGTATCCAGGCTGAAGCGGAAACAATTAGACTCTCTATTTCAGTCACTAAACTACCCTCAATAATTCACAAACATTGCGATCAAACGAGACGTTCCACGGCCGCTTAACCAACCACCGACAGTCATTTCCTATGGTCATCTAAGTCGAAATATTATTTTTTTATAGCGATTCTTCGAATAGGCTTCAAATCTGGTTGATTTTTAAGTTGCAATCAACATATCATCACTGGCATACAATATACCAAAATTTTAACTATTCGGTCTAAGCAACTGTTTCCCAGGATCATCAGTAAAGTAAAGTAAAGGTAGGATTGGACACCAATTTATTCAACTTACAGGCAAAAAAATGACAAAAAAATGGGTGCGCTATAAACACGCAGGCAAACTGGGATTTGGATTGCTCGAAGGCGAAACAATACTTTGCCATGACGGAGACATGTATCAAAATCCGAAATCTAGTAACAAAAGTCTAGCCTTGAACGAAGTACAGATTCTCGCTCCCTGCCAACCGACTAAAATTATCGCAATGTGGAATAACTTCCATCAGCTGGCGGCCGCGCAAAATCTAACCCCTCCCGAGTTTCCATTCTATTTTATCAAACCCGAAAGCTGTGTTTCCGCACACGGTAACGAGATATTGCATCCAGCGGGGTACGACGGTCGATTGATTTACGAGGGTGAACTAGGTGTAGTAATAGGCAAGACCTGTAAAAATGTCAGCCGCGAAGATGTATCCGAATATGTAAAGGGTTATACTTGCATCAACGATATTACTGCGATTCACTTGCTGTTCAAATACGATGCGTTTCCCCAATGGACTCGCTCTAAAAGTTTCGACAGTTTCGGCATTATAGGCCCTTGCATCGCAGAACTGGATGATCCGGATGCGCTCATTGTAAAAACACGCGTCAATGGTGAGGAACGCCAAAACTACCCGGTATCGGATATGTTTTTTTCACCACTAGACCTGGTCAGCTTGATCTCCGGTGATATGACCCTACATCCAGGTGACGTCATTGCCTGCGGCACATCGTTAGGTGTGAAAACAATGAAACCAAATACCATCGTAGATATAGAAATTGAAGGTATCGGAATCTTGACCAATACATACCAAATGGATAATAAATAGACGGTAACAATAAGGTTATCGGGATTTTTTGAAATAAAAATAGATATGATATTAGTTTATTCACCGAAATTAGCCCGCGCTCCAAGTACCGCTAACTGATAATAGTTGGAGCCGGGCTGTTACCGTTTAATATATCTGATCACCCTGCACTTGAATTAAATCAAACCTGATTCTTCCGCAGCATACCTAGTGAGACGATCACCTACCAAACCTCCAAGTAACACGTTTACTATTTAATCCATCGACCGGATAACTCAAAATTTTCAATTAAACACGGTGAATGCTTGAGAGAATTTGATTTCTGGTATACGGTATACCAAATAAACCTACTTGGAGTAATCATGAGTGATATCGAAATAGCTCGAGCGGCAACACTAAAACCGATCAGTGAAATAGCCGAAAATCTAAAAGTTCCTAATAATGCATTACAGCCTTTTGGTCATGACAAAGCTAAAATAACCGCCGATTTCATAAAGTCATTAGAATCCAGAGAAAATGGTAAATTAATTCTTGTCACGGCTATCTCACCAACGCCTGCAGGTGAAGGTAAAACCACGACTACAGTTGGACTCGGAGACGGACTTAATAGCATCGGTAAACAAGCCGTTATATGTCTACGCGAACCCAGCCTCGGCCCCTGCTTTGGCATGAAAGGTGGTGCTGCAGGCGGCGGTTATGCGCAGGTAGTGCCGATGGAAGACATCAATCTACACTTTACCGGTGATTTCCACGCAATCGGTGCCGCACACAATTTGTTAACCGCTCTAATTGATAACCATATCCACTGGGGAAACAAAGCGGGACTCGATCCGCGTCGCATTACCTGGAAGCGTGTCATAGATATGAATGATCGCACCTTGCGCAACGTCACTATTGGCCTCGGCGGCCCGGGTAACGGCACGCCTCGCGAGAGTGGGTTTGACATAACGGTTGCCTCCGAAATTATGGCAATTTTTTGCCTGGCAACCGACCTTGACGATTTACACCGTCGAATTGGCAACATCGTAATCGGTTATACCCGCGACCTAAAACCAGTGCTCGCCAGTGAAGTGAATGCTCCGGGTGCGATGACAGTGTTGCTCAAAGACGCCTTCATGCCAAATCTCGTACAAACCCTGGAAAACAATCCAGCGTTTATCCACGGTGGTCCTTTCGCCAATATCGCTCACGGCTGTAACTCTGTGATCGCCACCAAAACGGCGCTTAAACTGGCTGACTATGTGGTCACGGAAGCAGGCTTTGGTGCTGATCTCGGTGCGGAGAAATTCTTTGACATTAAATGTCGTAAAGCCGGTTTGAGTCCAGATGCTGTGGTTCTTGTCGCAACAGCACGTGCCCTTAAAATGCACGGTGGTGTTGCCAAGGATCAACTCACCAGTGAAAACGTCGAAGCGATCGTCAAAGGTTGTGAAAATCTCGGGCGCCACATTCGGAATCTCAGCCAGTTTGGTGTCCCGGTCACTGTCGCTATCAATCAGTTTGTCTCGGATACTCAGGATGAACTCGGTGCGATTCGTGAGTTCTGTGCTGAACTCGGTGTTAAAGCATTCGATTGCAACCATTGGGGTGAAGGCAGTAAGGGTACCCAGGAACTAGCAAAACATGTGGCCGAAGTGGCAGACTCCGGCCAGGCACAGTTTCATACTTTATATGATGATGATATGCCGCTTTGGGAAAAAGCTCGCCATATCGCGCGTAGTCTTTACGGTGCCGAAGACATCACTGCTGATAAAAAGATACGCGAACAATTCACTAAATTTGAAGAAGCCGGTTACCGCAAGTTCCCAGTTTGCATGGCAAAAACACAGTACAGCTTTTCAACTGACCCCACATTAATGGGTGCACCAAGTGGTCACGATGTACCCATACGTGAAATTCGTCTATCTGCTGGAGCTGAATTCATCGTCGTGGTTTGTGGCGATGTCATGACCATGCCCGGCTTACCGCGTGTACCGTCGGCAGACAGCATTCATCTTAACAACGAAGGTCTGGTCGAAGGCTTATTTTAGTCGCCCGATCAAAAGGAAATAAATTATGTCGAGCGTAGCAAAAAGAACCTCGCTACGGGGTCTGGGTGGTGCAGGTTTTCCAGTCGGGCGCATATTAAAGAGTCAGGCTGCGCCACGCTTAATGGCGGTTAATCTCGACGAGGGCGAGCCAGGTACCTTCAACAATCGGTGTTACATGCTCCGTGATCCGCATCGATTTCTCGAAGGTTTATTAATCGGCTAAGAAAACCAGGCGCAAACTCAACAAAGTTTTAGCGCCGAACTAAAAACCTAGTGGTAGAGAGTGTTTATGTCCATAGCAGAAAAGAATCCTCAAGCGGTTGATCGTAAAACCAAACGCAACCGAGGTAAAATC